>JANNDL010000007.1:0-69759 GCA_031387665.1 Chamaesiphon sp. OTE_75_metabat_95 | reverse complement strand
CGAATAACTCACCATCGTTTTTTTGCTGCCCTTGGGATGAAGAAACATGCAGCTGGGCTGCTAGAATGGGTCACTTGGAAATTCTAAAATTCAAGCTATGTTTAGCGAACGTATCTGTAATCAAATTTTCACTGATGCAATAACTCGCTTTACTAGCACTCGTCCAAACAACTTCATTCAGTTTTACTTTGAAGAGGCTCATAATCTTTTCCCCAAAAAGGATGATAAGGATTTATCCCAAATTTACAACAGACTAGCAAAAGAGGGAGCTAAACTTCATCTGGGTCTAATTTATGCAACACAGGAGGTAAGCTCAATCAGCAGTAACATCCTCAAAGCAACACAAAACTGGTTTATTTCTCATTTGAACAACGAAGATGAGATTAGAGAGCTGCGTAAGTACTATGACTTTAGTGATTTTACTGATAGCCTAATCCGTTTCAGCCAAGATACTGACAAAGGTTTTGTCCGAATGAAAACTTATAGTAACTCATTTGTCATCCCAGTTCAGATCGATAGATTTCCCCCTGAAGATTAAATTAACTGAAGTAAAATAACAAAAATATGGGATACCAAAGCAAAGATAATCGGCGACCGTTTGAACGTGCTAGTAAGTCTTCACATCACCACATTATCAACGATCCTGAAGTTAAATCAATCATAGAGCGTATCCATAAACCATCCCAATCTCCAGAAATTCCACTATCAAATTTAATAGTAGATTTCGATCCTCCACAAGAGAATCCTGTTGAAGCAATTATTGCAGCAGATGGCGGTTACACCGAAGTCAATATCGATAAAGAATTTCCTTCTCGCACCATACACTTCTTACAGTTCGGTGCTTTGTTTTTTAAACTAGAGGATCTTGCTCAAATTGATGCCTCTGCCTTTATTGCACCAGAAGATATGGCTAAACTCAGAAATATTGAACGCTTGAAACTAGCTTTGCCTACTAAGAATCTTTGCTTTAAAGATGAAACTAGCTTAAAAGGAACCATTCTTAAAGCCATATTTGAGTTTTCTAGTAAAAATAAACTAGGAGAAAGAGACAGCTTAATAGATACATTGGCTTGGTTTATTTTTCACAGATACAAGCAGGGAAAACGAAATGCAGATGACAAGAATTATGAATTAACCATAGATAATGTAAAAATCATATTAAAAGAGGAGGAGATGAAGAGTGATTATACTTTTATTCACCCAGAAACAGGAGGAATAATTTATCTCACGGATATTTTCCGATTACAAGAGTTGATCGACGAAGAGACGGGAGGAGATGGAATTCTTGGCTATTTAATGAATGTGATTGAGCATCTAATAATCATTCATCTAATACGTCAGTTTCTTCGTGTAGATTCTAATTGGCTAAAGAAAATTTTATTCATAAAAGATGGATTGATTAGCTTTGGCGGTCAACCAGCTAGACTGCATAGACCGATGAAAGATTTAGTTAACTGGCTTTTTGACAACTACAACATTTTTTTGGTTGGGCTAGAAAAAAGTGGTGCGTTTGTAGATCATGCTCAAGAAATTCAGAACAAATTAAAACCTGGACAAGCAGTTGTTCTCACAGATGACTATATTTATCGCTATATCAAACCAGGTGGAGGCGATCCCGATCATCCTTATGCTCATACTAGCAATTATGGACATAAAGTAATTTTTAAAACGAGAGCAGGGCAAATGTATGTTCTTTCAGTGCCTGTTCGCGAACTGAAGAAATCTCCAACTGCTGAAGACTTACCTAACTTACAAGTGATACTAAATAATATAGAGTCGTTTCACTGTGATATGTATGATTCAGCACTTTTCCCTGTTGCTCTTGTTAATAAGTTAGTTAGTCTTTCTGCTCACCCAAGCCAAAGGATTTTAAATAAATTTGCGAATAGTGGCTCTGTCCATCAATAATGATTTATTATCCTCAAACTCTCTAAATCTCATTCTCTTGCTCATCATCTTCAGCCTCGTCAGTCCAATCATCCAGCCAATCACCTTCAACGTCTTCAACGTATAGCTCGACACGATCCAAGCCCAGCGTAAGCTTATCCTGCTGGTATCTGCGATTGGCTTTCAACGTTTCCAGGGCACTATCAACTTTTTTGCTTTGACTCAAGATCGCCTGTTCGAGATTCATATTATCCTCTTTTAGTTTGGGCAAGTGAGATGACTGATGATAGCTACTACGTTGTAGACATATCTACAACGTAGCAGCCCTCATTTAAACTGTCACTATGTTCGAGCAGAGATTTTGCAGATTGCTCAATCGAATGGGTTGGAGACTGGCTGAACAATACTCCTCGCTTGATATCCCAATATATAAGTGTTTCTCTCCAATTATGTTGTTTTTCGTCTAGCACTTTTGGATTGCTGATGGTCAGTTGGATTGCTAATGATTTCTTCAACTGACCGCTAATCATCAAGTCGGTTGCCATCGATAAGTCTAGGATATATCTATAAAACGTTGGTGCCCCAAGATTGTCAAATTCATTAGCAAACTTTGAGATTGTGGAACTATCACTATTTGGAAATTCATCTGCCATCAGTTTCTTCGTCCAGGTAGTTAATTTTGGATCTAAAGTTTTAAACCATGTGGGAAAAAGTGTTTCATACCAATATCTTTCTGATGGTGTTAATTGGGCTTGGCGATAAAATGCGATTTTTTCTTCAGGAGCGAGATCTTCAATCTTGAGCCAAAATTTGGCATCCTGCATCACTTCAATTATCAGATCCATTACCAACCGCTTTTGAGTCAATAAGCCTGGTTTTTTGTCCTTGATCCAACGCGATAGCTGCCGCAGTCTTTGGGCTAGTTGTGGCTCAGTATCGTCAGCATCTGCGATCATACGATCGAGTTCAGCTTTAATTTGGTTAGCGTTGATGCGGTTTGACATTACAGAAAGGTCAGAAATAGCACTAGCGCAATCTGTGTTTGCTAATACTTAGATTATGGCACTTTTATTATAGTATTCGACAGTAGTTTGTTTTAGTTGGATGGAATATAGATAAAAGTGAGGCAAAATGGATCGCTCCACTTTGCCTCACTTTTATAGCATCAAAATCTAAGCACTCACAGCCTGTTTAGCACTGGCTTCTGGTGTTTCCGCCTCCGACGGTGGCACCAACTGCCAGAACTTAGGCAGATACTCTACCCACCGACTCAAGATTTCTTGCGCTTTCTGACTCCCTGTTTTCGCACCATGCGCTGCAATTAGATCCTTCAATTGCTGCTCACCTGCGGCTGTTTGTACCCGTTGCCATTTGACGATTTCGGGATTGATTTTGGCGATGAATGAGTCGTCTTCATCAAGGAAATAACCCAAACCGCCTGTCATCCCTGCACCGACGTTGCGCCCGACTTGTCCGAGGACGACGACTACGCCGCCTGTCATGTATTCGCAGCAGTGATCGCCTGTGCCTTCGACTATGGCGGTGGCGCGGGAGTTGCGGACGGCGAAGCGTTCGCCTGCGCGTCCGTTGGCATAGAGGTAGCCGCCTGTGGCTCCGTAGAGGCAGGTGTTGCCGATGATCACGTTGCGGCTGGTGTCGAAGATCGTGCCTGTGTGAGGTTTGATGACGATTTCGCCGCCGTTGATGCCTTTGCCTACGTAGTCGTTGCTTTCACCTGTGAGGTTGAGGCTGACTCCTTCATGGTTGAAGGCACCGAAGCTTTGTCCGGCGGCTCCCTGGAAGTTGAGGGTGAGTTGTCCTTCAAATGCGCTGTCGCCATATTTGAGGGCGATTGCACCGGAGATGCGGGCACCGATCGATCTGTCAGTATTCACCACCTTGTAAGATTTAGTGGCGATGCCTTGGTTGTCGATCGCATTCATCACATCTACATCTGCTAAAATCTCATCATCTAAAACTGCACCATTGGTATGAATGTCGCCATGTACGAGGAAGGATCGATCGAGTTTAGTATCCGGTAATTGAGTCAGACAATCGAGGTTAATTGCTGCTACTTTGGTTAATTTTGCTTCGGGGCGGAGGGTGAATAGATCCGCACGTCCGATCAATTCGTTCAGCGACTTGTAGCCTAACCGAGCCAAGATGCTGCGGACTTCTTCGGCGATGAACAGGAAGAAGTTGACGACTTGTTCGGGGATACCTGGGAAGCGGGCGCGGAGATCTTCGCGTTGGGATGCGACACCGACGGGACATTTATTGGTATGACAGACTCGTGCCATGATACAGCCTTCGGCAATCATCGCGATCGATCCGAAGCCATATTCTTCTGCTCCCATGAGGGCGGCGATAATGATATCCCATCCTGATTTTAATCCACCATCGACACGAAGTAAAACTCGATCGCGTAATTTATTGTCCATCAAGACGCGGTGAACTTCGGTCAATCCGAGTTCCCACGGGGTGCCTGCGTGTTTGATGCTGGAGAGGGGCGATGCTCCGGTACCGCCGTCGTGTCCAGAGATTTGGATGATGTCGGCGTTGGCTTTGGCGACTCCGGCGGCGATTGTGCCGATGCCGATTTCGGCGACTAGTTTGACGGATACAGAGGCTTTGGGGTTGATTTGGTGGAGATCGTGGATTAGTTGCTCTAGATCTTCGATCGAGTAGATATCATGGTGGGGTGGTGGTGAAATCAGCATCACGCCTGGTTTGGAGCGGCGGAGCATGGCGATATATTGGCTGACTTTTGGCCCTGGTAATTGGCCGCCTTCACCTGGTTTCGCGCCCTGAGCGAGTTTGATTTCGATTTGTTTGCCGTTGATTAGGTATTGGGGGGTGACACCAAAGCGTCCTGATGCGACTTGAACGATCGAGCTTTTGGCGGTGTCGCCATTGCGTAAGCCGTTGAGGTGAGGGAGGATCGCCGATTTACCTGCGACAGCATCATCGATCGTTTTATACCGCACTGGATCTTCGCCGCCTTCGCCGCTATTTGATTTCGCGCCGATTCGATTCATGGCGATCGCGAGGACTTCATGGGCTTCGCGGGAGAGTGCGCCGAGGGACATCCCACCCGTGCAGAAGCGTTTGACGATATCGGTCACAGGTTCCACTTCGTTGAGGGAAATGGAGTTTCGATCGGATTTGAAGTCGAGGAGGTCGCGCAGAGCCGTGACGGGGCGTTCCTGAAGATATTTTTTATACGTTTCATAGTGGTCATAGCCCGCTTGGTTGGGGTAAGCATCTACCGCTTTGTGCAGAGCTTTCGCCAGTTGGGGGCTATTCATGTGGTACTCACCACTAGGGCGGTAGTTGAAGAAGCCGAGGTTTTCGAGTTTCTTCAATTCTGTGGGGAAGGCTTTGTGGTGGAAAGTCATGGTTTCCTGTGCCACATCTGCCATTGTCAAGCCGCCGATGCGGGAAGTGGTGCCTTTGAAGGCGAGATCGAGGACTTCGCGCCCGATGCCGATCGCTTCAAAGATCTGCGCGCCTTGGTAGGATGTTAATAGCGAGATCCCCATTTTTGAGAGGATTTTGAGTAATCCATCTTCGATCGCTTTACGGTAGTTAGCCTGGGCTTTATCGATGCTAATATCTAGTTCGCCTCGCCCGATTGCGGCTTGAGTTTTGGAACCACACCACCAACTACGGACGGATTCCCAGGCGAGGTATGGACAAACAGCGGACGCGCCGAAGCCAATCAGACAGGCGAAATGATGGGTACTCCAACATTGGGCGGTATCGACGACGATCGATACCCGTGCGCGTAGTCCTTGGGCGGTAAGATAATGATGCACCGCGCCGACAGCAACCAGGGGCGGAACGTAGGTAATTTCGTCAGTTAAACCGCCGGATTGCCAATCGCTGAGGACGATAATTTGTTTGCCTGTATTGACGGCGGCGAGGGCGGCGGCGCACAGTTTATCGATCGCCAGTTTCAAGCCACCGACACCATCATTAACTGGATAAAGTGTGGAGATAAATTCGCTACCGAGTGAGGAAGCCTTAATTATTTCTAATTCCGCTTCATTCAGCACGGGGCTATTTAATTTGAGCATCCCCGCAAATTCGGGTTTGACTTCGAGTAAGTTGCCCTTGCGTCCTAGACTAACATCCAGGGACATGACTAACTTTTCACGCAACGGATCGATCGCGGGGTTAGTGACTTGGGCAAAGCGTTGTTTAAAATAGTCGTAGATTGGGTGCGCTTTCTCTGACAACACCGCCAGCGGAATATCATCGCCCATGCAGAACGTTGGCTCCTTGCCGTTTTCCGCCATGTCATTGACGATCATCAATACATCTTCTTCGGTATAGCCAAACGCCGTCTGCTGATTGAGCAAACTGGGTGATTCCCAGCGACAACTAGCTTCAAACGGTTGCACCGATAGCGGTTGGCGATGTTCCTTCAACCATGCACCATAGGGATGAGCCTTCGCGACGCGCTCCTTTACTTCCCAATTGTGGAGAATTTCCTTAGTCTCAAAATCTACCACGATCGTTTCACCAGGGCCGAGCCGACCTTTTTCAACGATCTGATCTACAGGTAAATCCACTACCCCAGCCTCAGAGCCAACGTAGAGATAACCATCCTTAGTAATACAGTACCGCGCTGGCCGCAAACCATTGCGATCGAGTGCCGCCCCAACTACCTTACCATCAGAGAATGCTAATAATGCTGGCCCATCCCAAGCTTCTTGCAAGCCGGAATAGTACTCATAAAAGTCGGTAATCTCAGGACGACTATCTAGCTCCGGCTGATTCTTGTAAGCCTCTGGTACCATAATCATCAAGCCTTCGATCGGACTCCGCCCCGATTGTACCAGTAGTTCCAGGACATTATCGAGCGTACCCGAATCGCTATTATCCAGATTTAGAATCGGCTGTAATTCTCTTAATCGCTCATTCCACAGCGGATGATTGAGATCGCTTTCCCGCGCCGTCATCCCATTGATATTGCCCAACAGGGTATTAATCTCACCATTGTGTCCTAGCACCCGCATTGGTTGTGCTAGCGGCCATTTTGGTAAGGTGTTCGTACTAAAGCGACGGTGATAAACCGCAAAGGCTGCCTTAAATTCAGGGTTAGTTAAATCAGTATAGAACTCACCCAATACAGCCGATCGTACCATTCCCTTGTAGACGATCGTCCGACTAGACAGAGAGCAAATATAGAAATTATCCCCTGGCTTCACCGCTCCATCTGCTTGCAGTGCCTTGACAATTTTGCGCCGCACTAGATATAGCTGTCGCTCTAACTCATCCCCAGTCGCCGTACCCGCAATCACCATTTGCTCGATGTGGGGCTGATTCGACAGAGCTTGAACGCCCAGCGTCTCTGGTTTAACAGGTACTTCCCGCCAGCCAATTAATTGACACTGCTCCTGACTGACTACATGGGCTACAATCTGCTTGGCGATCGCCCGCTTGCTTTCGTCCTGGGGCAAGAATATCATGCCCACCGCCAACTTAGCGCGATCTAAACCTTGAGTCATTGAGTCAAATAACGCCCAGGGAATCTGCGTCAAAATCCCCGCTCCATCGCCAGAATCTCGATCGGCACTACAGCCACCCCGATGCTCCATGCAGGTTAGGGCAGTCAAAGTCTGCTGAATCAACTTATGACTAGTATCACCCGCTGGACAAGCAATAAACCCCACTCCACAGGCATCCCGCTCTTCCACCAACCACCGTGGACCGAAATATGGGGATTGGTTATCGATAGCTGAAGGGGTAGGATTGTTCATGTACGGGCGATCGGCTGAGTGATTCATAGTTGTGAGTGCAGAGAGCGGAAGTCTTTGGCAGTAGCCTACGGTCAGTAATCTAGTTTTAATTTTATCGCGATCGACTCAGGGTTTGGTATGACGATGGAAATTATTGTAGATTCGCGAGTTATCGAAATTGACAGCAATATGGATCTATGCTTATACCAAAATTCTTAGTTTGGTTTGGTACGATTGGCTACATTTTAATTGTGAATATGATGGTGTAAAAAGATCTAATCATTGATTGTTAGAATAAAGTTAGACCTTATTTTCGGAGTCCTCGATCGAATGTCATTGCCGACTCAGATCCCTATCAAGGCTGCACCTCCAGGATACTGTGCCCAATCGAGCGATACGAACATCAACGCTGACTTGGTACGCTTTCATTTATACCGCCAGCGCACCACGATCGAGCGGTTAATTTTGGGAGCTAAGTACAAACAAAGTGCTAGACAGTTATCACTTGAATGCCTGCGTCAGAGTTTTCCAGAATTGACAGCGGCGGCTTTCGCTCAAAAGATTGCTCATGCTTGGTTACAAGTGAAATGCCCTGCTGATTATATTCCCCCAAATCCGATGAGTTGGAATCAAGATCCGATCGCAATTGCGGCCCTCCTCGCCCAGATCTTAACTACCGCAAATATCCCTTACTATATTACTGGTGGAGTCGCGGCGATCGCTCATGGTGAGCCTAGAGCCACGATCGATCTCGATGTGGTCATTGCCATCGATTTAGCCGATTTACCCACCTTAGCCGCCAATTTTGAAGCCCTTGGGTTCTATGTCGCTGGCTTGACAGATGTTTTAGCTGGAAAATTGCGGTGTCTAAATATCACCCATTTAGAAACGATCGAGAATATAGATTTAATGATTTCGGGTAGGGAAGAGTACGATCTAATTAAGTTCGATCGCTGTCGATTATATACCTTACCAGGCAGTGCTGAAGTTGCGATCGCTTCGCCCGAAGATGTCATTATTAGTAAACTAATCTGGCGGCAAGAAAGCCAATCCGATAAACAGTGGCGAGATATTTTAGGTGTATTGAAGGTACAGCAAGAGAAGTTAGATTTTGGTTATCTCCAAGGTTGGGTAGAGCGGTTTAAGTTAGAAGAAGATTGGCACCGTGCGAAAGTCGAAGCTGGTATTATCATCTAGTACTGAATGGCATAAATCCTCGTCCTATTTCGATCTAGAGATAGGGTATGGGAGAAATATATTGGTAAACTAGATTATCAACCACGATCGAAACCATGTCGAGTTTTGAGCTAGAACACGCGGTCCCGCTGGATTTTACAATTACCACCGCTCGTTGTCGGCTGCGTTGCCCATCCGCAGCAGATATTCCTGATATATTCTCAGCTACCCGCTTGGCTGGCTTTAATGATGGAATGCAGTGGGAACCACCCGATTCGATCGATGAACTAGATCAACCATTGTGCGATAATTTGGCAGATTGGGCTGCGGGCACAACTTATTGCCTGACGATCGCCGATCCGACTACCGATCGATTAATTGGTAGAATTGGTATCCGCAAAACCAAACATGCAGGTATTTGGAACCTGGGATTTTGGACACATCCAGAACATCAAGGAAAAGGCTATATGACAGAAGCAGCAACCGCCGTGATTGAGTTTGGATTTGAGCAATTGGGTGCAGCCCGAATTGAAGCCAGTTACGCGCTCTGGAATAAAGCAAGTCAGCGCACACTCGAAAAAGTTGGCATGAGAATAGTTAGATATATTCCCCACGCATTTCAGAAAAAAGGGCGATGGATCGAAGCAAATAAAATGGAAATCACCAAGCGGGAATGGCTGAGTTTAATTAATAATTAATAATTAATAGTTAATAATTGAATTTATTAACCTCCGCCACTTTGCCAAAGCTGTTTTTCGGTGGAATTGGATGAATTAACAAAGAACAGGAGTTTAAATCCCCATCTTAATAACCTAATTCTCAACTCTCAATTCTCAATTAATTTAACTACTGAGCCTTTACAAGGGCAAGCGTCAGAGCGAAAATAGAGAATCACAGACCAAAGAGGATATAGCGGCGTGAGCGAACAATTTGACTATGATTTGGTAATTATCGGTGCGGGTGTCGGTGGACATGGTGCGGCACTTCACGCAGTGAGCTGTGGTTTGAAGACAGCGATTATCGAAGCGGGAGATATGGGCGGTACTTGCGTCAATCGGGGCTGTATCCCTTCCAAAGCACTGCTAGCCGCTTCGGGGAGAGTGCGAGAACTGCGGAATGCTCACCATCTCAAGGCGATGGGGATTCAGGTAGATAATGTCAAATTCGATCGAGCTGGAGTTGCTGCTCATGCGAGTAATCTAGTTACTAAGCTGCGGGGAGATCTGACTAATAGCCTGACGCGGTTGAATGTTGAGGTGATTCGCGGGTTCGGGAAAATTGCGGGTACGCAAAAGGTGAGTGTGACTACACCTGAAGGCGATAGGATAATTACGGCTAAGGATGTGATGATTTCGTCCGGCTCAATCCCCTTCGTACCCCCAGGAATTGAAGTTGATGGCAAGACGGTATTTACCAGCGACGATGCGATCAAACTAGAGACAATTCCCCAGTGGATTGCAATTATTGGCAGCGGCTACATCGGCTTAGAATTCTCTGATGTCTACACCGCACTGGGTTCGGAAGTGACGATGATCGAATTTTTCGATCAACTCATGCCAGGATTTGATACCGATATCGCCAAACTTGCCAAACGGATATTGATCGATCCCCGCGACATCGACGCTCGCCCTAGTCTCCTCGCCAAGCGGATCATCCCAGGTTCGCCAGTGGTAATCGAACTCGCCGATGCCAAAACCAAAGAAGTCGTCGAAATCCTAGAGGTCGATGCCTGCCTCGTGGCGACGGGTCGGATTCCCGATACCAAAAACCTCAATTTGGAAGCTGTAGGGGTCGCCCTCGACCGCCGAGGCTTCATTCCGGTGAATGATAAGCTTGAAGTCCTGATCGACGAAAAACCCGTAGCGCATCTATGGGCGATCGGTGATGCTACAGGTAAAATGATGTTGGCTCATGCCGCTTCTGCCCAGGGAATTACAGCAGTCGAAAATATCTGTGGTCGATCGCGTGAAATGGACTACCAGAGCATCCCCGCAGCCGCATTTACCCATCCCGAAATTAGTTTCGTCGGGATGACAGAATCCCAAGCCAAAGAAGCTGGAACTGCTGGTGGATTTGAGATCGCCGCCGTGCGGAGTTATTTCAAAGGTAACTCCAAAGCGATCGCTGAAGGTGAAGCAGATGGCATGGCAAAAGTGATTTACCGTAAGGATACTGGGGAAGTCATGGGTACCCACATTATCGGCTTACATGCGGCGGATTTGATTCATGAGGCATCCAATGCGATCGCGCAGCGGAATTCCATCCAAAATCTCGCAACTTATGTTCATGCCCATCCTACCTTGTCTGAGGTATTGGATGAAGCCTACAAACGCGCTGCTGGGGTTCACTAGATTCAACGAGAAACCCGACTTTTTGGAAAAAGTCGGGTTTCTGCACCCACCACCTAATGAAGACGTATTGAAGATGTTATGAAGAGATTGGTTCTTTTCGATTTAGATGGAACATTACTCGACAGAGACGAATCAGTGAAGCAATTCATCGCAGTACAATACGATCGACTTTACAATCATTTGAGCCATATTTCCCAAACAGATTATGCCACTAGATTTATTGAATTAGATTGTCATGGACATGTTTGGAAAGACAAAGTTTATCAGGAGCTAGTTACCGAATTTAAAATTACTAGCATTACTTGGCAAGCATTGTTAGATGATTATGAGACACAGTTTCAGTTTCATTGCGTGCCATTTGTCGGATTGATTGAGATGCTAGATACCTTGAAACAGCAAGAATATCAGCTAGGCATCATCACAAATGGACGAGGCGAATTTCAAGCTAAAGCGATCTCAGGACTAGGAATTCAAGCCTATTTTGATGCGATTTTGATTTCTGAACTAGAGCAAGTCCGAAAACCAGAAGCGGAAATTTTCAATCGAGCCATAACTCGATTGGGAGGATCGGCTCAGAATAGTGTATTTGTCGGGGACAATCCGGAAGCTGATATCTTGGGAGCCAAGAATGCTAATCTACGAACAATTTGGAAACGCAGTCCGCTCTGGCAGGAAGCAGTAGAAGCTGATGCAACTATCGACGAATTGATGGAAATCCCTGCTATCCTGGAAAAATTCAATTTTGTCGATCGTTAGTGGTAGCTACTTCTGTATCCTACAATTCTGACTGAAAGATGTGAGATGATGCCGATCATTCAAGACGACTATACTGGTAAAGTGTACCAACAGTTTCTAGTATATGAAAGTTGTATCTTTCAGCGAAGCAACGAATAACCTCTCGATGGTGATCGATCGAACGATCGAAGATGTAGACTATACCATCATCACCAGAAGTGAAGCTCCCGATGCAGTGGTTATGTCACTGGATTTTTTCAATAGTTTGCTAGAGACAGTACATCTACTCAAATCGCCTGCAAATGCTGCTCATTTAGCACAATCGATCGCTCAATACCAGCAGGGAAAAGTGACAGAGCGAGATTTGCTAAATGATTAGAAAGTTAGCCTGGACAGATGAGGCTTGGGATAATTATCTATACTGGCAAAGCCAGGATAAAAAAACTCTAAAACGTATTAATAAACTAATTGAAGCGACTAGGAGAGAGCCATTTGAAGGTATCGGTAAGCCAGAACCACTCAAAGAAAATCTGGCGGGATTTTGGTCGAGACGAATTGATGATACAAATCGTCTCGTTTATGCTGTAGATGATGACTATCTCACGATTATTTCCTGCCGATATCATTATTCATAGGCAATCTCTCCATTAAAATTAGTAAAGCATCGCCCCACAGGGATAATCCCGCTAAAATAGAAATAGCCATACCTATCGCCAAAGATCGTGCGTGAAAAAGTTCTAGCCTGGTTGAGTGAAAATGTCCCTCCTAAACGAATCCAACATATACTAGGAGTAGAGCAGATGGCGATCGAACTCGCCGGACATTATCAGCTAGATACTTACACAGCCGCGACATCAGGATTGATGCACGATCTGGCAAAGTATTTCAAACCCAACCGTTTATTAGAAATCGCACGAGCAGAAGGACTCCCCATCGATGAAGTGGATATAGCCACACCACACCTATTACATGCTGACGTGAGCGCGATTGTCGCCCGCGACGAGTTTGGGATCGCAGATCCAGAAATTCTTCACGCGATCGCCGATCACACCTTGGGCAGACCAGAGATGAGTCCGATGAGTTGTATCATATTCCTAGCGGACACCCTTGAAGCTGGACGTGGTGACACCGAAGAATTGCAATCTCTCCGCAAGCTGAGTTATCAAAACCTGCATCGAGCCGTATGGCATACCTGTGATTATTCACTCCAATATCTCCTATCCACCCGTTGCCTGATCCACCCGCGCACCATTCGCACCCGTAACTGGGCAATGACAGCAAGCTTTTCTGCTGAAGACCTTGTGAAAATCTAAATCTAAGCTAACACTCTATCTCTAAAGTATTAGCTATCAACTATCAACTATCAACTAACTTAATGACTGCAACCTTAACAAACATCGAAACTGAATATACGATCGAACAACTAGCATTTCTCGCTGCTGATGCCGCAGACGATCGCAAAGCTGGGGATATGGTATTGATTAATATCGGTGAAGTTTCCACCCTGGCTGATTATTTATTGATCGTGACTGGCTTCTCCAAAGTTCAACTTCGCGCGATTTCTGATTCCGTTGCCGATAAACTCGAAGAAGAACTCGATCGACGACCATTACGCACCGAAGGTCATAATAAAGGTGGCTGGATCTTGCTAGATTACGGCGATCTGATCGTCCACATTCTGATGCCCGATCTGCGCGAATTCTACAGCCTAGAAACCTTCTGGGGACATGGTCAAATCGTCGCACTACCAGAAATGCAGCCCAAGAATCCTGCACCTACTGTAGACCTCTATGGTTCTACTCCCGAAGCTGATTTTGATGAATCCGAGCTAGAAGATTCTGAGCTGGAAGATTATGACTCAGAAGAAACCTAGAGCAGTTTTGTAGTTTTAATCAGTTTGTATAAACACCTGGAGCACGTCAATTCAACTGTCAACCGATGAGTACTTCTAGTTCTTTTTGTCCAGTTCCCAAGGAACAGCAGCCGATCAATGAATATCAAGAGTTACAAAACTCTTGGTTTTTTGGTTGGGTAAAACTAGCACCGACTAAATATATTACCAAATTAGTTTGGGTGGGAGTTTGGAGCTTGATTATCACGGCTCCCCTAGCTGAAGCTAGTTTCTCGATCGCCAAATACCCGATCCAATTTGGGATCTGCACGATCGGTGGTAGTTTGATTTTTGTTGCTCTAGCTGCGATTCGCCTATATCTAGGCTGGATTCACGTCAAAGAGCGGTTGTACAATGAATCGGTTTTTTATGAAGAATCCGGTTGGTATGATGGTCAAACTTGGATCAAAACACCAGAAATACTCAACCGAGATCGACTAATTGTCAGCTACGAACTCCAACCAATCCTCAAACGAATCCAATTCACTTTTCTAACGATACTAGGAGCTGTCATCGTTGGCATTAGCACCTGGCTAATTATTTAATTTACTCGATAAAATATCACCACCGCATGAAAAATCCCCTCCAAGTCGGGGTGAATCCCGTAGGGCAGCACATCTATAGTGCGGGTGGGTAGATCCCCGCAGCCAATCAAACACCACCCTCTCCAAACTCCGAACTCCCAACTCCGAATCCATAAAAATGGCTCAACGTACCAAAGCACCAGCAATTACCATCCACTTATTGCGAGAAGGACTAATCGAATCCGTCCACAAGACCCAAGCCGTCGTCTGTGACAGCCGTGGGCGCGTCCTTTCCGTTGCTGGGGATGCCGAACATCCAACCTTCATCCGATCGGCTCTCAAGCCCTTCCAAGCGATGGCTGTGACTAGTAGCGGCATCTTGGAACGCTATCAGTTGACCGATCGAGATTTGGCGATTACCTGTAGCTCCCATGCAGCGGAAATCATCCATACCCGACAAGCTTTCAACATCCTCTGGCGGGCGGATATCGACACCAACGCCCTCAAATGTCCAGTTCCCCCAGGCAAAACCAGCCCGCTCGAACACAATTGCTCTGGTAAACATGCGGGGATGCTCGCTGTTTGCAAAGCTCACAATTGGCCGCTACACAACTACTTAGATCGCCAACATCCACTCCAAAGGATGATTTTGAGCAAGTTTGCCGAAATCCTCAAAATGCCGCCAGATGAGTTTATTGGTGTCCATGACGACTGTGGTGCCCCAGTTTACATGATGCCGATCGCTCAAATGGCGACACTATACGCTTATCTTGCTTCTGGAGCTAGTCTAGATCTAGAACGAATCGTTCGGGCGATGACTCACCATCCCGAATTAATCGCTGGTACCGATCGATTTGATACCAAATTAATGCAGCTTACTCAAGGTGAGCTTGTCAGCAAAGCTGGCGCAGAAGGCATTCAATGTATCGGAAAAGTTGGGGAAGGTATGGGTTTGACCATCAAATCCAACGACGGCTCAAAACGCGCTAAGTACGCCACCGCGATTCATCTGCTCCATCAAATGGGCTGGATTACTCCGGCTGTCTCCGAAATTCTGACCGACCAATTTCTGTCGATCGGTACTTTTGCGCGATTAGAAGTAACTGGCGAATTAGCGATGGTTTAGTAGTTGCTAAACATTTGAAACTGGACTATGTTACGCCAAAGCCGACCTCCGACTAGAATACTATCCTAAGCGATATTAAGTGTTTTGCAACCACGCCCGCGCATGTGAATTTTTAGTAAGGAACCAAAGTTTAGAGCGATCGTACCATGATCGATCGTGCCTCCACTCATTGCATACACTTCACCATCCATATATTCATGCCGCTCCAATTGTTGCTCCTCCCACGCAAAATACTCTTCAGGTGTAAATCTTGGCAACCTATCTGTTAATGCAACCATTTTTTCACCTCAGTATTATTTGATTAAATCAAATAAAAGCCTCTCAATTTAGAGAGGCTTTTATTTAGTCTAGCTTACTTCAATTAGTTATTAGACTAACTTCAGGTCGGGATAGTGAGCCATGATGTCATCGGTGGTGAGCGCGTCACCATTGGCTTGAGGTGTCCAGATTGCTTCGATCGCAACTAGTGCGCTAGCATCAAGGCTACCCAAGGTTTGGAGAGCCTGACGCAGATCGGTATCACCATTGATGACTGGTAATTGAACTGGTCGGGTTGCAGCGACAATCAGAGTAACGATGATATACTCGCCCCGTTCTTGTTCTACAGTGGCTAGTTCGCCTGTCGAATTTAGAACGGCGTTGTTATCAGCCTGACGCAGTTGATTATTGACCTTGGTGAGAGTTTCGGTAGTAAATTTACCCCGTTCAGCGAGGGACAATTGATTGAATACTGCTTCTGCTCGATCGAGTTTAGCTTGTTGCGTGCTAGTCTTACCGTATGTCCAGTACTCAGGGTGACGGAGTAGTTCCAAGCTGGTTTCTTGTAATAGGTGCATCCGCCCAGATGCTGTCTCAGCATTGGTTGTCTGCGCTAGCTGGTCTAATTTCGTCTGAACGTTTCGGGCATCAGCTAATAGTCCAACTTGAATTTGGGCGATCGAAACTTGCGGATTGTAGACATCTGCACCTTCCATACTATCGCCACCAGTGACTCGTTTGAAAGTTTGGAGCAAGTATCCACCAACTGCAACCATTACTAGTAGTGAGAGCAATCCACCGCCGCCACCACCGATGAAGGGGAGATAGAAAAGTGGTGAGAAGCCGCCACCAAAACCGTAGCCACCGCCACCATAGCCACGATTGTAGCCACCACCGCCAGTGCTTGGCATACTCCGACTAGGTGCGCGGAATGAACCACCGCCAATCCGTCCACCGCTTCTAGCAGCGAAGGCATCTCCAGTTTGAGCAAAGACAAGAGTTAGAACTAGTCCGGCTGCGATGAGGGATTTCACAATAGGTTTAATTAGGGAACGCAGTTTGTTAATCATAACCATCCTTATAAAAGCTTGTATATCCTTCCACTGTAACGACTTTAACTGTTGAAAGCCCAGAGCTACCGGATATCTTTAACTTTAACGCAGCTACCTAAATGAGAGAAATGTTGCGATATGTAGAGATAACCGTTCTTTACGCTATTTCAGCCGATTAGTACTATAAAAATCCTGAGTGAGAAGCTTAAACCCTAGAGGGCGGGCATACTTCGGCTACGCTCAGTACGAGTGAGGCACCGCCCCTACAGGTTAACGTTACTATGAGTAAATCAAATATGATTGCCATAACTCACTCAAACTTAATGCCACGATAGACTTGTTCAATGGGGAAGGTCAGATCGATACTTTTCAGTTCAACAGTATCTCCTGCACGGTATTGAGTAATCACCCACTCCCCTGCACTGTTCTTGCGGTAGAGATCGATCGATATTGATTTTGCACTAACTAAAACATATTCTTGTAAGATTGGATTGCGCCGATACCGATAAAACTTATCACTCCGGTCATAAGCTTCTGTGCTATCAGATAAAACTTCAACGATTAAGCAGGGATAGGTGATGTATTGAGTACCGCTCTTATCTCTATCATCACAAGTCACACTCGCATCTGGATAACTATAGTCAGTAGTTTCTATAATATTGATTCTAGCATCAGAATTAAGAGTTCTACACCCACTATCATCTAGGTGATTTCCTAATAGACGATTAAACTTTGAAGCAATTTCACTATGATTAATCGTGCCACCACTCATTGCATAAACCTCACCATCGATTAGCTCATGTCGCTCTAGCTGCTGCTCCTCCCAAGCAAAATACTCTTCAGGTGTGAATCTTGGAGAAATATCCTTTAATGCAACCATTTTAAAACCTCAAAGATCTAAATTAGGCAAGTAGGTTTAACTTAATTGATTATCTAAGAACACTTAAAAACTAGATTCTTAGAGTTACGCTAGAAACCCGACTTTTTTGAAAAGTCGGGTTTCTGTCTCTAGTGCGCGATCTAGCATTTACGCAATTTTCGTCTGGTGAATATTCGCGATTAGCCACTTAGGAAATTGCAATTAAAGAAAGTACCAAATTCACATGCGATATATGATGTTGGTGCGTTATGCTGCGGCGTTTTTATGCGGGGGTTCCCCCCGCATAAGAAAACGACAAGACAGGCGCAGTAACACACCCTACGATTGGTACTTTATTTCGAGCGAGTCCCTTACATTAACGGATGGTCTTCAGTGAGTCACCTTGCTTGTATACTAAGTCAGTGAAGATACTCATCACTGTCCGATCGCGTGTTTTGACATTGGCACTTAATGACATCCCTGATTGCAGAGTAACTGGCTTACCTTTGATCGTAATATTCTGGGTTTTGAGCTGAATTATGGCTGGAAAACGCTCATATTGATGAGTCTGATCTGCTGGTAATGCGTCAGATCCGATCGAGATGATCTTGCCTTTGACATCGCCAAATTCACTGAATGGGAATGAATCAATCCGCACATCTACAGTCATTCCAGGCTTGACAAAACCGATATCTTTGTTACTAATAAATACCTTTGCATTCAGGTTGTTATTAGGCACGATTTTCAAGACTGGTTCGCTAGTAGTTGCGACAAATCCTGGTGTTCCAGCTTTGAGTTCAAAGATCGTACCGCCGACAGGGGCGATGATATCTTGATACTTGAGATTCATTTTTGCCTGACTAATTTGGGTATTCAGGTCTGCAACTTTACGATCGATTTCGACGATCGTTTTATTTAGTTGACCATCAATTTCAGCGAGCTGGCGGTCATTATTAGAAATTTTGGCTAGTAGCTCTTTACTCGATCCCGCGACGCTATTTTTAAGTTTTTCCCGACTTTGATTAGCCGCCATAATTAGACGATTATACTCTCGATCGAGCTGACCAATTTCTTGCTGATATTTTCTGATTTGCTGTTGTTGACTCTGGATTTCCATCCGTGAATTAGCGACCAATTCTTCACCATCTTGGGTTAATTTGCGATATTGATCGTTGAGTTGCATCACCTCACTTTGGCGAGAAACAACTTCTTGCTCTTGTTTGATGGCTTGGTTGCGGGAGAGTGCGCCTGCGGCTGTAGCAGGTCTGAGGCTGGTCAGTATCGCTTGACTGCTGGTGAGTAATGACTGGGAAGACTGATGACGGGTGCGATTCTCAGCCATCTGAGCGGCGATTTGGGATCTTCTTGCGTTAGCTTTGGCTTCGATGTTGACGATTACAGCTTGATTGTCAGTTAGCAGTTCGCCAGTGCTGACTCGTTTACCGCGATTTTCGCGCATTTGATTGTCAACCTGACCGATTTCTAGGCGACCAGAACTGATCCTGGAGGATAGTTCAGCGCGGCTAGATTGGAGTCTCTGCTGTTGTTCTGGAGTTAGGGTCGAATTGGTAGTGCCGTTGAGTTCGGTGCGGTAGAGCTGATTCTCGGCGAGGATGGAGCTACGGCTGGTGGTGAGGGCGAGGATTTCGGGGCGGACATTGAGCTGGGCGAGTGCTTGAGGGGGGATGGTACCGATACCTTTATCGAGTAAACTACGGTAGAAGCGAGTTTCGGCAGTGAGAGACTCTAGATTTTTTTGCAAGGAGCCGACAGTGGCTTCAGAGACAGTTGATTCTAGGCTCAATAATTTCTGTCCGGCGACGACTTTATCGCCATCTTTGACAAATGCCTGCTTGACCACCCCTGCCAATGGTACCTGAACATCTTTGACTTTATCGATCGGTTCGAGTTTACCCTGAACGGTGACAGCCTCTTCGAGTGGAGCTACACATGCCCAAGCCACCAACCCCGTAGTAATCCCCATGATTGTCCAAACAATCCCCCGCGACCAGGTGCGGGACTGCTGAAACACTACCGACTGCTCAAATTCTTCCGCCTGGAATGTCTCAATCTGCGGCTGCTCGACTTGACGCAACGCTCCAGGTTCGATCTTCCGCTTGGCGATTTTATTCGTGTCTTTGATTGGGGAGTTTGGTTGTTGGTTTGGGCTATTCATGGGGGTTCATTTCGGCTCCGCTCAATGAGCGAAGATGTATTTTATTAACTATCAATTATCAATTATCAATTATCAACTAAACTTGCGATTCCTGCTGCTGATACAAACAATAATAACGACCTTTCAACGCCATTAATTCTGGATGAGTGCCTGTTTCGACAATCGATCCTTTGTCCATCATCACAATCACATCGGCGGTTTTAATTGTACTCAAACGGTGGGTAATAAAGAAGACTGTTTGCTTTTTGAAAGTTTCTGCCAAGTTCATACAAACCTGACGTTCGCTATCGTAGTCGAGGGCACTCGTAGCCTCGTCCAATATTAGCATTCGGGGCTTCTGGAGCACAGTGCGCGCGATCGCAATCCGTTGACGTTGACCACCGGAGAGGGCGGAGCCGCGTTCACCTACTTTACTATTGTACCCATTTGGTAAGTCCATAATGAAGTCATGGGCAGCAGCAACTTTGGCAGCAGCAATAATATCTTCGGATGTGGCATCGGGGTTAGTCAGGGCAATGTTTTCCTGAATTGTGCCGCTAAAGAGCAGGGTATCTTGGAGTACCATCCCAATCTGCTGGCGATAGGAATATAGCTCGGTTTTGGTAATATCGTACTTGTCAATCACGATCCGTCCGCTGTTGATTTCATACAGGCGGGGAATCAGTTTCATCAAGGTACTTTTGCCCGAACCACTTAATCCGACGATGCCGACAAATTGTCCAGCTTGAAATTCGGCACTGATATTATTCAGTTGATTGACGCTGGTACCTGGAAAACTAAAGGTGAGATTTTCAATCTTCACATGTCCCTCAATCAGAGGCATGGTGATGTTATTGATATTATCTTCATCTACTTCTTGCGGAGTATCGAGGATATCACTCAAGCGTTCGAGGGATAGAGCAGTTTCCTGAAAGTTTTGCCACAATTGTACCAGCCGCAGCAGTGGTTGGGTAGTATAACCAGCAATAATGCGGAAGGCAATTAATTCACCCAGGGTGAGTTGTTTGTCTAATACTAAATAGGTACCCACCCAGAGCAGGAGCAAGCCGGAGAGTTTATTCAGGAAGCCACTAATCGAGCCAGCCGTGGTTGAAGTGAGGGCAGTTTTGAAGCCAGCACTGACGTAGCGGGCATATTTAGTCTGCCATTGCCAACGCGATCGAAGTTCGATATTCTGGGCTTTAATAGTCTGGATCCCACCGATGACTTCCACCAGGTAGGATTGAGATTCAGCGTTGCGTTCTGCCTTGGTGCGAAGTTGACCGCGCACGATCGGTGAGACAATCCATGTAAGCAGGACAAATGCGGGGAGTGTGGCTAGAGCAATAATTGTCAGCATCCAGCTATAGGCAATCATCACCGCAATATAGACGACGGAGAAGATTGCATCGAGAACGACAGTGAGAGCTGTACCAGTTAGGAATTGCCGGATATTTTCCAGTTCATTAATCCGCGTCGCTAGTTCACCGACGGGACGCTTTTCGTAGTATTTGAGCGGTAGCCTAAATAAGTGATCGATAATTTCCGAACCGAGAGCCAGGTCAATTCGGTTGGTGGTATCGACAAATAAATTGGTTCGCAGTGCCGTCAAGACACCTTCGACAATTGCCAGAATAATTAGCAGCGTACCAAAGGTATTGAGGGTTGTGACACTATTATTTCCAATTACCTTATCGATAATTAACTGTGTCAGCAGCGGATTTGCCAGCCCAAAAATCTGAACGAACAGCGAGGCAATCAACACCTCAATCAATACCCGCTTATGCTTTTTGATCGCCGGAATAAACCACTTGATCCCAAATTTCTCCTGGGGTGCCGCGTTACCGCGCTGGAGCAATAGCACCTCACCCACATCGCCCCAATTTTCAGCAAATGCGGCGTGCTTGAACTTGCGAATCCCCGATTCTGGAATCCCGACGGTGATTTCACTGGGCGTAATCTGATAGACAATTGCAAAGCTATCTTGCCACGGAATCAACAGTGGAGCCTGAAGCTTACCAATAGCGGCGGCAGGGATTTTGACCATCTGAGCATTGATGCCGAGGATCTCAACGATCGCGCCACACAATTGTAAGGGGATACTGCCCGTACTGCTCATCTGATTTTTCAGTAGCCGTCCCACTACGTCGGGACGGAATGGTACCTTCAGGTATTTTGCCAGCATCCTTAGGCAAGCCGTCGTGCCGTCTAGTGGCCCTCTGCCCTTGAAGATGGGGTACTTAACGCGGCGATTGTCTCCATTGTCATCTTCGACTACTTCGGCTGCTACAGGTCGATCTGGCGCGTAGGGAATCCCCAGTTGAGTGGGTGAAAATACACTGATTCCCGTCGTCGGATCTACGGTAAATTCCCCTGTCGTCGCATCAAAAACTTCCAGCAGCGGCACACCCACTAGTCGCGCATAATTGGGCTTGCTAATTTCTATCGTCGCCGTGGGTGGATAATCCTGAGGATTGATACAGCTCCCAATCGGCTGCTCGACAATATCACCGTAGCTGACTAGCCAGCTCCGCTCTGGATCTAGCTCAGACATCTGCAATTTGCCTGGAGCCAGATTGCGAATTGTAGTCTGGGGAGCAAGTTTGAGCGCAAGCTCTCGCATATCTTCAGCCCCGAAAGATTTCAAGATCACATCGCAATCCGATCGAGCTTGGAGATGCTGGGCAACTAGATCGTACACTTCGATCGAGGGTGTACCGTAATAAAATAATGCCTCCAACTGGGGCGTGCGATCGATCAACTGGAGAAAATAGTCAGCCGGAATATTGATACATACCGCTTCTGTCGAAGCAATCGCCGTCTCACAGGGACGATCTCGCACAATCCCCGCCCACCCCAAGATCTCTCCTTTTTCCAATAGCTGAAGTGTTGTCGGTGTCTGAGTCTGGGGATTGTAAGCAAGTAATCTCACTTGCCCTGAATAGACAATAATCACCTGAGCAGGCATCTGCTCCCGCATCAATACTGTCTGTCCCATCCGATACCGAGTAAACTCAGATCGATCGGATAACGTCGCCAATTCTTCCTTTGATAACTGAGCAAAAGGCAGCAGATTGGCAAAAAAATCGTGAATTTTGGTATGGGTAGATGTCATCGTTGGGGGATGAGGGGGGAGGGGGAGACGGGGAGACTGGGAGACTGGGAGACTGGGGGACTGAGAGTTTAGAACTATTGACTGCTAAACCACTAAACCACTATCCACTCTTCATAGCTAATTTATCCACGGTGGTAATGATTTTAGCGGTTCGATCGAGACGATATTTAGGGGTCTAAAATTAATGATAATAATTATGATTTGATTCCATGTCTTGGGCGTTTTAACCTGATTCTTAGCTGGATCTATCTCAGCAAAAGTATACCTCAGACATGTCATTTTTTGCACTTTCAGCATAATTGCTGAACTAACTCGATCGTAGTTGACATCGGGCTGGTGGATCGAGCACCCGATCACATAGACTCAAAACCTTAGTTGACAATATTTTGACAGAGTTCTACCGCACCTCGACCTTGCTTGATTTGGCGCAATTAGTTAAATATTCCTGATGAGATCGACAGTGATAGGGCAATAAATATTAATCAGTCGATCGGTGAGTATTTCGACTTAGGTGCTATATTAAATGATATTCATTTGCAATAGCTTTAGATAAGTTCACAATAGCCTAAAAGCTACATGGGGTCAACTATTGATGTTGCAAGCTGATAAAAGCTGACCAAATGCCCTAACTGTCTAAAATAACGCTAGTTATCAAGGATTAAGGTATCAGCCAGCCACAAAATAAATAACTACTTAGATTGTAAGCGTTGGGCAGTATTTCTAGTGAAAGAGCTTCCTAATTTGCGCCAATCGATCTAGCGCATTGCCAATTCTCAGTTCACAACTCTCTTCATACTTCAGTACAAAATCATGGCGGCAACGTATACGACAGCGAAAATTGGCTCACAGACTATTGGTGGAGCAGGCGATGACATCATCGATGGTGTTGATAACGAAAAAGCGGATATCCTGGCAGGCAACGGTACGAACCTAGTTCGGACTGGACGTAAAAATGACACAATCAAAACTGGCGACGGCAATGATTTTGTCTATGCTGGCGATGGAAGCAACACTGTTGATGTTGGCAAGGGCAACAACGCTGTCTTGACTGGCAAGGGCAAGGACAAAATCACCCTGGGACTGGGTAACAGTACTGTCTTTAGTGGTGCAGGTGACGATATGATTACCGCGCTACTGGGCAACAGTACGATCAATGCTGGCAGCGGTGAGGATCAAGTCACTCTTGGCGGTGGCGGCAACAAGATCATCTTGGAAAGCGGCAAGGGCTGTGTCGATATTACTGGATTTGACATTGCTAAAGACAAGCTCCGTCTGGGCGAAAGCTTACTGGGCAAAACTTTGACCTTTGAAGTTAAAGGTGCGGACACCATTGTCACTCGCGGTGATGATATCGTTGCGGTGCTTAGAGGAGTCAAAGGATCTGCGGCACTGATTGATAATGGACCACTATTACAGTACGAAGCCAAAGAACTAGGATCATTTAACACCACCAATAAAAACGCTAACGTTGTTGCTGCGGCAATCAACGATTTTGGTCAAATTGCCGGACGTTATGATACGGCTGGTGTATTTGCCAATGAAAATGCCACAACTGCGGTATTCCAACCTTCAAACATCATCCGTCAAGGATTTGTGTGGGAGAAAGGGGCACTTACAGCACTAACTAACGTCGGTACCAAAACAGGTTCATCGGATCTTGGCGCACCTGATGGTTCTCCAATAAATATGCTAGTCGCTAACGTGCGGAACTTTAGCGATCGAGGTCTAGTTGTTGGTACTGTAGATGAAGTACGTCAGCCAATCCCTCTAGCTACAGATCGCGCCATCTCTTGGGAAAAAGAAGGTACTGCCACCAAGTACAAGCTGTCAATTAATGACTTTGGTGGACTAGAGAGCTACTTCTATGATTCCAACAATAGCAAGCAAATTGCAGGTAAAAACATCCTCACCAACGGATTTGAAAATCCGCTCCTGTTTGAAAATGGCAAAGTCATCGACTTAGCTGATTTGGCTGGGGATGGCGGTATCGCCCAAGGGATCAACAACAAGGGACAGCTCGTCGGATCCGTAGATAGCGATGGCAAACTGGACGACAAAATTACCAGCACCGCCGTTATCTGGAATAAAAAGGATGGCAATTACCAGCTTACCGATTTAGGTACTTTTGGTGCTGCCCAAGCCACCTTGCGCGACATCAATGATGCAGGTCAGATTATCGGCGCGAAAAGTAATGGTCTATCTGGCGTAGATGCAGTTACCAACCCCTTTCTCCTCCGTGACAAAAACAATAACGGTAAGTACGAAGCCAGTGAGTTCACCGACTTGGGTAGCTTGGGTGGTAAAACAGGCTCTGTGAGCGGACTCAATGACTTTGGTACCGTCGTCGGGGCCTCCCAAACCAAAATTCTGGGTGGAGTTGATGGCAAAACCCTCGAAAACCACGCCTTTGTCTGGAGCGAAGGCAAAATGACTGACTTAAATAGTCTACTTACTGCACCGCTCCTATACAACGGTGCCAAGGTGGTACTGACAAATGCTGTCAGCGTCAACAACTTTGGCGACATCGCCGCAATCGGTACCTTCATCTACAAAGATGCGGTAACTGGCAAAGATGCCGCAGGTACTCGTGCCTACGAGCTAAAAGGGATCGCCGCTAAAGTTGTCGCTGGTGCGGCGGCTGCGGCAACTGGCGCACCAGCAGCTAGCCCTGTAGCTGCGGCATTAGCTGCACCAGCAGCTCCGGTAGTTGCTTCTGGCAATAGCGTAGTTGCGACTGTTCCAACTGCTGTTACGCCAGTTGCGGGGATTACCAGCATGGATACTGCCAATATCATGGCACCTGCGGATCCAATGCTGGTGGCTCCAGTCATCGCTCCGGTGCCACCGATTGGTTAATTAGAAATGGGACGTTGCTGAATTCTCACCCTGCCATCGCCTTGCGGCTCTGGCTCCCCTCTCCCAAGCTTGGGAGCGGCGTTTTTATTCGGGGGTTTCCCCCGAATAAAAAAACGACAAGACAGAGGGGCTGGGGGTGAGGGCAAACCATGACCGTTTAACAAAACTAGCCATCGTTCTAGCTGCTGCTGTATGTCCGACTTCTCACAAAAGTCGGGTAGACAACTGCTAAATGTATTAAAATCTGGGTGCATCTCCAATATCTCGATCTACACACTCAAATTTGCCAGATATGTCATCTACAATTCAAGTCGGAAAACGCACGTTCACTACCGAGGATATTTGCGAACAACTGAGCAACTCAGATCTGCTACCGCAGGTGCTCAGAGAAATGATTATTGATGAGATTCTGGCAGATTGGGAGATCGAACTCGATGGCAAAATTCCCTACAATCGAGAAGAATTTGCGGAAGGATGCGACAGATTGGGCAAACTCGCTGGATATCAGGGATTAAATCAACTTCAACTATACAAGATTGTCGATCGACACTTACGACTCCGAAAATTCAAGCACGCCCGCTGGAATAGTCGAGTTTATAGTTATTATTTGCAACATAAAAGTAGATTCGATCGAACTGAATTTTCCCTGATTGGTGTATCCGACAGAGGATTAGCTGAAGAGATATTTTTCAGAGTCCAAAGTGGCGAACAATCCCTCAGCGATCTTGCTTTTAAATACTCTGAATGTGAAGCAGCTAGAGACGGTGGCAGAATTAGCACAGGTGATATTAATCGATCGCACCCAGGACTTGTTCCATATTTAACCAACCTCAAATCGGGTGAATTATCACCAATTATTGCATTTGATAACTTATATGTATTTATCCGATCGGAAGGGTATATTTCCGCTGAATTAAACGATGATCTAAATAACATCTTAATCGATGAATTGTTTGAAACTTGGGTTCAAGATCAGATTTCAAACAGACTGGGATTATTTGAACTTGAAGATACGGTGGAATTGCCAGCAGCAGTGCAGGACAAGGAAAATCTAGTTGTCGATCCAGAATTATTGGAACTAATCAATAAAATGGATCGACAGCCAGAAATCGATCCAGAGGATGAAGTAGTAGTAGAAGATTTAATTGAACCTAGTGTTTCTTTCTTTTTCCCCAAAGAGATTTCTAATCAAAACTACGATTTTGAGGATCCTGCTGATTCTGGTGTTTCTTCTAGTTTCTTTTTCCCCAAGGAGTTACCAGTCGAGGTTGTTAGACCACCAGTTTCCCTAGGCAAATTCCAAAAAACCGTGGCATTCTTGATATTTTTCGTGCTATTTGTCGGTGCCGAAATTATCGCGATTGATTTCTTTTATCGATCGAATCAACCTCAAATTGATGTTGGTAGTTCGCATACACCATCGATATTAGTTAAATAATCTAATCTGATTTCCAGCGATAAATATAACTTTGGATTGTGGGTGTTGGTTTCGGCTCCGCTCAACCAACACCCACAATTGCTTAAATATTCACTCATAAACTCTAAATCATGACCATTGAATCATTCGATGAAACTACAACCGAACGGGAATTTCCCAGACAGTTAGATCTAGCTCAAGTCTGTATTTATGGCTTGAGTATTTTGTCCGGTGCAATGTTCTTATTCATGCCTTTCTTTAATCTCCTGCATCATAGCCCGTGGCAAAGATTGATTGGAGTGGTTCACGGTTTCGGCTCACTCCTAGCTACCGTTGTCGCTGTTTACACTGGACATTTAGCCTTCCCCTTACTGCGCGGCTCTGCCAAGATTTTACCCCAAGTACGGGCACTGACATTCTGGGCAACTTCGATCGTATTTCTAGCGATTGCCTCTGGTAACTGGGCATACATGCGCTACCGTGCAGACGCTTCATTTGGTGGCGCGAGAGCTTGGCTCAAAGAAAATAGCCCCCTCACCCAGTATGTCCTAATGGAATACCACGAATTTAGCGTGTTATTTACCCTGCCAATTGGGGCTGCCTGTGCCTGGATTTTGTGGCACTACGGCGATGCAATCCTAGAGAAAAAACACCGTGCTGTGCTATCAGCTACTTGTGTTGCATTAATGGGACTAATGTTCTTTGCAATGGGTGGTTTTGTTACTGGACTAGGTATTGCTAAAATCCACGCGCTATAGATAATTTTCACCCTGTCTTGTCTCCCTAAACCGTCGGAGAATTCGGCTGCCTTTTCCCTGGGGGAGAAGGGCTGCTAACCTATGCACAAAAAGTGTAACAATCTCGACATAAGTTGCAAAAAATCTGCATCAATAACCACTCACAAAATCAACTCAATCATGGCAAATACTCGATCAAAAAAACTGACCGCAAATACACCCATCTATGAAAAAGTGTGGGAAACTCTTAAACTATTTCCAGGAGGTTTAGCCAAAGGATCTGACAAACCACCAGCTACATCTGGACCTGCAGCAGCAGCTCTAATCAGTGCTGGAATTGGTTGTTTTACGATGATGGTCACTCACCATCTTGGTGATACATCGAAAGAGAGAGAAAAATTTATTTGGAGCCTCGGCAAATGGATTCCTGGTAGTGACACTGGAGACAAATTGTGGGGAAATATCGGTAGCTATTCAGGCAAAGAAACCATGCTGCTCGTTGGCTGGTTAGTAAGCTGGATTATCCTCCACAACTTACTCAAAAATAAGCAAGTTAAAACCAGCACAATTTTTGCGTGGATGTTTGGTTTAGTCGTTGCTGCAACAGCAATGAGCTGGCACCCAATGTTCCCATACTTGCCATTGGTATAAAAATTAATTGAGAATTGAAAATTGGGTTTTTAGGATTAGGATTTAGACCTATTCGTCTAGTTAATAATTAATAATTATTGATTGGAATTTTAGGATAGGGGTTTAAACCACATCTTAGAAATATTGTCTCTGCGAATGTCCGATCCTGATAAAGAAAACAATCATGAATAACCTGCCACAAGAATACAGCGACAATTTAGATAAATCGATCGATTCGACAAACTCGGCTGGAAAACCAAAGCGAATTGCTGCCCAAGAACTCCATAAATATGTAATTGGACTAATTGGTGTATTTGTCGCGATGGTTGTGACTTATCCCATCGCGATGAATCGAGTTGCCACCAATGAGAAAAAATTCATCCCGTACAAATCCCACATCAAATCCCTAACGCTAGAATACAAACCCGTCGAACCCGAAGCAGCCCCCGCCGCAGTAGTGCCCGCCCAAACTCCAGCTCAAGTAGTCGCGAAACCAGCATATACTCTAGAGCGATCGATGAAATCAGCCTATGCTGTTGCCTATAGTCCCGATGCGAGAATTGTGGCAGCCAGTACCGCAACAGGCGGCATCAAATTCTGGGATCCCAAGGATCGGACAATTACGAGAGAATTTCCCGCCCACGATAGCCTCATTTATGGGGTAGCATTTAGTCCCGATGGTAAAACCTTCGCCACTGCCAGCGATGACGGTACCGTCAAGCTCTGGGGCACCAAATCGGCGGAGCGAAAAGTTACTCTCAAAGGGCACGAAAAGACCGTCTACAGCGTGGCATTCTCCCCAGATGGCAAAACGATCGCCACAGGTAGTTTTGACAAGACGGTGAAGCTCTGGGACGCGGCGAGTGGAGGCTTAACCAAGACATTAACTGGACATGAGAACTTTGTCTATGCGGTAGCATTTACGCCCGATGGACAGAACTTGATCAGCAGTAGCGAGGACAAGACTATCAAAGTGTGGAACCCCCAGACGGGAGAAGTTGTGAAATCAATTGCTGGACATACAGCTCCCGTGATGACGATTGCTGTCGCACCAGACAGCAAAATCATCGCCAGCGGCGGTGAAACAATCAAACTCTGGGATTTGGCAACTGGAGAGCTGAAAAATACGCTCCAAGGTCACGAAGGTGCCGTATATTCAGTTAAGTTTAGTGCCGATGGCAAAACGATCGCTAGCAGTGGCGTAGACAAGAGTGTTAAGCTCTGGGATCTAGATACAGGAAAACTCACTCGATCGTTAGAAAGTCATATTACTCTGGTACCGAGCGTTGATCTCGACCGCAATTCTACAGGATTAGCAAGTGCTAGTTTGGACGGTACTGTTAAGTTATGGAATATTAAATAAGTAGGTGAGGCGGATGGAAATATTCGATCGTGAATAATGTGAGTTGGGTGTGTTGGGTTGTCTCCTGACGGAGCAGGCTTCCGCCAACATTCTTCAACCCAACCTACAGATCTGGTTAATTAATAATTCTCAATTCTCAATTAATTACCAACTGCTCCTGCAACCAAATTTGAAACAACTCATCAATCAAGCGTTGACGCATTGGTTCATCTAACTGAGCCGGAATGATTTGTTCGGGACGAATAATCACAAACCATTGTTCTAACTGCACCGGACGGCAAATTTGACCGATCGGTTGAGTCGTAATAAGCTGGGCAATGGCTGGATGCGGTGTACTTAGCTCCACAGGGCCAATTAGTCCTCCAGTTTTGGACTCAGCACCCTGAGAATATTGACGGGCAATTTCATCAAATGTTTGCTCACCTTCGATCGATCTAAAGTATATTTCCTGAGCAATGCCAATGTCAGTAGTCCGAATCAAAGAATAGATTGCTCGATCCAATTGTGCTTTGCGCTTGAGAAAGTAAGAGCCAACTTTACTGCCCCAAGTTTGCTGCTTGAACTTATCAATTTTAAAGTTACGAATCGCAATTTCTGACAAATATGAACGTTCTACTCCATGTGCCTTGAGCCACTGTTCAAGCCTGCTTTCATCTGTTAATTGATAGCGATCGTAAAACTGTTTGAGCGCAGTCATTTGTTCGTCGGTACTGCATCCTACCTCAGCAATTGCCCGATCGATCGCCAGTTCGCGCAACATTCCTGGTAACAATTGGTATCGCTTTAGTAGCGGTACCAATTCTGCTGGGGGTACTTGAAAATTCCCAATTTGCATGAAGTCAGTCATGGGATCGATCTCAGTCAATAAATCACTAGTCACTACTATCTGCACTCTCAAGACTATCTCAATCTAGTATTCCCAGGGATTGGTTGTTAGTATCGACCTGTTTAGGAGACTGGGAGACTGGGAGATGGAGAGTGTGCGAGAATACATTCAGGGACTATTCACCATCCACCATCCATCAATTATGACTGCTACTCTCAACCCGACAGATCGCTTTGTTAGTCAAGTAGTTAATACGCTGCTTTCGATTAAGCCGCTGGCTAGATTTGCCAAAAATCAAGCGCGGGAATTGATTATCAAACGGGCTGAATCGATCGGGGTGGCTTGGCGGGAGGATGTGAAGTTTTTGCGTTCGAGAGGTGGTTCTGAGCCATTGTCACCGCAGTGGGAGAGAGATTTAGCCCAGATTACTAACCCCAATCTAGAATATCCCGAATACTATCTCACGTCCTTTCATGCCTACGAGCAGGGGAATATGAGCTGGGATGCGGCGATGGAAGTCGAAGTTGCGGCGTATTCAGTCCATGCCAAGATTTTTGCGGAAACTGGCAAAACTGGCGATACTCAGCTCCGCCAAACTTATCACGATGTGATTACTCAAGCTCTGCCTACCCCACCTCAGACTATTCTCGATATTGGTTGTAGCGTAGGGATGAGTACATTCGCGATGCAAGCTGTTTATCCAAATGCCCATCTGACGGGTTTAGATCTATCACCATACTTCTTATCGATCGCCAATTACCGCTCTGAGCAAAAGCAATCCACTCAAATTAATTGGGTTCACGCTGCTGGCGAATCAACTGGTTTACCATCCAATAGTTACGATTTGGTATCCTTATTTCTAATCTGTCACGAACTACCCCAAACCGCTACCCGTGAGATTTTTGCTGAAGCTAGACGGCTGCTCAAACCAGGCGGACATATTGCCATTATGGACATGAATCCAGCCTCAGAAATCTATGCTCAAATGGCACCATATATCTTGACGCTGCTCAAAAGTACCGAACCATATCTCGATCGATATTTCACGCTAGATATTGCTCAAGCATTAGTTGATGCTGGATTTACAGCTCCAACAATTACTGCAAATACACCGCGTCATCGGACGGTAATTGCCAAGGCGATCTAAACAAGTTATTCTATTCAGCTAAAGACCTACTCACAAATTCAACATAAGTATGATCTTCGCCAGCCAATTCTTCATTGATAATCGCCGCAATAATTGACCAATCTCCTCTTGCCAAACCTGCGCCGATTCTCGGATAGCCAATTCGTTTGCCTCCAAATTGTTGTTTTACTTGCCTAAACACCGATCGAATCGCGTCATAATCAGCCAAAACACCCTCACCTTCCCAGTGAAATTGAGTATAGCCATTAACGATCGCAAAATCCCAGCCATCTCGATAAATGTGAGCAGTGGTAAAGTTTCCGAGCTTATATCGATCGCCAATTGTTGTTTCATAATCAGCAGCCAGAGCTTCAGGAAATTGCTGTTTAATTGTCAGCGCAATCCCGCGTCCCATTCGACATTGGCAATTACACCCTTGAATGATTACTTCAAATTCACCCCTTTTTGCTAATTCAATCAGAACGGGTTGGTATCTTGCAATTCATACCGCCCATTTACTAGTTTGTGAATTTCCAGCTTCGGCTTGCGTCGTCGCTTGGAATTATAAATCACATAGTAGAGGACTCCCATTCGATCATCTTTTTGCTTCAATTAACTGTCTCAGAGCTTGATTTACTGCTTCTGACGTAGGAAATACTTGAGCAATATCCCGATCGAGGACTACAACGATCATTTTTGAGTTAGGATCTTGCGTGGCAAATCGATTAGGTTTTGCCTTGGTATAGTCAAAAGTATATTCGGCTGCCAAATCATCTTCATCATCTGGAGCTGAATTAGAATAGGTTATTTTCATAATCTTCGCGTTCTCTTGAAGTCGTTAGACGAGCACTAATAATACGGATTGATTGGGGACGTTCAGTAAAATTCACAAGAAGTAGCCGACTTTGTTGCGAGTGACCAATGATAGTCTCTCGATATTCGACCAGTGATGAGTGTAGTTCGTCATCAAAAATCATTGCTAGAGGATTATCAAACACTGTTTGAGCTTCTTCAAAGCTTACTCCATGTTTTTTAAAGTTGCTATTTGCTTTAGTGCTATCCCATTCGTAACCCATGATTTAATTATAACTGTTGCATACTAAACCCCGTCTAAGATGAAACCCGTAGTTTTTCTTCTTCAGAATCAAGGTGGTTTTTCACCCATAATCGATCGCCAAGAGAAATAGGCGATCAGGAAGGCGGCGTAGGTGAGGATATAACCAACCGTAAAGTGAGCTAATCCAACAACACGAGCTTGAACGATCGATTAACTATTCAAGCTATTTCCGTTAAATTCACAACACCATCGATCTGAAAGTAAATTGATAGATGATAGCCATCCATCAAGGCTGTACCAATCAAGGGTTTAACGCCTGCCGCTAAAACTGGAACTATCAGTTCTACTTCATCCCAAACAATCGTAGCAGAGTGAATCGCTAACATTGTTTCTGTGCCATCTGCTAATCTAACAGGAGTATTAGAATACTGCGGTAGATTCATCGCACTAATCGCTTGGGGTGGCAATGTCAAATAATCGTTAAATCCTGTATCAACTACAAATTCTATTTGAAAATCCGGTTGATTAAATAATCGGAAAGTGATTGGTACTGAAGCTCTACCGTCTTTAACTCTACCCCGCATCATTGGTTATTCTCTCGATATTGCCACCAAAAGCTACTGCGACATCGTAACCAATCCGAATCGTAAACAGGCGAGCGTTAGGATTTTTAGCTTTTAGAGCGATTGCTGAGTGGATGCCAGATTTATCCACAGCATATTCTCCAGTTTCTGCGTTGATTACGACCATTTTACCAATGTTGTCTTCATGCTCGACTATCGATCGAATCTTGTCTGTGTAAAGCTTTGTCGCTCTTGCAGCAACTTCCTCTACAGTCCAGAATATAGCCTGTTGCATGTTAGCTCAGTTATTTGAATCTTGATTATATTTTAACTGTCCGAACTATGATTTGTCGGATTAACAGATAGACTAAGAATTCTCAGATAGCAGCTCATCATAGTCCGTCCGTCTACCCTGTTCAATGGCGGCAGATAACCCTGAACTGTAACCAAGATTCTCAAACTGTCCGTTGCAACAGGCTTGTTATACAGCCGTAGATTTAGAGTCACTCATTAATAAAGACATTTCTTCATTGGAACTGCTCCATCGTCATCCAGAAAGCCAACTGATTCATAACCGAGCTTAGTGTAGAAGCCGATAGCATCTGGACTTGATTCTAGTCTCGCGAACGTATGCCCACAGATAAAGATTTCCATTTATATAAAATTCAGTATAACAATATAGAAAATTCAGTATGACAATCTAATCATAGTTCAGACCATAAGTAAAAAGCCCCCAACACTGAAGTGAAGGGGGCTTTTAGTCAACTAATGATAAATCCAGCTATCCGAACTTACCAGCAGTCGAGGCGATCAGGAAGGCTGCGTAGGTGAGGATATAACCAACCGTAAAGTGGGCTAGACCAACAACACGAGCTTGAACGATCGAGAGTGCAACAGGCTTGTCTTTCCAACGAACTACGTTCGCAAGTGGAGTCCGCTCGTGCGCCCAGACAACAGTTTCGATCAACTCTTGCCAGTATCCACGCCAGCTAATTAAGAACATAAAGCCAGTTGCCCAGACGAGGTGTCCGAAGAGGAACATCCATGCCCATACAGACAGGTTGTTCATCCCGTAAGGGTTGTAACCGTTAATTAACTGTGAGGAGTTCTGCCAGAGGTAATCGCGTAACCAACCCATTAGATAAGTCGAGGACTCATTGAATTGCGCTACGTTACCTTGCCAAATTCCGAGGTGTTTCCAGTGCCAGTAGAATGTCACCCACCCTAAGGTGTTGAGCATCCAGAACATCGCTAGGTAGAAGGAATCCCAACCAGAGATGTCACAAGTACCACCACGACCAGGACCATCGCAAGGGAATGCATAGCCGAAGTCTTTCTTGTCGGGCATTAATTTGGAACCACGGGCATCCAACGCACCTTTGACCAAGATCAAGGTAGTTGTATGGAGTCCTAATGCGATCGCATGGTGGACTAAGAAATCGCCAGGTCCAATGGTCAGGAACAGGGAGTTCTTGCCGGAGTTGATTGCCTCTAACCAACCTGGCAGATAAACCGCGCTAGTGGTGGAAGCCAAACTACCGCTATTCGCAAGTAGGGTATCAAAACCGTAGAGTAATTTACCGTGTGAGCTTTGAACAAACTGGGCAAATACTGGTTCGATCAAGATTTGTTTCTCAGGGGTACCAAAGGCAACTACGACATCATTGTGAACGTAAAGACCGAGGGTATGGAATCCGAGGAACAGAGACACCCAACTTAAGTGGGAGATGATCGCCTCTTTGTGCTCTAGCATCCGCGCAAGCACGTTGTCACGGTTTTGCTCTGGATCGTAGTCACGCACCCAGAAGATCGCGCCGTGAGCAAATGCACCGACCATCAAGAACCCAGCGATGTACTGGTGATGGGTGTACAATGCGGCCTGGGTGGTAAAGTCCTGTGCCAGGAACGCATAAGGAGGCATCGCATACATGTGTTGAGCCACTAATGATGTGACCACACCTAACGAAGCTAGTGCCAATCCTAATTGGAAGTGGAGGGAGTTGTTCACAGTGTCATAAAGACCTTTGTGACCAGCACCTAACTTACCAGATGGCGCACGGTGAGCATTAAGAATATCCTTAATGTTGTGACCGATGCCAAAGTTGGTTCGATACATATGCCCAGCCACGATGAAAATCACCGCGATTGCTAGGTGGTGGTGTGCCATATCAGTCAACCACAAGGATTGAGTCTGAGGATGGAAGCCACCTAAGAAAGTCAAGATCGCTGTACCAGATCCTTGGGCAGTGCCAAACATCTGTTGAGCGGTATCAGGATTTTCGGCATATACACCCCAGTTACCTGTAAAGAAGGGGGTTAGCCCTGCTGGGTGAGGGAGTGTACTTGTGAAGTTGTCCCAGCCAACGTGCTGACCGCGAGATTCGGGGATGGCAACGTGGACTAAGTGACCAGTCCAAGCTAGTGAACTCACGCCAAACAATCCAGCTAAGTGGTGGTTGAGGCGAGATTCAGCGTTCTTGAACCAGGACAATGCGGGACGGAACTTGGGTTGAAGGTGCAACCAACCAGCAAACAGCATGACTGAAGCTAGGAGGAGCAGCCCAATTGCGCCTGCATACAAGTCATCATTGGTCCGCATTCCGATCGTATACCACCATTGGTAGACACCGGAGTAGGCAATGTTGACAGGGTTAGATGCTCCACCTTGGGTAAACGCATCAACTGCGGGTTGACCAAAGTGAGGATCCCAAATTGCGTGAGCGATGGGACTGACGTTGAGCGGATCTTTGATCCACTGCTCGAAGTTGCCTTGCCAAGCGACATGGAACAGGTTGCCAGAAGCCCAGAGGAAGATAATACCTAGATGACCAAAGTGAGTTGCGAAAATCTTTTGGTAAAGATTTTCCTCAGTCATACCATCATGGCTTTCAAAGTCGTGAGCCGTGGCGATCCCGTACCAGATCCGCCGAGTGGTCGGATCTTGTGCGAGGTCTTGGCTAAATTTGGGGAATTTAGTTGCCATAGTTTTCTTATCAGATTTCCTCGCGGACGGACGAGATAATTGCAGTTAGAGATGATGCTAACTCCAACCATCTCGTGTGGCATTGATTAGCATCATGGTTAGTGATGTTGTCTGGTTTCAATAGTTCGGATTTAACCTCACTGACTGATACCCTTGAGCATCGTTTCGTCAGATCGATAGAGATCGAGCTAGGAAGAATGCCCAGGTGGTCGCAATACCTCCGAGGAGATAGTGAGCTACACCTACCGCGCGACCCTGAATAATGCTCAGAGCACGAGGTTGAATTGCTGGTCCAAAGTTGAGCTTGTTGTGCGCCCAGACGATCGACTCGATTAATTCTTGCCAGTAGCCACGACCACTGAACAGGAACATCAAGCTGAATGCCCAGATGAAGTGTGCGCCTAAGAAGATCAAACCATAGGCCGACAATGCCGAACCATAGGAGTTGATGACTTGAGAAGCTTGCGCCCACAAGAAGTCACGCAACCAACCATTGATTGTCGTCGCACTAGCTGCAAAGTTGCCACCAGTAACGTGGGAGACAGTACCATCAGGTGATACGGTACCCCAGACATCCGACTGCATTTTCCAACTGAAGTGGAAGATGACAATGGAGAGGGAGTTGTACATCCAGAACAATCCGAGGAAGACGTGATCCCAACCAGAGACTTGGCAGGTACCACCACGACCAGGACCGTCGCAAGGGAATCGGAAGCCCAGACTAGCTTTATCGGGGATTAACCGCGAGCTACGAGCAAACAAGACACCTTTGAGCAGGATCAAGACGGTGACATGAATGGTGAAAGCATGGATATGGTGAACCATAAAGTCCGCAGTACCCAAGACGATCGGCATCATTGCCACTTTGCCGTTGACAGCGAGAGTATCGCCACCAAATGCGAGACTAGCAGTTTGCAGTGCGTTTGGCGCAGTGTTCCCGGCAGCAGCGGTGTGCAAGCCTTGAATCCACTGAGCAAATACAGGCTGTAACTGGATTGCCTTATCGGAGAACATATCTTGAGGACGACCCAATGCTTGCATGGTGTCGTTGTGGATATACAGACCGAAGCTATGGAAACCAAGGAACATAGAGACCCAGTTCAAGTGCGAGATAATTGCATCGCGGTGACGCAACATCCGATCGAGTAGGTTGTTCTGGTTCATAGCAGGATCGTAATCCCGTACCATGAAGATTGCCGCGTGAGCAGCACCACCAACAACACAGAAGCCGCCAATCCACATGTGATGTGTAAAGAGGGAAAGCTGAGTCGCATAATCAGTGGCGAGGTATGGATACGGAGGCATTGCATACATGTGTTGTGCCACGATGATGCTGACCGATCCCAACATTGCTAAGTTAATAGCTAGTTGTGCGTGCCAAGAAGTGGTGAGAATTTCATATAGACCTTTATGACCTTCGCCAGTAAATGGCCCTTTATGAGTTTCTAAAATTTCTTTCATACTGTGACCGATACCCCAATTCGTCCGGTACATATGACCAGCAACGATAAAGAGGACAGCCAGAGCTAGATGGTGGTGAGCCGTGTCAGACAACCATAAACCGCCAGTAGTAGGATTTAGACCACCTTTGAAGGTCAGGAAGTCTGCATATTCTGCCCAGTTCAAAGTAAAGAACGGAGTCAGACCCTTAGCAAAACTGGGGTACAGTTCAGCCATCTTGGACGCATCCAAGAACTCATGAGGTAATGGAATATCTTTTGGGGCGACACCAGCATCCAATAATTTATTTATTGGCAGAGAGACGTGAATCTGATGACCTGCCCAAGACAGACAACCTAGACCCAATAAACCAGCCAGGTGGTGGTTCATCATCGACTCTACATTCTGGAACCACTCAAGTTTTGGAGCACGCTTGTGGTAGTGGAACCAACCAGCAAACAGCATCAAGCCAGCCATGACGAGACCGCCAATTGCTGTAGCCATAAGCTGGGTGGAGTTGGTGTAACCAGAAGCTCTCCACAACTGGAATAGTCCAGAAGTGATTTGAATACCGTGGAAACCACCACCAACATCGGCGTTCAGGATGTCTTGACCGACAACTGACCAGACGACCTGGGCACTGGGTTTGATCCCAGCCGGGTTAGTTAACCACGCTTCATAGTTTGAGAAACGGGCACCGTGGAAATACATCCCGCTCAACCATATAAAGATGACGGCGAGATGCCCGAAGTGAGCACTAAAGATCTTACGCGAAACGTCTTCTAGGTCATTTGTGTGACTGTCGAAATCATGGGCGAGAGCATGAAGATTCCAAATCCACGTAGTGGTTTTTGGTCCTTTCGCTAAGGAGCGATCGAAGTGACCTGGTTTACCCCACTTCTCGAAAGAAGTCGGAACTGGATCGACATCAACAACTACCTTTACTTTTGCTTCCCGCTCTGGCGGACTAATTGTCATGAGGATTCTCCTCTCGAGACAAGGAACGAGGTTATCACCAACTGAAATTGCCCGTTTCAAAAGTGAAATGGAGCCAAAAGCCTAGCTGCATTCTGTAATTCCAATGGAATTTTCAGATTTTAGCTGCACTCGAATTAACAAAACGAGTTTGATGAACTCAGTGCTTCTGTTCCCAGATTATAGGTTGATGACTTACCCATATTCACCATTTGTTAACAATAGTTCAAAGTCGCTGTCTGCGATGTTTACGTTATCCCCTTTCTAGCCAAATCGGTGGAAAAGTCAAGCTTAGTACATTTTTCTTCAAACAAATTTAACAATAGCCGTAAATTGCGGCTGGGAAAGGGATTGAAACCTTAATAGTTATCTTGATTCTCAGCAGATCTATCTCGCTACCCTATAGAGATTTAATTATCCAGATTGTTTACGAAAAGTGACAATTCTCTAATAAAAGAAGTGGTGTCAATAGTTTCCATTTGTGTTTACCAATAATCGGGGATCGCTCAAAAACTCACCAATCCTAGTAGAATAGGCAATGCAAACGGGTGATTTGGAGAGCAGAGGTGCGGGTATTGAGAGAGAATCTGAAATGGAAGTTAGTTACTCGATCGATCGGATTGTGTTTGGCATTGACGATCCTGTTTGGGGTCGCCAGTTGTGAGCAATCGACTCAGGCAACATCTGTGGGATCTGCGATCGAGAATAGTTCTATGCTCGTCACTGATGGGCCTCTATCGGAAGTTAATATCCCAGCAAGTATCGCTAGACTCGCTCCCACCCTGGAAAAATTTCAGCCTCAGGTAAGTATTCTCAGTCCCAAACCCGATCAAACCCTGACAGACGATCGAGTCACTGTCAAACTAGCTGTCAAAGATCTGCCCCTATTCAAACAGCCTGAACTAGGACTGGGCAATCATTTACATGTGATTCTAGACAAACAGACTTACCAGGGCGTGTACGATCTGAGTCAGCCCCTGGTTTTTAAAAATTTAGCGGCTGGAACCCACACTTTGCGTGTATTTGCCTCGCGTCCGTGGCATGAAAGTTTCAAGAATGCGGGCGCGTATGCCCAGGTTAGTTTTAATGTTTTGACCAAAACCGCCGAGAATAATCCAGATCCCAAGCAACCGCTACTGACTTATAGTCGTCCGACGGGTACATATGGCGCGGAGCCAATTATGTTGGATTATTACCTCACTAATATTCCGCAGAACTCGATCGGGGAAAATGGTCAGAACGATCGATCTGACTGGCGGATTAGGGTAACTGTCAACGAACAACGATTTGTCTTGGATCAGTGGGCACCAGTATATCTTCAAGGTTTCAAACCAGGCAAAAATTTGGTCAGATTGGAACTGGTAAACGATCGAGGTCAGCCAATTCCCAATGTTTACAATGACAGTATTTCGATCGTTACTTACGATCCGCAAACTACAGATACTCTCGCCAAGCTGATTAGGGGTGAGATCGATCCGAATCTGGAGCGCAGTCTGGTAGATCCAAATTATGTCGTCATTAAACCAGTACCAATTCCGATACCTGCTCCAGTACCAATTCCCACGCAGACAACACCTGCTCCTGCGTTGACACCGACTCCCGCACCAATTTCAGTTCCAGTATTACCCAGCCCCGTAATAGTTGCACCTGCACCTGTGGTTAAACCTAGCCCTGCTCCAGTTGTAATCGCACCTGCACCTGTGGTTAAACCTAGCCCTGCTCCAGTCGTAATCGCACCTGCACCCGTGGTTAAACCTGTACCTATCCCGATCGTTCAAACCCCAATAATCATAACTCCAGAGCCAGTTGAAGTGCCTAAACCGATCGTCAAACCGATCGTGCCACCAGCACCAATTCCTGCGCCCATCATCATTACCCCTGCTCCCGTCAAAGAAATTCAACCCGCACCAGTCGCCAAAGCACCTCCCATTGAGACACCCGCACCTGAAGTAGTGAAACCAGCTCCAATAATCATCCCAACGCCCCAACCGACTCCAGCAGCCGAGCCGAGATCGGCTCCAATTATCACATCTGTACCAACCATCGTACCTGAAGCGATCGTGAAGAACGATCCAGTTGTAGAGCCAAAAGTATCGAACCCATTAGTTCAAACGCCACAACCACAGCAGCGTGAACAGCAACCAGAATCCACCAAGATCGTTGACAAAACCCCCCCAACCGAAAATCAGGTTAAGTTACCACAAATATCCTCACCAGAGACTTCTCTAGTCGCGCCCGATCTCACAAATACCTGGCAAACCCAAGCCAATGACTTACGCAAAGCAGCAGGTGTAAAGATTCGGGCATTTACCAATACAATTCCAGCAAGATCGCAGAGATTTGGGCACAATGTGCAAATCTGGGTAGGTAATGCGATCGATCAAATTCAAGCGTGGAGAGCAGCTCATGTGGACTAAAATCAGTGAAGATATCGCGCAAGCGACAGGTAAAAAATTTGAGATAGTCGATCGTCAACCTATCAGTGGCGGCTCGATCAATCAAGCGTATTTGATTAGTAACAGTCAAGAGAAATATTTTGTCAAGCTCAATCAAGCAAACTTAGTGGAGATGTTTGCTGCCGAAGCGAAGGGATTATCAGAAATAGCTGGTACTGAGACAATTAAAGTACCGACTGTGATTTGTTGGGGCGTGGCTGGAGATCGGAGCTATTTGGTATTGGAATATCTGAATCTAATCGATAATGCAGCTCCTCAAAACTGGAATCAAATGGGTCGAGATTTAGCGACAATGCACCGTGTGAGAATTAGTCCCGATCGCAAATTTGGTTGGCATATTGATAACACGATCGGATCGACACCTCAAGTCAATACCTGGGAAGATAATTGGGCAACATTTTTCACAAATCATCGAATTGGCTATCAGCTCCAACTCGCTCAAAGTAATGGTGGCAACTTTCCCAGAGCCGCGCAATTAATTGCAAAAATCCCTAGTCTATTAGCTAACTATCGTCCCAAACCATCCCTTGTACATGGCGATCTGTGGAGTGGCAATGCTGGCTTTACCGCCGCTGGTATTCCAGTGATTTTCGATCCAGCTACCTATTGGGGAGATCGAGAAGTTGATGTGGCGATGGCTGCTTTATTTGGTGGTTTTCCCAATGCTTTTTTTCAGGGTTACGCGGATGTTTATCCGCTAGATCCTGACTACTCAACCCGCAAGATTTTGTACGATCTCTATCATATCCTCAACCACCACAATCTATTCGGCGGTAATTATCAGGGGCAAGCGAATAATATGATTGATCGATTATTATGGTAGTAAATATTAATTATTTCAATTCACATTATTAAATTAATAATGGCTTTTGGACAGTGCCCACTTCTTCATGATTAGTATGCTTCACCACGTTTAACAATAGTCAAGACAAATACCTTGACTATTTCTTCATCTACCGAATAGATAACCCGATTTTCTCCAATTCGATAACGATAATAACCAGCATAATTGCCCTTGAGAGCTTTCACATTCGGGTGAAATAAGGGCGTTTGTTCTAATTGTAGTAAACATTTGGCAATTTTCTTTGCTAGAGCTTTATCAGCACTAGCATATGCAGCTTGAGCATCAGGATAGAGCAGAACTTCATACATCAGAGCGAACAGTTCTCCAATTTACACAATCACTTTTAGGTGTTAATTTACTTTTTTTAACCCGCTCTAGTAAGCCAGGAATTGCTAAAAGTTCTTGAGTTGCGGATTCACTCTCCGCATCTGCTAAATAAGCTGCAAAATCGGCTAATACTTTTAATCGCTCTGGTGATAGTTGCTGGAGTAAATCACTAAGCTGATGCTGTAACTCCGCCACTGTGACTATATCTACAGATGATCTATCGTCTATTACTGAATTATCGATCGTATTCATAATTTACCTCATAATCATTACTATTTTATCTCAAACTATCTAGAGTTGCTATTATCCTGAATTACAGTTGTTAAATATTGAATCAAAGTCAACGGATCTACACCCAGATCTCCGCGCTCATTCGCCGCTATAATTCCTGCTCGACTATGCCACCAAGCCGCAGTTGCAACGACTTCTGAAATAGCCAGATCTGTCCTAACATTAGTTGCAATTAATCCCCCAATTAACCCAGTCAACACATCCCCGCTGCCACCTCTAGCCAAGGCTGGCGTACTTTCGGGAATAACGATCGAATTACCATCACCCTCTGCAATGACAGTCCTCGCTCCTTTAAGTAATATAATTGCCTGACTAGCTTGCGCTGCGGCAATAGCGGCGGTAAGTTTATTCGCAGTTGGTATTTTGAGAAATAGCCGTTTGAATTCACCGAGGTGGGGCGTTAAAATCGTTGGATATTCGCGCTTAGATATGGTGGTTTCGATCTCAAGTTTAGCGATGATATTGAGAGCATCAGCATCAAGAATAACTGGACAATTTGCTACTAGAATTTGTTTAACTATCTTTGATGGTCGATCGGTTAAACCACAGCCACAGGAGATCGATTGATACTTACTAAAATCTAGTTCTGGTAATGATTTAATTGTCCCAGCTTCGGTTTCGGGACAGGCAATGATTAGGGCTTCTGGTAAGTAGTTTAATAGTAGTGGTTTAAGGGACTTTGGTACTGCGATCGATAGCATTCCTACTCCCGTTGCCCGCGCACCCAATCCAGCAAGGATTGCTGCCCCTGCATACTGCTCGGAACCGACTATTAGTAACAAATGACCCTGCTGATATTTGTGGGTGGTTGCCGCTCGATTTACAGGCAAATTAGCAACTGCTCGGCTAGTTGTCATCCGACTTATTAGCGGCTTTTCTTCCAGAACTGTATCGATATCTGTCAATAGCAGATCGAAATCTATTAGCTCAGTTTTGCCTAGATATTCGATCGCACATTCTTGGACAAAAGCTAGTTTCCATAGTCCCAAACAGAGGGTATGAGTTGCCCTAATCGCAATCCCTAGTACAGCTCCAGTATCAGCATGAATACCTGAAGGGAGATCGATACTGACTACGGGAATTTTGGATAGATTAATTAACTCGATCGATTCAAACAAACTACCCGTAATTTCGCGATTCAAACCAAATCCAAATAGTCCATCGATAATCACATCAGAATTACCTAAACTTTCGACGTTCTCGACAATATTTATGCCTAGATTTGAGATATAACCATAGTGCTGATTAGTTAATTCCCGCAACTCTTCCGACGGGACATAAATAGCCACCTGATAACCCTGAAAATATAGCTCACGGGCAACGACTAGAGCATCGCCGCCATTGTGTCCCATGCCAACTAGGATTCCAACTCGTGGCGATGATATTTGTGGATATAAAACTTGAAATCTTCGCGCAATTAATCCGCCAACTTTTTCCATCAAAGAGGCAACAGGCATTCCCGCAGCAAATACCATATTTTCGATCTGCTGCATCTGTTCAGTAGATACTAGCAGTCTGTCTAGCTGTTGGGAGCGACTGGGCATTATTTTCGGGATTAATTGGTGGAAAGATCTTAAAACCTTATTCTACCGCTAGTCAACAGTTGATAGCCGCTGAAGAATGCTGCCATTGACACCAGAAATGTCCACAGACTAGTCGGCTGTAAAATCACACCACCACTGAGGAAAACAGAGACAATTCCGACACCGATCAAAATCCACCCAAAGCTACCCATTTCCTTCCGCCAAACTGTCAGAGAAGCAACTCCAGCTAATAATGCCAGAACGGAAACTGTTGCGGTTGTTTTGTGCCACCAACTATAGTAGTACTGAGTTGTGAATACAATATTTTGACCTAAGAAATAAATACTGGCAATAATTAGTGCCAAGCCGAGTATTTTAGCCATAATAAGTTCTAATATTCAAATAATTAAGTGAGTAATATTTAGAGTGCTCAAATGTTGTCTAACTGTTTTCAGCTCCGTGGCAGATATATCAACTACAGAAACATCGCGCATGCTCCTAGATTCTCTGAAATCTAGCGAATGAAGTAGCTCGAAGGATACCTTTTGCTTGTTTTATTACTGGCTGATATCTGCGTGAATAGTAAGTTGGAGCATCTTTAAGCTTAATAATCATGTCATCGAGCATTTTTGTAGCTGTGTCAATATTACCATCTTGGATTTCAATCCTTGCCAGCATAACTGTTGCTTCAGGATGTCCCCAGTAATAAATATCTTCATTTAACTGTGTTCTTGCGATCGACCATTTTTCTAAATTAAATAATACTTTTGCATAGAGTAGCGAGGCATCACCTTGAAGATGTCTTGGATCTATTTTGAGCAATAGTTCTAAATGTCTTGAGGCGACTGCCCATCGATCTTGATAGGATGCTACTAATGCCGCTCCCCATAAAGCATAAGGGTTTCTCGGATCTTGATTTAGTGCTTTGGTATAAGAAAGCTGTGCTCGATCGAGATCTCCCAACTCTAGCAGGATATTACCTAAAATCAAGTACTGGTGAGCTTTACCAATATATCTAACTCCAATTTTAGCTTTTTGTAATTCCTGTTGAAGCTGCAAGCGTCTCAGCGGATTTAGAATCTTGCGGGTTTGATCGTTAGAGCCTCGATCGAATAAACAAACTAAAACAACAATAATAATACATGCGAATATTCCTGACATAACTATCCTTGAGCGATCGAATTATAGTTATTTCACGATCTCCATCTCAGTTACAGTATTCAGTGCTATCTTCTGTTAATCAGGACATATTATTAGATCTTTTCTTTCTTTAGACTAGCCAGTAGATCCTGCAATCGATCGATCTGTTGCGCCTCGGATCCATATCGCCAAGCAGTATAGGCTTGAGAGATTTCGGTAACTAATAGTCCAGTTGCAGCCGATCGATTATCTCTCACTGTTTGAGCATATTCCAACGGTGTTTGAGCCGGATATTTGGAGACACCTTGCTCTCTGAGTTGAGCCAACATTTGCTGATAGATGCGATCGACTGGAGCTAGTTTTTTTAGCCATTGGCGATGTTGCCAGTTACGCCATTGCTGCCAGCTCCACCAACCACAAAAAGCGATCGAGATGCCAATTGCTGTACCTGCAAATATCCCCAGCCAACCTTGACTAAATAACCCAAAAAACAAGGAAATTCCCACGGCTAGCCAGCCGAGTGTCAGTGACCAAATTTGGGCAAGCCATGCTGTCACGGGAGAAGGGAGCCAGCTCGCCACCCAGTTCCAGAGTTGCTGGACTGTACTAAAAGTTTGGTCTTCATCTACACCTGGAGGAGTCAGGGGGTGCCCTGGAATTGGATCGAAGGCAAACCAACCATAATCAGGGAAATAGACCTCGGTGAGGGCATGTGCGTCGGTATTAGAGACTTCGTAGAAGCCAGTAAAGGGATTGAACTTGCCAGAATCGAAGCCAACGGCTAGTCGAGCGGGAATCCCAATCGAGCGGAGCATCATCGTGTAAGTCGTCGCAAAATGGTCGGCGTAGCCGCCAGCTTCGCAGCTAGTGGATTTGCCCTCGCAGCGAAATAGAAACCAGCTTGCCAAATCGCCGCCTGCGGGGACTCGATCGAGTGCCAAAGGATCTTGGGGGATGCGATAATGTTGTTTGAGATACTGAGCGAGATAGAGGGCTTTGGCGTGGTTAGACTTCAGACCTGGACTATTTTTGCCGACTTGTTGTTTGACTGAGTTATCAACTAAATTTTGGGTGTATTGCTGCAATTTAGCCTTGATTTGGGCGGGGATTTGCAGGTAATAGTCAGAAATTTCTGGCGGATATTTGGTACTAGCTCCATCGAGTAATGTCTGGTTGCGATATGGCACTTGAGATACCACTGTATATGTCAAACCCTGCTGCAATCCCACTGGAGATCGCAGACTTCCTTCCAGATCTACAGCAATTTCCGTAGTTGGAAAATAAATTTCGGTAGCCAATGACATCCCTGGAATGATGTTTGGTAATTCTTCCAAGGCTGTATAGCTTTGAATCACCTGTTTCGTCAGATTTTTTGTCGGCGGATGAGCAATTGTAAATTTGTAACTCCAGTCAGGGCGAAAAACTTTCTTGGTTTTATCATTACGGGAAATTTCCCAGCCTTCTCCAGTATATCGATCGAATGCCAATGCCCGCCAAAATCCTGGAGCTTGAGAGCGCACGCGCATTACTACTTTAGGTTTCATCGCCCCGCGCAGATTTTGGTTAATCTGGGAGTTAAATCCATAGTAAAAATTATCGTCTAACTTGCCTTCATCTTGCTCTTCACCACCTTTGCCACCTTTGCCATCGTCAATTTGGGGCGCGGCTTTACCAGTTCCAGCTTTACCCTTACGTTGGTAGCCTGGATTAGTGATGCCTTTGCCATCAAATTTTTTCTGCTCGTACTTGATTGGTGCGCTGACAGGGAGCGAACCCTGATAGCCAGGAAACCTGGGCATGATGGCAAATACAACCAAACCAATCGCCAGGACTGTACCCAATAGTCGGCTCAATTGTTGCCAGGGCATCCCGACTTTGGTAATCTGAGCAGGACTGCTAATTGCCAATGGTGCTAAATTGAGCCTAGATCGATAGTCCAGAAATAATACCGGAATTGCGATCGTCAGAAAGAGTAGTAACAGAATGGCAAAAGTCAAGGTTTGGCTCAGTGTACCAGCCACTGCAATCAGAATCAATCCGATCGTCATCGAATAGCCCAAATCCTTACGGCGCGGCAGATCGAAGGTGTGAATTACCTGCATCTGCACCAATAGTTCTGCCAAAACTAGCCGCGTATCATTGATACTCCCAATCAGATTAGCGATAAAATAGCCCAGTGCCAATAGCATCGCCAGTGCTAGTCCAAACTTAGCCCCAATATTTCGTCCGTGACGATGATACCAGCTCCAAGTCGCACCGATAATGCTCAAGGGAATCGCCCACAAACTCATCTGAGTTTCCGCCGCGATGTCTGTCGCGAGAATTCCCACTACCACCATTGATTGCACCAAGATCCGCAGTAGCAGCGATTCCTCTGATCCAGCTTTAGTTTTAGGCACCATTGCAATCCACTGCTGGATTTTAGCGTAAATCGATGTTCTAGGAGTCACTGAAGAGCTGGACATATATCAAGAGAAATCGCAATTATCTCTAGCCACTAATCATTCGGCTCAGTTGGAGCAGCAACCCCAACGGATTCAATTGACGTAGTTGAGATCTGAATATGCTTAGGGTGCCCAGATTCAGGCTCACTTGCTCCATATTCATCAACTTCTGTTTCCCACGGAAATAGGGGCGGATGTTGCTCAATTTCAGCATTGAGTTGTTTTTGAATTGATAACGGTAATCGATCTTCCACTTTTGGCACTCACTCGCAAATTTATTTAGGTCTAGGTAATGCACTGTAACTGGTTCGTTGCTTATGCTTACTTTGAATATACATCACGCCTATCAGTAAATCAGGACAGTCCGATCCCATAACTAGTGCTAAATTCGTCCTGTTTAAGCTAACCTGAAGGTGTTATTGAATCGATCTTGAGAATTTAATCGCTAATTTGTAATTCTCTAGGCAACTAATTTAACATTAAAATAGAAGCGTGATCCTACTGTCAATCATTTCACAAAACTTCTGACTGCGATCGAAACATCATGTTTTGAGTGTTGTTAAAATATCTATAAATCTAGCTCTAACGGTGATCTGATTATGTTTGGTAATTTCCAACGAAGTGAATTGCGGATTGAAGTTGCGGCGACTGCGAGTACGATCCGCGATCGACTATTATCGCCGCCAGCACTGTCAAAGTGGCTGTTTCCGCAGCAGATGAGCTTTACCAGTCAGGATTTATTGGCTGTGGATACCAAGTTTAAGACTAGTTTCGGGCTGGTAGCGGTAAATTGTCAAGTCGATCGAGTCAATTCCCAATCATTGCGACTCCTCCTCAGTCAAGGTGTCGATGGTTATCACGAATGGTACTGGGGCGAAGGCTGGGTACAATCACGGCTGGAAGGGATCTCGTTAATTCCGCTCAATCTCTATCAGACAGCGACATTATTTCGCTTGCAACAGTCTTTAAGAGTGGTTTAGAGGTTTAGAACGTAGGGTGTGTTACTCCGCAGGATAACACACCGAAGGCTCAACCCCTTGCCCTCACCCCGCCATCACTTGCGGTTCCGGCTCCCCTCTCCCAAAATTGGGAGCGGCGTTTTTATTCGGGGGTTCCCCCCGTTGGCGTAGCCTCTCCGACAGGAGATATAAAAAAACGACAAGACAGAGGGGTTGGGGGTGAGGGCAAAATCTACGATTCATACATCAATTCAGCAACGCCAAAATTTTCAAAAAAAAGCAGCAACTCTCGATCTCCGAGAATTGCTGCTTTTTTACAAGTTATTAAATTACTAACCGTTGTTTTCCCGAATCCATAATGGAGCGGAACGGGCCAACATCAACCAACGGCCATCTGCTGTTACATAACCAATTTCGGTCAGGTAGCGATGTTCGCTAGTTGCGATGGGTATTTCCAGATCCCAATCAGAATCATTGCACTCAAACGATTGGAACGTAGTTGGTAAATCGATATTAGAGCCACTATTAGTGACATCGTAAAGTCGAACCACTAATTTTTCGCCGCCTTGCTCGCGCAATTGGCGTTTTAGCCGCACGGGGATTTCCCAGTGGGCGTAAGCTTGAGTTGGACTAGGCGAAACGAGGGTAATTTGACCCTCACTGTACAAAGTACCAGCGACCTCATCGCGACTGCTAGCTGGAGCGTCTTTCCCCTGGAGGAAAGATTGGACTGCTTGTCCAGCTCCGACTGTTGCCGCCGCACCACCAGCCAAAGCAGCACCACCGAGACCTTTACCATCTGCTAGTAAGTCGGATGCTTTGTCTTTGAGACTGGATAGGAAGTCACTGGCCTCAGGCTTTGGGATGTCATTGCTGATATCGCCAGTTTCTTCGCCGAGTAAATCTGATAAACCCGCAAACGGATCTTCATCAAACCCATCGATGCCGATTGCGTCTAAATCACGATTGAAAGTGTCCAATTCTGGATTGGGTAGGTCAAATTCAGCGATATCTGGTTTCTTTTCTCCACCAAATAGAGCAGCACCACCAGCCACAGCCGCGCCACCAGCAGCAACTGCTGCGGCACCACCACCTTGAATAAAATCACCAGCTTTACCAGTCAGGCTATCAAAGTCAAATGGATCTTCACTCAGATCGGGGATTAACTCGCCAGCTCGATCTTTGAGATCGGCAGCTTTGTCTGTGACAGCATCCAAGGGATTGCCAAAGTCAAATGGATCGTTACCGAGGTCGGGAATTAACTCGCTAGCTCGATCTTTGAGATCGGCAGCTTTGTCTGCAATAGCATCCAAGGGATTGCCGAAGTTGAACGGATCGTTGCCGATATCGCCAGTCTCGTCTAGCCAGATTTCTTCTGAAGCGGGTGCTTCGGTGTTACCACCAAATAAATCAGTGACTGACTTGCCCGCGCCACCAACGATTGCGGCCCCGCCAGCCAGTGCCGCAGCACCACCAGCAGCAATAGTTCCGCCACCATCTTGGAGGAAGTCGCCAACTTTGTCGAAAATCCCAGGTGTTGAGTCCAGATTGACAGATTCCAGATTGACATCAGGAACTAGATCCGCAGCTTTAGCTTGAACGTCGGCAACTGGTTCAAAATTGGGCATTTCGAGGCTGAGATCCGATGATTCAGGTCGATCGTTGCTAAAGAAATTGCCAACACCACCTGCGACAGCAGCACCACCAGCAATTGCAGCACCACCGAGAGCTGCTGCGGCTGCACCGCCACCTTCGATCGAGTCGCCAATTTTGTCCTTAATGCCTTCTAGAGGGTTGCCAAACTCCAAATCAGGGATTAGGTTCGACGACTTGTCTTTCAAGCCTTCTAGGGGGTTTGAGAGGTCAATGTTTGGAGCTTTAAGTTCGGGCAATAGTAGTTCGCCAGATGGTTCAACTTTAGCCGTATCCAAGATCCCTTTGCCGAGGGCGGCTGCCGCAGCAGCACCACCAGCAATCGCCGCAGCACCAGCCACGCCGATTCCATCAGCGTTGGTTTTGACGGTATCGACAACACCATTAAAATTGATGTTGGGGATGTTGGGTAGATTTGTGGTGTTGATGTTTGGAGGCGAAGGTAAAGTCGCTGACAAATCACCAGAGCGGAGATCGCCCGATCGTAAATCGCCAGAAGGACGATAGCCACCGCCGATCGCTGAGACATCGCCAGAGAGGTCGCCGGATAAGCCATCGCCTCTGGGAGTGCGACCTTGTGGCTGTGGCGGATAGAGTGGGTTCACACCTGTCCCTGTAACTGGATTGGGCACAGGCGCGATTGGTGCATCTGGCTGCGGTTTATCACGACCAAATAACCATAATGCGGCGGCACCAAGTCCTAGTATTGGTGCAATCCACCACCAAGGGAATCCACCTTTTTCAGTGCTGGTATTCGAGCCAGGTGTCGTAGTTACGCTACTGCCTGGAGTTGTTGAATCACTTGTTGATGGAGCGGGTGTTGCTTCTGGAGTTGTCGCTGGAGTTGTAGTTCCTGGACTAGCGGTTGCGGCTGGGGTTGGAGTGACCGCTGGGTCAGTACTTGCGGCTGCTGCCGTACCGCTAGCAATCTCTGTTTGGACAGCAGGATCGCTGGCATAACCCAGAAATGCCTTAGCACCATCACTAACCTTGCCATCTTTATTTTTGTAGGCGTAGACTAGTGGCTGCGAAAACGGATACTTAGGATTGTCGGGCTGGGTACTATGGAGGGTGACGGCTCTAATGCCATCAATACCTTTGATTTGATCTGCTGGTGCATATCCAATCCCATCTTCACCAAGCTTTTCAACCACTGACTTGGTTGAATCTTCAGTCAGTTTCTCAGCATTTGCACCAGTTTTGAGCTTGCCATTTTGGAAAACTGGATAGTTAGCAAATGCCCGTCGGGTATCGCTAGAGTCGGGTCTGTCAATTACCTTGATTTTGCCTTTAGCCCCGTTTGCACTGGGCAATTGTGACCAATCGGTGACTTCGCCGCGATAGATCTTTGCGAAATCTTTGAGAGTGAGATTCCCTGTGTAGGGGTTATTTTTGTTGACGATGATGGCGATTTTGGATCTACCAATCTTTTTAGCAGCTAAACCTTGAGCTTTTTCTGCTTTTGTTAACTCACGACCAATACCAGCGATATCAGCTTTGTCTTCGGCAATTGCTTTGACTCCACTATCACTACCTTGGTATTGTGTGGGTACAGTGACTTCTGTACCTGAAAATTTCTGCTGAAATCGGTCTTTGAGACCCTGATTGACGGATTGCAGGCTGCTAGAGCCATCAAGCTGGATTTTCGTTCCTGATGCCACAGATGTGGGCATGGGGAAGTTATCAGCAGCAGTCTGAGCACTGGCCTTGAGGGTAGTGCCACCAGCTACTAATAGTAGTGCAAGAGTTACGATTGAACTACTTTGCTGTTTCATTTGTAACAACTAGTTTTGTGGATATTGTAATCAACAATAGCTTAGATGTCGGTTGTCTGAATAGATGCTTGGTAAAATCCGCCGTAAAGCAAATGTATAATCAGCGACTGAAAATAAGCTAACGATCGATTACTTGGACATGCCCAATCCTGACTGGTGAATCAGTTTTAATTTTACGCTTGATCTTAAATTTATCTGGTCTTTTCGATAGTTTTTTTAAAATCACCAGGCAGTGGCGTGTTCAGATTCTAACCCATTTTTTTGAGTTGGATCGGTTTAAATGTTACGTTTTAATTATAAAAGACCGCATCACGACAAGACCAGCTTCTACCGCAGGTGTATTAATTCAATGACCAATATTCGTCGCAAGCAGTCAAAGCAACTTGGTAACAATCGTCGATCTTCACCCCACGATGTTAGCAATGAGCTACACCATCACCGATCGTTAGAGCTAAATCCTAAGCAGCGATTGGCTGCAATCTTGATTGGACTGGGATTAGGTGCGTTGGGGCTATCAATCAGGTTGGTGTGGTTGCAAGTAGTGGACACGAACAACTTAGTGCAGAAAGCTCAAGCGCAGCAGGGTGTGACGATGCGTCCATTTGTGCCTCGACGCACGATCGTAGATCGATCGAATAATAAGATTGCGATCGATCGTCCTAGCTATACATTTTATGCTCGCCCCAAAGTTTTTAGTGAAGTTGTCTTCACTAAAGGGAAATCAAAAAAAGGAACTATTCGTCCAATTGAACCGCTAGACATGGCTCAAAGAATCGCCCCGATTTTAGACAAACAGCCAGAAGAACTGCTAGCAAAATTTTACGACAAGCAGGGAAAAATTCGATCGACAGCAGTATTGATGGGTACTGGTTTAGATGAAAATATCAAAAATCGGATTCAAGCATTGAAACTCGAAGGATTGGATCTCAGCCAGGGCGAACTTGACTATACCCGTTTTTATCCGCAAGGGGATATGCTGGCATCGGTGTTGGGCTACATCAATCAGGATCGCAAAGCTCCAACCGGAATCGAACGGAGTCAGTCGGCGATCTTGGAGCGAAAAGTAACCGAATATCCATTGACCAAAGAAGCCAGAGGCGGTATTCTGGCAGACCGAGTTACTCCAGATTATTTACATACTGACGATCTCAAGCTGCGCCTGAGTATCGATCTGCAGCTCCAGCGAGCTGCCAGATCGGCTCTAGAACGGCAAATCAAAACATGGAATGCTAAACGGGGCACCGTAATTGTCATGGATGCTGACACAGGAGCCTTGCGCTCTCTGGTCGTCTGGCCCACCTACGATCCGAATAATTACATCAGAGATGTTGATAATTATCGTAAAATCGTCGGTCGGGGCAAAGATCCTAAGTTTGACAATGCGACAATTTTGCTAGAAAACTGGGCTGTTTCAGAGCCATGCGATCCAGGATCGACTTTTAAGCCGATCAATATCGCTATCGCCCTCGAAAATGGCGTAATCAAACCAAATACGATCGTGAACGATCCTGGATCGATCACAGTCTTCAAAGGTCTCAAGCCGATTCGCAACTCCCATCTGGAAAAGTATGGTGACATTGATATTGCCAAAGTGTTGGAAGTCTCCAGCAATGTGGGGATGGTCAAAATCATGCAAAAGCTCAAGCCAGCGAACTACTACAACTGGATCCAAAGGATCGGTTTAGGTCAAAAATACGGGATCGATCTACCATCTGAAGGATTGGGACGAATTCATAGTCGCCATGAGTTTCTGGCATCTCCAGCTTATCCAGCCAATACCGCCTTTGGACAGGGATTTACCTTGACTCCCCTGCAAATGGTGACGCTCTTGGGCAGTATCGCCAATGGGGGGAAATTAGTTACACCACATGTAGTTGAGGGTTTATTCGATAGCGCGGGTTTACGGAAGGATAAGCCCACTGTACCTGAACCCACGCAGATTTTTTCACCTGGGAATACTGAAGCAGTCCTGAAAATGATGGAAACTGTGGTGATCAAAGGTTCTGGGAAAAATGCCCGAATTTCTGGCTATCGGATTGCCGGAAAAACTGGAACGGCGCAGCAGGTAAGTAATGGTAGCTATGGTGATGACAATCGCAAGATTACTAGCTTTGTCGGGATTTTGCCTGTAGATAGCAAGCGTCGTTATGTAGTTTTTGCCGCAATCGATCGACCAAAAGGTGGCATCGAAGCCTTAGGTAGCACTGTCGCCGCGCCAGTTGTCAAGTCAGTAATGGAATCATTGATTTCGATCGAAGGTATTCCACCTAGCAATCCGAGTCTAGTGGGAAAGGAACTTCCAGTTATTAAGTAGATGGTAAATTTTTATCCCCTATTTATCGCTGCGTACCTAGACTACCTAATTGGCGATCCGTGGGGATGGCTGCATCCAGTTCAGGTAATGGGTTGGCTGATTGATAAGTTTACCAAATTCACGCTCAAATATTGTCATCAACCCTACTTGCGGCGGATGGCAGGGATAGGATTATTTTGGGGACTAATTCTCGGTACGGGGGGACTAAGTTGGCTGGTGATTTATGCTTGTGAATGGGTGCATCCTTTGCTGAGTATGGGGGTGCAATCGATCGCTCTAGCAAGCTGTTTTGCAGGTAGAAGTCTCCGGCAGGCGGCGGAGGATGTCTTGTCAGCAGTGGATCCTGGGGATCTGAGCTTGGCTCGATCGAGATTGAGCATGTATGTGGGGCGAGATACGGATAAGCTGAGTATTGGGGAGATCGATCGAGCTATCTTTGAGACGATTACTGAAAATGCGATCGATGGGGTGATGGCTCCACTATTTTATGCGATCGTTGGTCTATTTATCCCTACAGTGGGGGCTATACCGCTGGCAATGGCATACAAAGCAGCAAGCACTCTAGATTCGATGGTCGGCTATCGCCGCGAGCCATACACCGATTTAGGCTGGTTTAGTGCCAAGTCTGAAGATATCCTCACTTGGCTACCCTGTCGGCTGAGTGTGCTGACATTGAGTCTGATTTCGGGAAAACCGCTGACTGTGTGGCGATTATGTCTGCGCGATGCCAGCCAAGATCCCAGTCCCAATTCTGGCTGGAGCGAATGTGCCTACGCTGCCGCATTGGGGGTGCAAGTTGGCGGAATCAATTACTACAAAGGGGAAGTTCAGACGAAACCACTGTTGGGCGACGATCTACAACCAATTACCGCCGATATTATTCAGCAAGCTCTGAAACTGACTCGTTATAATTTCCTGCTGTGGCTGGGATTGGTGTCGATTTTTTTGATGTATGTTTCCAAACAGCATGGAAATACTTAAAAATCCCCCTTTGTGCCAGCAAATATAATACATTTGAAGATGTTCAACCAAACTCATCATCAACGTGACTAGCCAGCTTAATCGCCCAACAGTTAAGACATTGCCAAATGGATTGACGATTATTGCCGAACAGATGCCTGTGGAGGCAGTAAATCTGAACATCTACTTAAACGTTGGTTCTTTTCTGGAAACTGATGCGATTAATGGGATGGCACACTTTCTCGAACATATGGTGTTCAAGGGCACATCCAGGCTGGCGGCGGGAGAGTTCGAGCGCAGAATTGAAGAACGCGGTGCTGTAACAAATGCCGCAACCAGCCATGATTATACTCACTACTACATCACTACCGCACCCAAGGATTTTGCAGCTTTAGCTCCACTGCAAATTGATGTTGTCACCAATCCCCGCATCCCTGATGATGATTTTGAGCGCGAGAAATTGGTAGTACTAGAGGAAATCCGTAGATCCCATGACAGCTCCTCACGACGAATCTATCAACATGCGATCGAAGTAGCATTTACGAAGTTACCATATCGACGACCAGTATTAGGGCCAGAGTCTGTAATTGAGGGCGTTACGCCCCAGCAGATGCGGTATTTCCACGCAACTAATTATCAACCAACGGCGATGACAGCCGTAGCCGTCGGCAATCTACCCGTCGAGGAATTAATTGATATCGTTGCTGATGGGTTTGCCGCTCAAAGTGGTAGTATTCCTACGGCGGAATTTGTGGGCAAAAAATCCAATCCCTCGCCCGAACAGCCATTCACACGGATTGTGCGCCAAGAGCATATCGATCCCAGTCTCCAACAAGCCAGATTAATTATGGTCTGGCGAGTACCTGGTTTGCTCGATCTAGCGGAAACCTACCCGCTGGATATTCTCGCCGCCATCCTCGCTTCAGGACGCACCTCTCGCCTAGTCAAAGAACTCCGCGAAGAACGCCAACTGGTAAATAATATCAGCGTTAGCAATATGAGTAACCGCGTTCAGGGGATATTTTATCTCAGTGCCCAGTTACTCAGCGAAAACCTCGCCGAAGTCGAAAAAATTATTGCCGAACATATCTTCCAGCTCCAAAATACCCTAGCCACCGAAGCCGAAATCTCCCGCATCCGCCGCCAAGTTGCCAATCGCTATATCTTCGGAATGGAAACACCAAGCGATCGAGCGGATCTTTACGGTTATTATCAATCTGTAATCGGCGATCTGACTCCAGCCCTAAATTATCCCCAACAAATCCAAGCTCTAGATGCCAAAACCGTTCAATTAGCCGCCTGTAAATACCTATCATCGAATGCTTATGGCATCGTGACTGTCAAGCCAGAATAGGGTAAGTTAGCTATCTTCAAATTCAATATTTTCATACAAATCAGCGATCGATAGTTGCAGATCGAAACTACTCAAAGTTAAAATAGTCGCCGGATCGGTGTATTCTGACAACAACCATCGATCGGGTGCTGTTTTGACATGATGCTCAACCCGAACACTATATTGGCTAATCATTAAATATTCCCCAAAGCTGGGAATAGTTCGATAGGCGACAAATTTCTCGCTCCTGTCATAGTTCTGGGTAGATTTAGATAAAACTTCGGCAATAAAACAAGGATTTGTTACTGTATCTTTTCGTCCAGTTTTGAGTTCGATTGGCTTAGGAACTACCATGATATCTGGGTAGGTATGGAAATTAGCCGCTGGAATCCACAATCTTTGATCGGCGATAAACACGCGATAGGGCTTTTCTTTTAATGCCGTTTTGAGAGTAACCATCAGATTACCACTCAACTCGTTATGATTAGGTGTTCCACCTGTCATTTCAATAATTTCTCCATTCCGATATTCACTGCGAGTTTCCGAGACAATTTCTAGTTCTAGATATTCCTCAGGAGTGTAGATTCTTTCTTTGGTTTGGGCGATCGTCATTATATTACTCCCAGATTTGCAAGTTGTTGATTTACCTAACCGTTAATATTTCTCTAAATTAAATGCTTTACTTAAGAAAAAGATCGAGTTCTGCCATCAGATCTAAATCTTTCATCGATAAAGTCGAGAGCATCTCTAACTCGATTGAGTTGAATTTTGTGATGCTGACGAATAGCGCGTAAAACATGAATTTCGACGAGGTTGGTAAAAGAGAGTAAATAGGGCTTGGATGGAGAGATTTCAATAATCGGCGCGAAAAAATTGGAACTACTTTTGACGAAATAGTTATGTCCAATTGTCCAGGATCTAATCGTACTAACTGGAATCCGTAAATAGTGAGCAGCATCTTTGATCGAGTAGATGGGGATCCGTCTAGTGCATATCTTGAATGAAATCACCAATTGGGCGAGTTTGTCCCTTATTAAGTTCTTCTAAACCCTGACTAATTCCAACGATGGAATCGATCAATTCGCTTAATTTAGCAGGATCGATATTGTTTGGCTCGATGAATGTCACCAGTACTTGAGATCGATCGCCTATATTGTGAGGTGTCTCAGTGAGTCGAACTTGCCCGTTTTCATATATGCCTTCGATCGTTTCTAGCATGAGAGTATATTAAAGGACACAGGTATACTTAATTTTACTGCAAGATTGAGGGGGCTGTCAGGCTGACTCCCAACGCTTTAAGCTGAAGATCGATCCAATCTATTGCAGTAGCTTCATCGGTTTCGATCGCTCTTTCTAGTCCTATTTTAGCAATTTCTAACAGTTGTTTCGATTGCTCTCGCTTTTGATGAGAGGTTTCAACCTTATTTCTGATTTCTTGCTGGATCTCTTTAGGAGCATTCCAAACTAAGAATTGACCAATTTCATTTTCCCATTTCTTCTTCGCCAGATCGAATAAATCCTACTGGATGAATGTATAGATCGTCGTTTAGCGAAAGAGTTCAGTGATGAAGGATTTGAGTCGATCGATCCTAACTTTTGAACGACCTACACTTAACTATTGATAGGCATTATACATAGCTAAACGACGCACTAGCGAGGTTTAATCCAGAGACGTTTTGAACGATGCCAATTAGTTCTGGTTGCCCGAACAGATTGTTGTAAATGGCTGTACCTGTAATACCTGCAACTGGCGAAGTACCGATCGAATAGTTTATAGCTCTACCTTTAAGCTGGATTCGATCTCCAGCGGCAGCCGAAAAGCCGACGATTTTGGCGTAATCATTCAAACCGCGATTGGTGCTGTTGCCGTCGTTGTAATAGACTCGGTTGGTATCACCGAGGATAAACCTATCTGCTTGTCCCGAACGGGTGAGAGTATCGATTTCGCCTCTACCTGCGGTGGTGCTTTGGGCATCCACTCCCACTAAAACATCTCTGCCGCTGCCACCCTTGAGGCTGTCATTACCAGCACCGCCAATAACTAGCGAATTCTGACTTCCCGCCATTAGAGTATCGTTGCCAGCATAACCTTGGACAATGGTGCTGACATTACGACCAGCCAGCAGATTAAGATTAGGATTATTGCCGACGATCACTTTTGCTGTGTGTGTTTTAGCCTGGTTGAAGGTCATTTCGAGGCGATTGCCCGTTAGGGTATAGCTATCGGCTCCGGTGGTGGTAATACCTTTACCTGTGGGAAGATTGAGATCGATCGAGATTTTGCCTTCACCATTGAATGTATAGTCGAGATTTTGACCATCCCCTGTGACTGAGAGGAGTTCGGCACGTTGGGCGAGGGAGACAATGTGGGTGACATTATCGGCTGCTGCACCGAGGTTGATGGTGAAGTTACCGCCAGTTTTAGTCAAGAATACTGAGTCTTTATCAAAAGCGTAGTAATTATTGACGTTCTTGATTTGCTTGGTTGATTGGATATCGAGGGAGAATTTACCTACGCCAGCAGTGCTACTATCTGGAGTGACTTGGGCGGTAATAGTGTCTCCAATTTGATTGATGTTGACTTGAGATTTCTGAAATGCCCGCATTCTAGTTTGGGCATCGTCTAATGTCACAAATTCCGTACCATCTTTGAAGGCACGAGCGATAAAGTTTTCATATAGCGATCTTTTGTAGCCTGGTTCTTCTTCGACGACTCCGTATTCATGATAGGCAAATTCAATGATTGGTTTGTGGGCATGACTCCGCAGTTGATTGTACTCTTTTGCCCATTCTAATTCTGCTTGAGGGACTGTCAATTTTCGGAAATCAATCAGGTTAAAATCAAATGAGATATTAGGTGCAAAGAAAATTGCTTTGGCATCAGGATCCATAAATCCAAACGCATTTTTATAAGCAGATCCTACTCCAGTGATATAACTAAAATATTGATCTAACTGTCGATCGACTGCTAAGTTTTCAGGATTGCCAGGAGTCGCTGCTCCAGTCATATTAATCCCTAGTTGACGATTGATTTCGAGCTTTGAACCTTCAAATTCAAACTGAAGTTGAGCAGGCGTGAGATTATTAACATCGGTAGGATGATTATAAGAATGTGTGCCGATTTCATTCCCTAATGTCAACCATCGCTGATAAATTGGCTTCATTTTTGCCCAGTCTGTGCCCTCTGGACTACCAGCTTGTTGTAAGGCGGCACAATAGGGACAAGAGCTAGCAATTAGAGCTTGTCCCGCCGCAGTGGTGGAGTCAATCCCAATATTGATATAGTGGGAACCAACAAATCCATAGTTACTTTTCCACTCAGTTAAGATATCTGCAAATTTGTTCTGAACGCGAGGTGCAATCTCTGAAAACTTTGATAAATCCGCATCATTGCGAGACGTAAACAAACTAGTATTGCGGGTCAGATCGAGACTAACGCGGGTCTTGTCTTTATAAACAATCCCTTCGATCGCTTGTGAGGCAATATTGCTATCAGCGAAGATCGATTGATTAGCAAAATGGACATTTTGACCACCAGTTTTAGTCGCAACAATTGCGTTGTAAGTAGCACCATTAACTGATTGTTCAGCTAGAATTGTACCAGAGGTACCCACCGCACTATAAGCTGCAAATGCAGTACCTGAGTCATAAAGAATCAATTGTTCTCCCGTGGTATAGCCAGGATCTAGAATATTATTATTAACATCTTTAGCTGTAACGATCGCATTTAATACGCCACCACCAGCAACACGTTGAATCCCTAATAGATTCTTCATCCGACTGTAAGGATCGCCTGCTAATCCCGCCCCAGTCTCGTCATTGGTCATGAAATCACCAGAAGTGACAATCCCAATGCCATACTTAGTAACAGCTTGAGTCAGAGTGGTTTCGATCGCACTCAAGTCAGCTTTATTAACATTGGTAAATGAGGGAAAGATCAGTGCGTCATAGTTAACGACTTTAGTTAAATCTTTGAGATCGCTTTCTTTAAGTAAATCGAAAGGTACTCCCGCTGCAATTGCCGCATTTTGAGCGGCTGTAAACAATTGACCATAGGCTTTTTTATCAAAGAACTTATTGGCTGAAGTTTCTGAATAAACAATACCCACTCGTTTATTCAGATTAGTTCGAGGCGGTAATACGGCATTACTAATCATCAGACTATTACTAGCATAATCACCAGGCAAGAAGACTGAATTATTGACATCAATATAAGCACTTAATTCTGCACCTGTATTTATAACATTCGCTTTAGGAATAGCAACTTCCAAAGTCTTTCCATCAGCACTGCGTTTAAAATCGACTTGCCCGATCAAATTTTGACCAGCATTGCCACTATATAAATATGGCGTACCATCAGCAGCAAGATTAATATTATATTCCGCGCCAACAGTTGAACCAAAAACTTGATAACCAGTGGTTTTATTCCCGTCAGTATTCAACCAAATTGTGGTATTTGCCGCAATTGCGGTTGAACTTGAGCTAATCGCAAACACATATCCATCGGCAGTATTTTTACCAAAGACTTGATAGCCAGCAACTTGTTGACTAGGAAAAACATCTAATCTGTCGGTTGACTTCCAGTCTGCTAAACTGCCATCAAGAGTAATATTTCCGTAATTATACTTAGGTACAAATTGCGGGTTAGGATTGCCCGCTTGGAAAACAGTTAGTTTAGCTGGATTGCTGTAATCTCCAGGTAAAAATACCTGATTATTCACATCGGCCAGCACATCAATTGCTGTCGGCGCAGTCGCTCCTAACAGACTTACAGGTACAGCAATCTCTGCACTCAATCCATCGGGACTAATCGTATAGTCTAGCGGTGCAATATAGTTCTCAGCCGCAGCACCACTGTACAGATAAGCTTTGCCGTCAGCCGCAAAGTTGATATTGTATTCGGCACCACCTGCACTACCAAAGATTTGATAACCTGTAGCTTTATTTTGATCGGTATTGAGCCAAATCGTCGTACCTGCGCCAATAGCCTGAGCCGACTTAAGCGCGAATAAATAAGTATTGGCATTGTACTTGCCATATAGTTCATAGCCTGCTGTTGCGGTGCCAGTTGCGGCTGAATCTAGTCGCTCAGTTGCTGTCCAATCTGCGAGGCTGCCATCGATCGTAATATTACCGTAAGTGGTACTTAGCTCTAAGCTATGAACTTTACCATCAACAGCGATCTGCGTATGGTCATTTTCTTGCTGGAGACTAGCTAACTCACTACTGCTAATCGGCTCCCGTCGAATCAGCTTGGAAAAAATCGCCCCCTCATCACCAGCACTATCGAGTTGATTGACTTGACTATCCAAGTAATGCCCCAATTCTTCTAGAATCACCGCACTGACTAAGTTTGGCTGCTGGGATTGTCGATTTAAGAACTGCTGACTGATGTAAATCTTGTTGTTTGTTTGATCGAAAGCCCCACTCCCACCATTGAGAAAATCTCCGCCAACAACTTCAATCTCTGGCAGTTGTAAGCCATTCGACAAATTTTGTATTAATTGTATCTCTAGTTGTCGATTCCACTTCTGCCCAAATGCCAAATCAAGCTGCTGAAAATCAACCTTAGCCGAAATCCAGTCACGCAGTTGAGTCAGTGCTAGCTCAATTCCAGCCTGAAGCTGCTGATTTACTTGAGACGTAGCTGGACTGACAGCGCGTTCGGCAAATTCAGACATAAATATTGGAATAAAAGAATATCACTAAGTACTTTGTATATAATAAGCCAAAAAATACACTTACGTATACGTATAAATACTGATACTCAAATTAAACCGCAATGTGTGCGATGTTGGATACGATCGATATCACTCTTTTGTTGTGTCTAGATGGCTTGGTGCGTTATCCTACGGAGTAACACACCCTACAGTGTTCCAAAGCCTTTTTTCTTCTTTTTCTTGGCAGCAGCACCTGGTAAACCTGGTCCAGGCTTACTGCCGCCCATCCCTGGGAAATTTCCCATACTCATTTGCTGCATCATGCTTCGCATCCGCGTAAATTCGGCAATTAGCTTGGTGACGGCGTTTTCATCGTAGCCACAACCCTTGGCGATGCGACGGCGACGACTAGGCATACTGGCGAGTAAATCGGGATTGGCGCGTTCTTCCTTAGTCATCGACTGAATCATCGCTTCGGCTTTTTTGAGCTGATCCTCGCCCTGTTTGAGCTGGCCATCGGAGAGTTTGCCCATACCTGGGATCATCTTGAGCAAGCCGCCCAGGGAACCCATATTCTTCAACATCCGCATCTGCTTGATGAAGTCGTTGAAATCAAACTTTGCCTCCATGATCTTTTCAGTCAGTTTGGCTGCATCCGCAACGTCAAAATCCTCCTGGGCTTTTTCTACCAGGGTCAGAACGTCGCCCATACCCAGAATCCGCGATGCCATCCGTTCTGGATAAAATGGCTGAAGTGCTTCCACCTTTTCGCCGACACCGACAAACTTAATCGGTTTGCCCGAAATCGCCCGCACTGAGAGAGCCGCACCACCGCGAGTATCCCCATCGAGCTTGGTCAGGATCGCCCCTGTAATGCCGATCCTGTCGTTAAATGTCATCGTCACATTGGCAGCTTCCTGACCAATCGCCGAATCGACTACCAGCAAGACTTCATCAGGATTAATCGCGGCTTTGACATCCGCAAGTTCCGTCATCATCCGATCGTCAATTTGCAGCCGTCCCGCCGTATCGACGATCACCACATCTACGCCCAATTCCCGCGCCTTGGCAATCCCTTGACGAGCAATTTCGACTGGATTGGCATCCGTACCCATTTCAAACACTGGTACGTCGATTTGCTTGCCCAGGGTGATGAGCTGATCGATCGCCGCTGGACGATAGACATCAGTTGCTACCATCAAAGTGGTACGATTTTCTTTCCGCAGATGCAGCGCAAGTTTAGCTGTAGCGGTAGTTTTACCCGCACCTTGCAAACCCGCCATCAGAATGACAGTCGGCTTTTGAGCCACATTCGCTAGGGGGCTATTCGTTTCCCCCATCGTCCGCACTAGCTCATCATAGACAACCTTGATAAATTGCTGTTCGGGGCGAACTCCCGAAACTACGTTCGCACCCTGAGCTTTGATCTCGACTTCCTTAACGAAATTTGTGACCACTTGGACGTTTACATCAGCCGACAGCAAAGCACGACGGACTTCCTTGAGCGCGTCTTGGATATTGGAGGACTTGATCTTGTCCTTGCCCCGCAATTTTACCCAGGCTGATTCTAAACTTTCGGCTAATTGGTCAAACATAATCAGAAATTAACAGTTATCGTCGATCGATCTATTGGCTCTCCCTCTAGTGTAATGGATGATAAACCCCTTCTACCGATCGGCCTACCGACAAAGCAAATATCGGTTAAAATTCCTACAGAAAGCGTTGTAAGCGTGAGAGCACCATGATGAATCAAGCCCTGTTACTCTCAAAAAATACCGATCGACAGATCATCTACTCTGGCATCAATTGGCAACAGTTTAAGTTAATTCAATCTGGTTTTGCTGAGGCTTCAGGTATTCGTCTAGCCTACTTCAATGGAACGATCGAGATTCTGATGCCAGGAAGAACCCACGAATTTTTTAAAAGCATCATCGGAATGCTAATCGAGTTATTTTGTCTGGAAATGAACATCGAATTTGAACCCACAGGTTCGATGACACAGGAACGAGAAGGCGAAGTTTCACTCGAAGCCGACGAATCTTACTGTTTTGGTACATCTAAATCTATTCCCGATCTGGCAATTGAAGTAGTTTTAACCAGTGGTGGCTTGGACAAGCTTCAGCGATATCAAATCTTGGGGATCTTGGAAGTCTGGTTTTGGCAAGATGGGGTATTTAGTCTCTATCGGCTCCGAGATGGCAAGTTCGATCGGATTACTCGTAGCGAAATCCCCGAACTCACATCGTTAGATATCGATTTGCTGACTCGCTGTGTATTGATGGCAGAAACTTCTCGGTTAACTGCTGCTAATGAATTTCGCAAGGCAATTAAATCGATCGATTCGCTCTAATGACACCGCTGGTAGTGCTATGATGGTGTCATGACTAGTTTGCCATTGCTTCGAGTTGTGATTGATACGAATGTCATATTTGAAGGACTAACTAAAAAAGGTGGGGCTTCAAGCTTGATTATTGATGCTTGGTTGGCTGGGCTAATAGTAGTTTGTGTCTCCAATACAATTGCCTGCGAATACGATGATGTACTATCTCGAAAGCTGGCACCAGAGCGATGGGTATTACTTAAACCTTTGTTGGAAGAACTCCTCAGCATTGCTGAATATACAAATATTTATTTCTCGTGGCGACCGACTTCACCAGATCCAGGTGATGATTTAGCAATTGATTGTGCTATGAATGCAGGTGCGATCGTTGTCACGTCTAATATTAAAGATTTTCGGAGTGCAAGGGAATGGTTGGGGTTACGGGTGATGACACCAGTAGAATTTATGAATGTGTTTGCAACAGGAGAATTTGAGTCATGAGTCGATTGACATTACGATTGCCAGAAACATTACATCAGCAACTCACTCATCTAGCCGATGGTGAAGGGGTTTCACTGAACCAATATATTGTCTATGCATTGACTCGTCAGACGACTTTAGCTTATACGGTTGTGGCTGTTTCTGATGCAGAAGTTGAGCAACAGAAGCAGGCGTTTCAGTTACTGAAGAAGAAACTGGGACAAGCTTCACCTGAGGAGATTGAGTTAGCTTTAGCGACACGCGAGTTAGTCGAACCAGAGCCAGAATTGAGTGCAGATGTTATTGCTCGTCTCCAAGAACGGATTCGTAAACGGGTGTAGGATCGATCGAGAATGCAAAACGATTTCAAATCCTTCGCTAATATAGGAGTAATTTATGAGTAATCATAGAACCTTTGCTGATTTTCAAAATGCCGATCTTCAAGGTCGTCTGCGCCTCAGTTGTATTGGTACGATCGAAGATTTAAGTCGCTATGGAACTAAGCTAATTGACGGCGGAAAATTATCAATTTATAGTGAGGAATTGGAAGCGGATGCAGTAGTCGAGTATTCCGATGAAGAGAAAATTTGGGTGGCGACAATTGACTGGGATAAAATTAGAGAAGTAGCTGAAGTCTCAACCTCTTCGCTCTAATCATCTTCTTCTGGTACTTCCCAATTTGATCGATTAATTAGCGTATCAATTTGATCTTGATGTCTTTCAAGTGCATCAAAAAAGTCACGGCTTTGTTGTCTCAGTGTATCAGAAAGCTCTCTGTTTTGTCGTTCCAATGCACGAGCGATCGCTTTGACGCTTACTACTGTTTCTTTAACATCAGAAGTAACTGCCATTACCGATTTAGCGATCGAGTTAGTTCTTCTTTCGTGGGTACGTTCTACTTCGATGAGTTTGGAAATTTGTTGTGTGTTTTCCGCATTTGCTTGAGCAGTAGCAGCGAGTAATTGCTGAATTCTTTGGTATTCACTCGCTCTTTGTTCTCGCTCTGCTGTTGCCTGATTTTCCATCTGCTCCATCCGCCGATCGAATGCTGAGATCGATCGAGCTAATAGTTCGGCGATATCTTCGATGCGCTGAGGTAATCTTTCTAACGGTGTATCGTTTGGTTGAGTCATCTCGTTGACTTTGCTAATAGACACTCTATTATACAAATAATTCTCGTTGATCGCATGTTACCATATATCTAATAACCTCTTAGTAGGTTATAAAATCCAATAATTCAAATACAGCTATATATTCTGTTGAAAAAACCGAGCCTAATTAATGGCTCGGCTATATTTAGTAATATTAAACTGTCAGCTAATTTAGACTACAGCTTCATCGCGAACTAATTTCTCCCAACCGAGATCTTTGAGATTTTCATTCCGACGCAATGGACGAGTTACTAATTCCAAAATATCGCGAGAGTTAGTGAAACCGTGCATTTGGGCAAACGTAAATTCTACCGACCATTTAGTCGTAATTCCCCGTGCTTCTAGCGGATTCGCATGAGCCATTCCGGTGATGACTAAATCAGGTTTCTGGGCGTAAATCCGTTGCAACTGATTGTAGTTGTCGGGTTTCTCCATGATGGTTGGTAGTGGCGAATTCATTTCCCGACAGGTTTTTTCGAGCAGGGCGAGTTCGGCTGCTTGATAGCGTTTATCCATGTAGGGAATGCCGATTTCTTGGACTGTCATTCCGCAACGGATTAGGAATCGCGCCATCGAGACTTCGAGGAGATTGTCGCCCATGAAGAAGACAGATTTACCGCGAATCAGTTTGACGTATTCTTCCACGCCTTCCCAAATTTGGGCTTCGCGCTCGTCCAATCCTTGGGGTTCGATGTTAAATACCGAGCAGATTTTCTCAATCCAGGCGCGGGTACCGTCAGGTCCGATCGGGAATGGTGCGCCAATTAGTTTACACTTACGACGACGCATCAGTGTGGTAGCAGTGCGACTGAGGAAGGGATTTACGCCACAGACGTAGTAACCTTCTTCGAGTACGGGAAGTTCGGTAAAGCGTTTCGCAGGGAGCCAGCCGGAGACTTTAATTCCTTGTTTTTTTAGTTCGAGTGTCAGGTTTGTAACGACAGGATCGGGTAATGAGCCGAATAGTACTAACGGTGGATGATCTTTGTATTCGGAGTCGGAAACTTTGACATCTTCTTGCTTGCGCCCGAAGTTCATCAGCTTGGAGATGGCATTGCGCTCATCTTTCTCTTCCTGAGCCACAGGAGCCTTCTCTGGACACCGCGCTGCCATTGCTGCTAGTACAGTATCTTCACCTTGGGTAAAGGCATAGTCTAACCCATTAGCGCGGGCTGTGACGATCGGAATGCCCAGTTCAGCTTCTAGACGAGGAGCCAAGCCTTCCAAGTCCATCTTAATGATTTCGGTGGTACAGGTACCAATCCAGACGATCACACTAGGGTTGCGATCTTTTTTAATCTGTTCGCACAACCGCTTGAGTTCGGCGTAGTCATTGAGCTGGGCAGAGATATCGCCTTCTTCCAATTCCGCCATTGCATAGCGCGGCTCGGCGAAGATCATTACTCCCATCTCATTTTGAAGGAAATAACCGCAAGTCTTGGTGCCGATGACGAGGAAAAAGCTATCTTCGATCTTCTGGTACAGCCATGCGACGCAGCTAATGGGACAAAAGGTATGGTAGTTGCCTGTTTCGCACTCAAAATTTAACGCCTGTGGCTCTGCTGCAACAGTCATATTATATTCTCCGTTCTAAAAATTTTTATAATCGATCGAGCTTTAAAAATTCAGATATTAGCGTAAGCTCTCGGTGATGGGCATTGCCTAGCATTCAGAGCTTGCTTTATTTTTGGCGGAGATTTACCCACCCCGTCGCTACGCGCCACCCCTCCGAGGAGGGGATTTTTTGGTGATATCTGTTAGTTAGGTGGATCTCTGATCTGCCTAACCTATGAATCCTCTCAGCGGAAATCCCCTCCTCGGAGGGGTGCCCAACGGGCGGGGTGGGTAGATCCCCGCCACTCACCCTTAAACCATCATCAGATCCTGTTTCTCACTATTATCCTGAGCCTTTGGCTCAACTGGATTGAGATAGAAGTCAGACAACAGCGCGAACAGATCTCTGTCAGGCGTATCATTTGGAACCACACCTTCAGGTAATGCCAAAATTTGATCCGCGATGTTCAGATAGTAGTCGCAGACATACTCTAGCGAAGGATCGGTTTCGGCCATTTCAAACAAGGTTTTGCCCTTGACGCGGGAGATCCGAATGTCTTCAATCAGTGGCAATACTTCCAACACTGGCATCGGTACTGTCTCGATGTATTTATCGATCAAGTCACGTTTGGAAGTCCGATTTCCAATCAAACCAGCTAACCGGAGTGGATGCGTCCGCGCTTTCTCCCGTACCGATGCGGCAATCCGATTGGCAGCAAACAGTGCATCAAAACCATTGTCAGTAACAATCAAACAGTAATCGGCGTAGTTTAGAGGTGCAGCAAAACCACCGCACACCACATCGCCAAGTACATCGAATAAAATAATGTCGTACTCGTCAAAAGCATTTAATTCTTTTAGTAATTTAACAGTTTCACCAACAACATAACCGCCACAGCCAGCACCAGCAGGTGGTCCACCTGCTTCGACGCAATCTACGCCACCAAAACCTTTGTAAATAACATCTTCAGGCCAGACATCTTCGTAGTGATAGTCTTTTTCTTGAAGTGTATCGATAATCGTCGGAATCAAGAACCCTGTCAGGGTAAAGGTACTATCATGCTTGGGGTCACACCCAATTTGTAGTACTTTTTTGCCGCGTTTTGCTAAAGCGACTGAGATGTTGCAACTAGTTGTGGATTTGCCAATCCCACCTTTGCCATATACTGCCAGTTTCACGCTCTACTAGTCTCCAATACGTTGTGTGCTGTCAAGTGAGAACAAATTTGTATAATGATTTCTGCTACGTCTAGCATTATTAACTAGGTTGCTGGTTAAATGGGCGAAAATTTACAATTCGATCTGTTTAAATTGCTTAACATAACTTCTAAAAGATTTAAGATGTTTTGGTTAATTATTACTTCAATTTGTAGTCAATCGATCCACAGCAAAACATGGCAAGATAGGTGAGTAAAGTTTCGATCGATCTGAGCAGAATAGCGTGATTTCAGTTGAATATGTCCTAGCAGAGCCAGAATTTAGACCGCAAAGAGCAGTGGATAGAGCAGCCGCTCTAGATATAAAAGCTTATTTACCATCGAGTCCCACGCCCAATTTTTTAGAGTCTTTACAAGAAATTCAGGCTGATTTTTTGTATGAATATCCCACGGGTTCGCTATATATTAATGGCAAGCAAGTAACAGAAAAGTTGTCGATCGAATTATTACAGCAACACGAATCACAGCTCCGATTCTTTATTCTCGCTCCAGGGGAACAGAAGATCGTC
>JANNDL010000097.1:0-12745 GCA_031387665.1 Chamaesiphon sp. OTE_75_metabat_95 | reverse complement strand
AAATTCTTTCTAATAGCTTGAAGGACAGTGGGTTGATCTCTCTGAGGACAAACATTTGAACAATTTATGCGATGTGCAATCTGACAACTTAGATATATTATAATATTTAATGTGTGTAACTAATTTCGCTCAAGTACTTATTTGGAATCCAGGTAGTCGCGAGTTTGAATTTATCCCTGGGCCAGTATTTACCAATATATTACTAGCTGACGAAATCAACCGAGCTACTCCCCGCAGCCAATCAGCACTGCTAGAAGTAATGGAAGAGCGGCAGGTGACACTAGACGGACATTCCCGTCCGGTATCGGCACCTTTTTTCGTGATTGCGACTCAAAATCCGATCGAATCCCACGGCACTTTCGCACTCCCAGAAGCGCAGATGGACAGATTTGCGATCTCGCTCAGTCTGGGCTATCCCGAAGCAAATGAAGAGCTGCAAATGCTCCAAGGATTGGCTACAGGGGGGCCTGTCGCCAGTTTAGAGCCTTGCATCACCCTAGAGCAACTTCAAGCCATCCAGCAGCAATGCCAGCAGGTCAAGGTAGACCCCACGATTCAGCAATATATCGTCGATTTAGTTCGGGCGACTCGCCATGATAGCGAAATCAGCCTCGGAGTCAGTCCGCGCGGCTCGGTGGCTCTGTATCGGGCGACTCAAGCCTGGGCATGGCTACAAGGGCGAGGTTACGCGCTGCCAGATGATGTCAAAGATCTAGCTCTCTACGTGCTGTCCCATCGAGTTATTGCCACTGGTGGACGGCGTGGTAGTCAGGTAATTGCGCGGTTATTGAAGGAGGTTCCGGTTAAATAGGGTTTAGGGTTTAGAAAAAAGGGGTGTCGTGATAGACACCCCTTTTTTTGTATTTTAGGTAAGTTGGGTTAAAGAATGAAACTTAACCTAGAGATCTACTCCCTCCGAACTCCCAACTCCCAACTCCTAACCCCGAACTAATTGGCGATAATCCTGGAGAAACTTCTGAATCGAGGGATCTTTGTCAATTAGGATAGCTAGCATTCCTAATTGTCCGCGCGATCGCAGCAAGCTGAGTAAATCCGAGATAAATAGCTGTACCCATTCTGTAGTGGCGACTTGAACTAGCCACTGGAAAGCACAGTAAGCTCGATCGGCATCAGTAGCATGGACAGTTAAACCAACTGTAGTCGCATAACGCGCGGAAGGCTCTAGTGGAAATGGGATATGACCGCCTTTACCTTCAAAAATCGGCTCCAAATCGGGCAATGTCTTGTACATCACCAGAAAAGATTGAAACTCAGCATAAGCTGCGACACCGATAGCTGGAGATAGATCCAGCCCATTGTGATGAAGACTATTTGCCATCATCCACGATCGGGGTGAGCACCAAGCAGGCTGTTGAGGATCGATTTTGTGCAGCAGGGTGGGGCGGAAAGACAAGAACGAGATAATTTGTTCGTGGACTCCTTCGCTGAGAGCGTAGGCTTTGAAACTCCCAAAATTTGCCTCTACTTGCAGGTGCAAGAAGCGATTGGCGAGGGGAGCTGGCATCTCAAAGACACCTGCGCGATCCTCGCGACGATTTCCAGCAGCCCAGACAAACCAATCATCGGGAACAGTATAGGAACCGACGCGACGATCCAAAATAAGCTGTTGAGCCATGCCCTGCATCGCAGGCGGAGCCATGTTGATTTCGTCTAGGAAGAGAATCCCCCGTCCGTGATGAGGTAAAAATTCTGGTGGAAACCATTTGGAAACGCCATCTTCAGCAACGGGTAGTCCGCGCAAATCAGTTGGAGCCAATTGACTCAAGCGGATATCAATAAATTCGAGTTGATGTGCTGCCGCAAGTTGGCTGACAATGCTGGACTTGCCAATTCCTGGCGCACCCCAAATCATCGTACTGATTTTAAGATTATTGGTAATTAAACGATCGAGATAAATTTTTAAATCTTCTGGGTTCATTAAATCGGAGCCATTGAGATGTTTGCATATTTATAATTAAAATTGCCTCCTATTTTTACCATTGTAGTAAATTGCGTAATTCATCCCGAATCTGGTCTGATGTATTGGGATTGCTAGCAAAAGAGTCATACATCAGTCTGTCCAGTTGACTGGGATTGTGATGATTTGCCCGCATCTTTTTCCACAGCAGATCGATGGTTGGACTGGGGGTATTCTGATGACGAACGACTGCGAGCTGAAGCGGCTCCCATTCAGTTTGGGCTAGTTCTACCAGTTGACTAGAGTTTGTCGCACTCTGTTTTGCTAGCCACAGGGATTGAGCTGCTGACTCATTGGGCGCGAGATACAACTGGAGTAACAACCGAGGATCGAGCTGGGGGTGAAGTGCTACTAATGTCATAAAAGTAGACTCACCAAATTGGCTATATTTACGCAGAATCTGTTCGAGCACATCGAACGGTGTTTGGACGTTTTCGGCGACGACTTGAGCGACACCGCTACTGATTTTGATAATTTCGGACAGGAGGTGAGGGGGTGTATTGGGATGTGCGGCGATGGCACGGATCAATTCTCGATCTTGATGACGCGACTTCCTCGCCAAATTTTCGAGGATGTTGGCAGGCGCGTGGACATTGTAAGCCACTGCCAACCACAGACCATAATCCTGCTGACTGACGGCATACTCCATAAAATTTGGTGGTACCCGTTCGCATTGCAGCAAACAAGTCAATGTGGGGTAAGGCACCTCCGCCGCTAATTGAATCTGCTCCAACTGCAATAGTTGAAAAATTGGATTGATCAAGATGGCTTCGGGAAAATCTAGCCCCAGTTGCCACAATACATCGATCGGGGTATTTGGATTGCTGGCGACTAATCGCCGCAATTCCCAATCTTTACCTGTCGCGATTTTCCGCAACGATTGCGGATCGCTAGTTGGATCGATCGCTATTTGGGTGCTTGGTATCTTTGAAGATACGAATTTAGTAGTTTTTGCAGCTACTATCTGCTGTACGGTTGATTCCATTATGGATTTGTCGATCTCTGCTTACTCAATATCCAGAGTACCCAGTTTGAAACCTAAAGAAAACATGACAATTTGGTTTTAGTGGATTTATTATCATAGTTACTCTTTTCTGACTGTGGCTAAATCGGTGAAAGTGCCGTTGGGACAGTATTTCTTGAAAAAAAATCGGCTTTTAAGTTTAGAATAGAAAATTGCATCTTCCACATCCCAATCGCATTATGTTCAATTCTCCACCCCGTCCGAAAATTCCTGCGGCTACTTGGCAACGTCAGTTTCATCAGGATTGGACACAGCCCTACACTGTGCGCTATGAGAGCAATCTCGACGATGGCCCGTTTCATGGGATGCCACTGGGCGGATTTGGGGCGGGCTGTATTGGCAGATCCCATCGGGGCGAGTTCAATCTGTGGCACATTGATGGTGGTGAGCATATCTTTCAAAACCTGGCTGCCTGTCAGTTCAGCGTCTTTGAGCAGGCTGAAGATCGGACTCACGCTTATGCCATGTCCACAGTCGCACCGGAAAATGGCAGTCTAAGTCGATGGCGATGTTATCCTCAGACTACCCTAGCAGGTCAAGCAACGGGCACTTATCAAGCTTTATATCCTCGAAGCTGGTATTCTTACGAAAACGTCTTCCAGGCGCAATTAACCTGCGAACAATTTTCACCAATCTGGGCGGAGAATTATCAGGAGACTTCTTATCCGATCGCCATATTCGAGTGGACAACCCATAATCCCACCGAAACACCGATCGTTCTCAGCATCATGCTGACGTGGGAAAACACCGTCGGCTGGTTTGCCAATACCAATCCATCCAGCAAGGTAGAAATTCGCGATGATGGTAGTCCAGTTTATGATTATCAACCTCGGATGGATGAGAGTGAAGGCAATTACAATCAGTGGATTGTAGACAATTATCGCGTCGGCTGTCTATTAGATAAAGCACATAAATTAGACACACCGAGTGAAGGTGAAGGGCAATGGTCGATCGCCAGTATTGCTAATCCAAGTGTAGAAGTTTTCTATCATTCTCGTTGGAATCCAGTGGGTGATGGTAGCGATATTTGGGATAGTTTTGCTGCTGATGGTTCGCTGCCAGATATTGATGATGAAACTCCAGCAAAATCGGGCGAACGTATTGCCGCTGCAATTACGATTCGGTTCACGCTCAAACCTGGACAAACAAAAAAAATTCCCTTTATCCTGGCTTGGGATTTCCCAATTACTGAGTTTGGTAAGGACATCAATTATTATCGTCGCTATACAGATTTCTTTGGTCGATCGGGTGAAAATGCTTGGGCAATGATTCGCACTGCTCTGAAGCACTACGATCGCTGGCAGCAGCAAATTATCGACTGGCAGCAACCAACACTCGATCGATCCGATCTGCCCGATTGGTTCAAGATGGCGTTATTTAATGAGCTGTACTTACTCACTGATGGCGGTACACTCTGGACAGCTGCTGACGATCGCGATCCAGTCGGACAATTTGGCGTATTAGAATGCCTAGACTATCGCTGGTATGAGAGTTTAGACGTGCGATTATATGGCTCCTTTTCTGTCCTATTGCTCTGGCCAAAATTAGAAAAATCAATCCTAATTGCCTTCGCCCGCGCCATCCCTGCCGAAGATACCAATCCCCGCTTAATTGGTTACTACGTCCAAACCGCATTCGGCTACGAAGATCGACCCCAAAATGTCGATCGATCCGAGATGATGGCACCCCGCAAAACTCTCCACGCCACTCCCCACGATCTCGGCGCACCGAATGAACACCCGTGGGAAAAGACCAACTACACCTGTTATCAAGACTGCAATCTCTGGAAAGATTTGGGTAGTGATTTTGTCCTCCAAGTTTATCGCGCCTATATATTTACAGGCAAAAATGACATTGAATTTCTCGCCGAATGTTGGAGTGCAATTGTCGATACCCTCGCCTATCTCAAGCAATTTGATTTAGATAATGATGGGATGATCGAAAACTCTGGCGCACCCGATCAAACCTTTGATGATTGGCGACTTCAGGGCATCAGTGCTTATTGCGGTGGCTTATGGCTAGCTGCATTGGAAGCAGCTATTTCGATCGGTCAAATTCTCACCCAACAATATCACGAACCACTCACCCCTAAACCCGCCGAAATCATCCCGCAGTATCAAACCTGGCTAGACGCAGGCAAGCCAATCTATCAGCAAAAACTCTGGAATGGCAGCTACTATGCGATCGATACAGACAGCGGCTCCGAAGTAGTCATGGCAGATCAACTCTGCGGTCAATTCTACGCCAAACTATTAGAACTAGATGATATTGTGCCTCTAGATTGTGCCAAAACTGCTCTGCAAACCGTCTATCAATCCTGCTTTCTCAATTTCCAAGGCGGTAAATTTGGAGCTGCCAACGGTGTCAAAATCGACGGCTCACCCTCAAATCCCAAAGATACTCATCCCCTGGAAGTCTGGACAGGGATTAACTTTGGGATTGCCGCCTTTTTAGTTCAAATGGGAATGCGCGAGGAGGGATTGAAATTAGCAGAGACGATCATCGAACAGGTATATAGTAACGGGTTGCAGTTTAGAACGCCTGAAGCAATCACTTCTGCTGGTACTTTTCGGGCTAGTCATTATCTCAGAGCGATGGCAATTTGGGGAATTTACCATACTTTAGGGGAAAGCTAATCTGCACATGACACAGTTTCCCCACGATCAATTTGCAAAAAACTTACTGGAGTCCTTGCTGGCTCCATGTGTACAGGTAACGACTTCACTGCTTGGCTAGAAATAAACTGTTAAACATAATCAAATTTAAGCTAATACAGCTATCGAATAAAATTAAATTGGGAGCAATAGGTAGAAAACGTGTTTATCGGCTACTAACTATCGTCTTTCTATCTCTAAATTTTATTGCTTATACTTTTGCTCATGTACTGACGCATTTCCGCTTGCCAGGACAGTTTATCTTAGGACTTTCTAGACCGACAAGTACTAAATCACCGATTGACCTTGGACTTGCATATACAACTCAGCGCATTCCTATCAATCAAACTGAATGGTTAGAAACTTGGTTTATTCCCATCAAAAATGCTCCTAGCAAGGGCACAATAATTTTGTTTCCTGGTAGTGGTGGGAGTAAAGCACGACAACTATTGGCACCAGCGAAAGTATTCCACGAGCTTGGATATGATACGCTGCTAGTTGATTTTCGAGGAGTAGGTGGTTCTAGTGGTAATACTAATACAATTGGGATACGAGAAGCTCAAGATGTTGCATTGAGTATGAGCCATGCTCAAGAGTCTAACCTCAAGCATCCGTTGATATTGTATGGAATATCGATGGGTAGTGCTGCTATTCTAAAGGCAGTAGCAGAGGATAAAATTACTCCAGACGCGATTATTTTAGAAGAGCCATTTGCCAAGCTTGTAAATGCAGTTGGTAGTCGAGTGAGCAGAAATCACATCCCGTCATTTCCTCTAGCCGAGCTAATTGTTTTTTGGGGTGGTATTCAACATGGATTTAATGGCTTCGATCACAATCCAGTTGATTATGCTAGTCACGTAAAATGTCCAACACTGATATTACAAGGCGAACTCGACCAGTGGACAGCCAGGGCAGAGATCGATCGAATTATCAATAATTTACCTGCTTATAAACAGTTGAGTATTTTCCCTAGTACTGGTCATAGTTTACTGGTGACAGTAGATAAAGAACGCTGGGAAAAAGATATTAAAAAATTTCTGAAAGAAGCTGTCAAATAAAAAAATATAAACCAACTATTTTGTATTGATTAGAGATTAACAAGATATGGAACCGATCGACTTGCTGCGCTCTGGTCAATTGCAGGGAATTAAACGGCTGGATCTAGCTGCTGGTTTGACAGAATTTCCAACTGAGATTTTTGACTTAGCCGATTCGCTCGAAATATTGAATCTATCGGATAATCGGTTAAATTCTTTGCCCACTGATTTAAGCAGATTAACCAATCTCAAAGTTATCTTTCTGAGTAACAACGATTTTGAGGAAGTGCCTGAAGTATTGGCGGATTGCCCAAATCTGTCGATGGTGGGTTTCAAATCGAACAGAATTAGGGTGCTAGGCGAGAATGTTTTGCCGCTGAGGACTAGATGGCTGATTCTGACTGATAACCAGTTGGCGGAACTGCCCAAATCGATCGGGAGACTCGAAAGTCTGCAAAAATTGATGTTAGCAGGAAATCAATTGCGATCGATCCCAGATGAAATGGCGGCTTGTCAGAATTTAGAGCTGATTAGACTGGCTGCGAACCAACTAGAATCCCTACCAGCCTGGTTGTTTACACTGCCTCGGCTGTCGTGGCTGGCTTATGCTGGAAATCCCTGCTGTACTGCGAATATATCGACAACTGTACCAACTATTGCGTGGGCAGATTTAACGCTGTCAGATACATTGGGTGAGGGTGCTTCAGGGGTGATTTCCCAAGGTTTGTGGCAGTCGCCAGGGCAACCGTCAACTGATGTAGCAATTAAGATTTTCAAAGGTGCGATCACTAGTGATGGTAAACCCGCAGATGAAATGAATGCTTGTCTGGCTGCTGGCGGACATCCACATTTAGTCGGTGCGTTGGGACAAATTGGCGGGTTGCCAGATGATAAATCAGGGCTAATCTTGTCGTTAATTCCGCCCAACTATCAAAATCTGGGCAATCCGCCCAGTTTGGATACTTGTACCAGAGATACTTACGCGCCTGAGACATCGTTTGCAGTAACGGCAATTTTGCGAATTGCGATCGGAATTTCCTCAGCAGCGGCTCATCTCCACACTCAAGGCATCATGCACGGCGATTTATATGCTCATAACATTCTGATGAATGATCGTAATCATCCCTTATTAGGTGACTTTGGGGCAGCTTCTAGCTACAGTCTGAACGATCGAATTGCGGGTGCAGCTCTAGAGAGATTGGAAGTTAGAGCCTTTGGTTGTCTATTAGAAGACTTATTAACTCACTGTGAATTATCAGATGATGCAGTGGAAAGTTTGATATTCGATCTACTGGACAAATTAAAACAAGACTGTTTGGCTCCGATACCTACTGATCGTCCTGTGTTTGGAGAGATTAGTAAAACATTAGCTCTGATTATGCGTTTTCACTAAAATCCTCTAACATTCTCTCCTCATAAAACCACTGCTTCTTGAAGTATCCGATCTCTCATTCTCTCTTTTAGCATATCAACAGTTGCTATATCAACTTTGCGCTGCAATAATACTTCGAGATCGAGCATGAGTCCTGCCGGAAACCACGGCGTGATTTCTTCTAGTCGATAGTCAATTAAGAAATCTACATCACTATTTATCCGAGCTTCGCCCCTTGCTACAGAACCAAATACTCGCATATTGTAAGCTCCATGTCGATCGGCAATCGCCAGAATTTGCTCCCGTAAATCAGCCAGTAAATCTTGAATGCCTAATCCATTTACCTCTGACATTTTCTCTCCTTGAAATACCTGAATTTTTGCTCAACGGAAAATCAATTAATCAACCCAACTTTTTGAAAAGTCGGGTTGATGCCAGTACTAGCGGTAATTTAGTTACCAAATAGTTTTTTAGCGGCACGTTCGCTGCGGGCTTCGGCGGATTCCATCACATCCGACATGTTCTCTAGCATTTCACCTGGGTGATTTTCAAGTACTCTGGTTGAAAGTGAAATCTTGCCAGAACCTTCATCAAGATCGATAATCATCGCTTTAATTGCTTGACCAATCTCAAATACTTTTTCACAGGCTTCAACCCGATTTTCGCTGATTTGTTTGATGTAAATCAAGCCAGTATTACCCTCAAATTCAACGAAAGCACCGAACTGCTTGATGCCGACAATGATGCCAGTGACTAATTGTCCCCGCTCTAGCTGACTGAAGTTAGCAGTGCGAGTAGCTTTGCGCTGGGAGAAGACTAATTTGTTCTTATCTTTATCAGCTTCAATGATTACGCCTGGAATACTAGTACCGACCAATGATTCTAGATCTTTTTCGACTAATTGCGATCGAGGGACAAATCCGCGAATGCCTTGGAAGTTAACTGTGACACCACCTTTATTTACCCCAGTGACGCGCAACTGGACTGATTCTTTATTGCTTTGCATCTCATCGACTTGATTCCAGGCATATTTTGCCTGTAGTTGCAGTTTGGATAGGGTTACTTGCCCATCGGCATTTTGTTCGCGGATGATCAAAAATTCTTGCTCGTCACCAATTGGCAATAATACTGATAGATCGGCAGATTCATCGGCAGCGATCTCTTCGCCAGGGACAAATGCTAGGGATTTACCATTGATATCGACATATACACCATCGCTATCATAACTATGAATTTTACCCCGCACTAGTTGGTCTTTTTCAAAGGCGACTACTTCAGCATCGAGAGCTTTGGCGAAGTCGTCCATTGAAAAGATTTCGGCTGAGGGACTTTTAGGCTTATTCATCAAATTAGAGGGTAGGTGTAGGGTGTGGAAAATAGAACTTCCAGCAGTAGGGTTTTAGAATCCTAGTATTGTCAATACTAAATGATACTTATATCGTACCCGCGATCGAGCCTGAGTGAACCACCCTAGCAGTCAAGAAGATGATGGTCAGTAGCTAGGTTCTAATTTTTACGTTGGTACTGAGATTGTAGGAAGTGAATTTTGATCGTCTGGCCAATCTCCAAGTTTTTCCGATTTCAAATTCTTTGAATGTTTTGCTATAATGCTTGCAAAAAGCAATCCCGACTAATTGTCGGGAAAAATTGCAGGGCACTATAGTTTGTCCGAGGGGATGATTTACATCCCCTCAACGATCGGTATAATCTTTTTTGACTATGCTGTTTGGAACTATAATCAGACGATATTAATAATCTCAAACAGGTGTCAAGGAGTGGCTAAAACAGCTAGAGGCGATCGACAAAAAACTAAGCGACTACGACCAGGTAAACTATTCTGGCTAGCGATCGCTGCTACTTCCTGTGTAGTATTCGCGCTGTTGCATTTACTGTTCGGGAGCATATCAGCGGATGCTTTGGTTGCGGCAACAGGTATTGATAAAAGTGTTGAGCTGACAACTTCGATCGCGAATGTCAGCCCGATGGACTTTGACGTACCAACCAGTTTTCAAGCAAGGACAATTAAGGACGCGCCTGTTGCTGCTGGTGAAAAAGTGATCGCGCTCACCTTTGATGATGGCCCTTGGCCAGAAACTACCGAGAAAGTTTTGGCAGCTCTGAAAAAAGAAAATGTCAAAGCTACTTTTTATGTGGTCGGTCAACCCCTGAAATCTTGGCCGGAACTGGGCAAAAAAATCTTGGCAGATGGTCACGTCATCGCCAACCATACCCTCCATCACTGGTACAAGCAGATGTCTCCGTTGGTAGCTCAACGGGAAATTGAAGACACTCAACAAATTATCAGAGAAACTCTGGGTGTGGAAACCGCCTATTTCCGGCCTCCAGGTGGTGTCCTCACTAACGGATTGGTTGCTTACGCTCAAAAGAAAGGTCAATCGGTGAATATGTGGTCGGTGGATTCTAATGACAGTCGCCCAAATCGCCCATCTCCAGAAGCAATGGTAAAAACTATCCTCGATCAAGCGACTCCAGGTGGAATCGTACTGATGCACGATGGTGGCGGGAATCATGACAATACAGCCAGAGCTGTTCCTCAAATTATCGCCAAATTGCGTGAGCAAGGATACAAATTTGTGACAATGCCGGAATTATTGGCAATGTCATCTGCAAATACTGAAAAAGTAGCTAAAGCTTCAGAGTTGGGAGTTGGGAGTTAGGAGTGTGGGGCATGGGAGTGTGGGAGTGTGGGAGTAAGACTTAGAATGTTTTTTTCTCCCCGTACCTCCATGCTCTCGTTCTCCGTTGCTCCCACACACCCACACTCCCCATCCCATTAATTAATATTAGGATCCCGCCAACAAACACTCCCCCTCATCGACAAATCCAGTTAGAATGTGCTATTGCACTAATCCTTTACCATCACTGAACCTGTGTCTAAAGTTCTTGTTTCCGACCCAATCGACCAAGCGGGGATTGATATCCTGCTCCAAGTCGCTCAAGTAGATGTCAAAATTGGACTGCCGCCAGCAGAATTGGCGCAGATTATCGGCGACTACGATGCGATTATGATTCGATCGGAAACCCGTGTTACCAAAGAAATTATTGAAGCTGCCACCAATCTCAAAATCATTGGACGGGCAGGCGTGGGAGTCGATAACGTCGATGTCCCTGCTGCCACCCGCAAAGGGATTGTCGTAGTCAACTCACCAGAAGGTAATACGATCGCCGCAGCCGAACATGCTCTAGCGATGATGCTATCAATGGCGCGGTATATCCCAGAAGCCAATCAGTCAATGAAAGCTGGACAGTGGAACCGGAAGCAATTCGTCGGTACTGAAGTTTACAAGAAAACTCTCGGCGTAGTTGGACTGGGCAAAATTGGTTCCCACGTAGCCACTGTCGCCAAAGCATTGGGGATGAAGCTACTCGCTTACGATCCATTCATCTCTGCTGAACGTGCCGAGCAATTGGGCTGTACATTAGTCGATCTGGATACGATCTTCCGTCAGTCCGACTACATCACTCTGCACATTCCCAAAACCCCAGAAACAGCTAATCTGATCAACGCTGAAACATTGGCAAAAATGAAGCCTCAAGCGCGGATTATCAACTGTGCGCGTGGTGGCATCATCGATGAAGCAGCTTTAGCTCAAGCTTTGAAAGACGGTACAATTGCAGGTGCGGCGATCGATGTCTACGCAGTAGAGCCACTGGGTGAATCAGAATTGCGCTCAGTTGGCAAACAACTCGTGCTCACGCCCCACTTAGGCGCGTCTACAGCCGAGGCTCAAGTCAATGTCGCCCTCGACGTTGCCGAACAGATTCGAGATGTATTGATGGGTCTCCCAGCCCGCTCTGCGGTGAACATCCCAGGACTACATCCCGACGCGCTCCAGCAGCTCAAACCATATCTCCAACTAGCTGAAACGATCGGCAATATGGTCAGTCAACTAGCTGGCGGACGAATCAACGATCTCCAAATCGGTCTATATGGCGATCTTGCCGAACAACAAACCAAACCGATTATCACGGCTGCACTCAAAGGTTTATTATTCCCAGCCCTGCGGGAACGAGTAAATTATGTCAATGCTGGCATTGAAGCAAAAGAACGCGGCATTCATGTCTCTGAAACTCGTGATGCTTCGGTGCGTGACTATGCAGCAACCCTAAAATTGACTGCTAAAGGTTCTCTGGGGCAGCATTCAGTTACAGGCGCGTTATTAGGTGACTCCGAACTCCGAATTACCAGCGTTGATGATTTCCCAGTCAACGTCGCACCGACGGAAAATATGCTCTTTACCGTGCATAAAGACGTGCCAGGAATTATCGGAATTATTGGCTCACTGCTGGGCAAATTTAATGTCAATATTGCCAGTATGCAAGTCGGACGCAAAATCGTGCGCGGTGATGCTGTCATGGTGTTGAGTATCGACGATCCATTACCCGACGGAATCTTAGCAGAAATTAAGCAGGTAACGGGAATTAGTGACGCTTATACTGTTACTTTGACTTAGTGATTTAGTGGTTTAGCGGTTTAGTGGTTTAGCGATAGAAAACTCTAGAGTCTAGTAGTCCCTTGTAGGGTGGGCACTGCCAGCCCTTTCAACGTGTATAAATACCTAGTGCTGGACTCTTTATTTCATCAGGGTTTGTGATTTTCTAAGCATCGAGCAGTGGAAACATGCCGATGCTTGGAATTAACAATCAAAGGCGGTCGTT
>JANNDL010000006.1:0-21649 GCA_031387665.1 Chamaesiphon sp. OTE_75_metabat_95 | reverse complement strand
CCAAAATCCACGATCACGGGATCGTCCGCAGAACGGAAAAGAATATTTGCTGGCTTAATGTCGCGATGAACCAAACCGTTGGAAGCAATGTGAGTGACCGCATTGATCAAGACGAAGCCAAGCTGCAAGAGGCATTATCGTCCAAAACTCCTGCAACTGTCTAGCATAGTAAGACCTAATATTCAAAGTGGGGGTAATCCATTGATTATCCCCATCTTGAATATTGAGGAGCGCGTAACTCATACCAAATTAAGTTTACCAGACGACAGATCTGCTCCTCCCCTTTATAAGGGGAGGTTGGGTGGGGTAAAGTTCTGTCGCTTTAACTCTTTTTATTGGTATCACCATCTCTTCACGGATCGCCGCAAATCAGCACGATCGAACCGGGAACTTCGGCAATCTTTGTTTTAGTTCGCAAATCTACACCCGATCGCGTATTAGAAGATCTCAGCAAGTTCGAGGGCAAAGTTTTACGGACTTCATTATCAAAAGAAGATGAAGCAAAGCTCCAAGCTGCACTGACCAAACATGAAGCAGCACTAGCCATATAATCTTGGCGGATACCCAAAGATGGCTTAATTGATGCGACTGTGAACAATTCTAGACAAGGAGAATTTATTAGTTCTCCCTGTCTAGAATTTCTGCTTTAATTATTAATTGAAGCACAGTATAGAGGATAGAGAGTAGTTCTAGGGTTTAAATATGTCAAAAACAATGTAGGCGCAATTTATAAATTGTGCCTACATCAGAGAATAATGAGTTTTTAATTGTTTTTACCTAACACTTCTGCTTTAGTTTGATTGAGAATCTCCATTAGTTCTTGACGATCGTGCTCCCGAATCAAATATCGCCAAGCAAACCGAACTACTGATACCAAACCCACAATCTTGATAATTGGTGTAACTAGCGGAATGTCGTCAATTAGACCCAATGTTGCAAACACAATTTTAGCACCAAAGATAGCTAACGCGATCCAGCCCAATGTGATGAAAAGCTGACGGTTGTTGTTGAAGAAATCGATTGCAGTGGACTTCGCCTCTTCAAATAATGCTGTTAGCTCTGTTTGGGTAGATAGCAAAGCTACTGGTTCGGTAGCTGGTTCGCTAGCAATTGTCATTGGTTCAATGGATTCAATAGGTTCAATAGGTTGGGTTGGATCAGGCAGATCGGATAGAGCATTAGTATTCATTTCAGATGCCTCAGTGGGTGAGTTGTTTGCGGTTGCAATCGATTCAATATGATCAGAAACGTCTGTAGACATGGATTCTGCTTTCATGGTGATTTCTCGATCGTCTTGAATAATGTTATTTTTCATGAGGCTTATGTAGGTAGTTCAACTAATTTAGATCTAAATGATATCTGTAAGTAGAATCGCTTTTCATCTACAATTAGAGATAGATATCATGAAAAGTTCAGAATATATTCAAGTCTGGTAATAGGGATTAACTAACGCCTGATAGCTAGTTTGATGACTGCATAATGTTCATGCAAAATATTTTTCAGCTTGCGAAATTGAACTTCCGAACCTTAGATAATTTATCTATCTTTTGATATAGCAAGCAATCTATCTTTAGGTGCTGGCAGTTAGTCAATAAATGTTAATAAGATCAATTGCCTCTGGAGAAGACTTGCCACGGTGCTGGATCGATCCAAATTATCGCAATTAATTCGATCGTTTCGGCCAGGTAAAATAAAAGGTGGTACCTGTGCCTAGTTCAGATTCTAGCCGAATCGTACCGCCTTCAGTTTCGATAATTTTCTTGACAATTGCGAGTCCAATTCCCGTACTGTCCGCCTGACTTTGAGGATGGATTGTTTGGAAGATCGTAAAGATCTTCGCGTGATTTTCAGGTGCAATGCCTGGGCCATCATCAGCGACCCTAAACTCATAAAAATCGCCACATGGTTGGTAAGAAATCTGAATTGAGCCATCGGATCTGTCATGATGGGCGATCGAGTTGCCAATTAAGTTGGCAAATACTTGAAACAGCAATACTCGCTTGGTATTGAGGGTGGGTAAGTTTGGATCGATCCAGATTGAAAATGTTGGTGGTGGAGCTAGGGATTCGATCGTTTCAGCCAGTAATTCGGCGACGGAAACAGGCTCGACCGATTCAGCCGTGCGCCCAATTCGGGCATAGTCGAGCAGTCCATCGATCGTCGCACCCATCCGCGCTACTCTGCTTCGCAGTAATGCCAGTTGCAGTTGGGTACCTGGGGGTACTTGGCCGTCCAAGTCATCTTCGATCCACTGGGAGAGATTAGCAACAGCCCGCAGTGGTGCTTTGAGATCGTGGGAGACAATATGTACAAAGTTATCTAGTTCCTGATTCCGCTCCTCTAGTGCGGTTCTGATTTGCTTGCTGTCGGTGACATCGCGGGCGACTGCATACCACAAGCCCCGCTCTACACAAGGCATTACATTCCACGATAGCCACCGATACGAGCCATCTTTGCAGCGATAGCGATTCTCAAAGCCCACCTCCCTCAAACCTGTGCTCAAACATCTTGCCCCAGCAATGGTGTGTTCTAGATCGTCGGGATGCACGAAGTCCACAAACGGCTGCGCCATCAATTCGGCACTAGTGAAACCCAGAATTCGCTCAAAGGCTAGATTTAGCCGCACAAAATATCCATCAAAGTTGCCAGTTGCCAGCAGATCGATCGATAAATCAAAGAATCGATCGCGCTCTTGCTCGGTTTGGACGATCGTATCCAAAGACGATTGCAATAGATCGTTAGACTGCTGTAATTGGAGTCGCAATCGGGCAGTTTCGATCGCACCAGCAACCGCTGACTGCAATCGCAATGGTGTGAGATCGAACGTAGCGATATAGTCCTGTGCGCCCAGTTTAATTGCTTTTACTGCGATGCTTTCATCACCTCTGCCCGTAATCATCACCACTGGAGGAATATCTCCATTACTTTGAGCCTGGAGTTTCGTGATAAATTCCAGTCCATTCCCGTCAGGGAGAGAGTAATCCAGCAAGATCGCATCAATCTTACTCGTTGGCGCACTTTCTCCCATCGACATTCGGTGCAATTCTATCCCTGCCCTCACTGATTCCGCTTCCAAGATGCGGTAGTCGCGACTCGAATCAGTCAGGAGGAACTGGTGAAACAGCTCACGGTGTGTTGGCAGATCGTCAACAATCAGCACTGTGTAGGTTGGATTAGTCATGGTAGATGTCAATTAGCTCCAGTAAGGGATCGGATTGACTCGCTGCTACAGTCGATTTTCCAGCAGAGCAGCTACTTTGGTTTGGTAATAGCTTGCCTCTTACTATATGTTACTAGCTTCCTGAATTGATCGCAGTTAATCACTACTAAATTTAAGAATTGACCGATCGATCTATCTTTATAGAGACGTTATTTGAAGATAATTTTGCAATGATATTTATATTGCTAAAATTCAGGTCAAGATCTTCATCAAGTAAAGTTAGCTTGTTGATTAAAATCATTTTAAGATGCAAATTTAATTTTTAGGGAAAAGGCTCTGCCAGCGGCAATTTATCACTCAACCTAAGTAATTATGTCCCAACTCAAAGCAGTAATCTTTGGAGCGATTTGCAACGATCGTCAATAGTGACCAGATCGATCGACCCAAACCAGCCCCAGATGCCTATCTATATTGCCTCCAGCAGCTCGGTTTGACTGCGAATGAGGCGATCGCGATTCTCTTTCAGATTTGGCTGGTCTGACAATCGATCGGTTGTCGGCATTACTTCTGGAGCGGCAATCGACAACACAATTCAGCTAATACATTAATGGCAAACGAATGATAGATTTACTAAATCTAATTACGGTTTGAAAACTCACTCCTTTGAGAGATGTGAATATATATAACGAATTGATAGGATTGTGGCAGACTGATGAATTAGCTAGGGCAAGTAAAAATACTCATAGCAGTTCAAAGCAGGAAGTAAGCTTTACTTTCACTCAGCAATCTAGTTCATCCACCCACAAGATTTGGAGTAGTTATCATGACAAGTTCTACCAAAGAAATCACTTCTATCGGCAAGGATCGTAACGATTGGCAATGGGGATTTACACCCCAAGCTGAACTCTGGAATGGTCGGTTTGCAATGCTCGGATTTATGGCTGCTCTTCTAACTGAATTGTTGTCTGGCGAGGGCGTTTTGCACTTCTATAATTTTATGCACTATGCGATTGTAGCTACTCGCTAGATCTCTTTGCACCGACTATTCTCGCTCTGCAAGTTTAGTGGGTGTAGGAGCATCGACCAAACTTAGCTATTAAAGGGAGTGTGGGGTTACATCTCATGCTCCTTTGAATTAAGATTCTGCTAAATTTAAAGCATGTTTATAGCGCAATCGCTTTTTCTAAGCCAATCTTAAAAATATTGCTCCACTGCGCTCCTTACCATGTCGATTTCAATTCTGATTCAGTCGATCCCGTTTGTTTGCAAACTAGTTTTGATAATATATGTTTTATTAGTTCTATTCGGTTATTTGCGATCGGTATGGAGACATACTCAAAGAGATTTGGTACGGCTTCAAAGACTGGATCAGATTCCATGTAGCCGCTGTCTCTTTTTTACAGGTGAATACAATCTCAAGTGTGCTGTCCATCCTTGTAAAGCTTTTAGTGAGGAAGCGATTGGCTGTGCAGATTATGAAGCTGCGAAAATAGGTTCGATTAATGATAGTAAAGTCTAATTGCAAAAGTTGAACAATAGTAATTGCTTTTAGTATTAAAAACACTGTATATTTATAAAACTGGAGATATTTACTCAATGTTAAATATCTCCAGTTTTCTAGTCAATCATAGCATTAGTATCGACAGCATTAAGCTTGTCTTTTAGATTTTTCATGAGTAAATTTACCTGTTGCAAATGTTTCTGCTCATTTTGCAGCTCTGAATTTGTTGGCGATTCCGAGCTGTTCGTTTGTTCTGATACCTGCTGTGCATCTTGAATTCCCAGCGAGTCCGCTTGAGTTGAGTTTCCACGATCCTGAAGTTGTCTTTCGCTAGCGATGATCTTAAGTGAATTATCGATGAATAACAACTAGCTTACACGGCTTTTATGCTATCGACATCATCCAAAAGAAATAGATTTTAATCATCCTGTTGAGAGATGTAAATAGCTGGCACTAACTGATAATGTGAAATATATATAGCGATCCTAATTGAGAAGCGTAATCCCTAGAGGGCGGGCACGAGCGGCGTTTTTATTCTCCTGGGGGAGCGGGCTTCCGCCAACGGGGGTTCCCCCCGTTGGCGTAGCCTCTCCGTCAGGAGATATAAAAAAACGACAAGACAGCACCGCCCCTACAGGTTAACTTTACTGTAAGAATCTCAAATAGGATTGCTATATAATGTAGTGATGCTAAATCTAGTAGTCGCTAGCGACGAGAGAAAGAAATGGTAGGCTCATTTCCGTCGCCTAGTGCGAGATAGATAAGTATGCAGTAATGACTATTTTAAGCTGGGACTTCACACTACTTTTAGAATATAAACTATTAACAAAAAAGCTGAAAATTTACTATCTATGACTGAAATAACAACAGAGATAGATACATTTAACTCTTCACTAGAGAGACTATACCAACCTAATCAAAAAGTCAGATTTATTGGCGGAGAAGGGATCGTGCGAAGCTCTAGTTTTGAAGGTGGAACTTGGAGGTACCTTGTCGAGATGCCACAGGGCAAGAAGCCAACCTTTGGTAGAGTGGGTGCCGAAACAATGGTGTTGCTCAATGAGAGAGAATTGCGTGCAGCATGACCCAAAATTGCAATTAATTAAATAAAGGATTGCTAGTGGCTACTGCGATCGTGATGCTCTGGATTGATAGCCTAGTACTAGACGGCGGAAGTTTCCCCTTGCTTTTCCACCGCTCAATTCGGCTCCGCTCACTGAGCGAAGTCGAAGTGAACACCCACCCTATTTATGCCGCTCAGTACTAGTATTTCTGTTGTCAAACAACTCAGCAGTGGCAATGAATTCACCATTATTCAATCTTTCAAAATACGCATAAATAACTGGCTCATCAATGCCCTGAATATCAATCTTTATTTTTGAATGCTCTATCAGCAATGTAGGCATATTGTTTGAAGTAGTGTTTTTCATAGCTATAATTTATTTTCAGATCGTGATTTATCTATAAAGCCACAAATGTTATTGGTTTGAATCTATCCTTAGATTGATCGTTATATCTATCTAAAGTAAGTATCGATCGAGCGCAATTATTTGTATGGTAAAGAAGACGAATTAGGATATTATTTCGACAACTACTACTTCCGATCCTTGCTTTTATTTAGGAGTCAAAAATGCAAAAGTATATCTGTAAAAAATGCGGACATGTTTACGATCCAGCCGAGGGAGATCCTGATTCAGGCGTTGAAGCAGGCATTCCATTTGAAGCATTACCCGATGATTGGATTTGTCCAAGCTGTGGTGCCAAAAAGACTGATTTTGAACCAGAAGATGCACCGATGCCTGGAATGGTTGTTCCCGTCGGTGAATAGAATCGCTGATGCTGATCATTTCCTATTTTCTTGAGAACTGAGTAGACTTGGCGAATATATTCGATTTGACAAAGTGAACAGCAGCGTTCACTTTGTCAAATCTGATTCTCTGGAACGATTTAGCTAACTTACCGGAAGTGCTGCTCGACCTGATTCTGGAGCACGCAGGGTTGCTTCACTAAAGTCGGGGGTTTTGGTGTAAACCGAAGATAATAAAACCTCCAACATTTCGGCGCGTCTGGCAACTTCGATCGATTTATGGGTAATTAATTCACCCGCATTTAAGATCACCCGATCCTGCTTGTCCAGAATTACGCGGGTGGCTGGACGACCGAGGGCACCTTTGATTTGCTGTTCTTCGAGGGCGTGGGTAGTTTGAGAGCGCAGTTTTTCGCCCGTTTGTTTTGCCCACTCAAGCGATTGTGCGATCCCACTTTGAACCCGATCTCCAGCGTGGCTAATTTGGCTAGAGGCAGCATCTACAGCATCATTCGCGCTAGATTTGGCAGCATTACTGATAGATAGACCCGTAGAGCGCAGCAGGGCCTCTTCCAGATGATATGTCTGTGCCCGTTCGATCGTTTTCGCGGTGACAATTTGACCTGGGGCAGCTACGATTAGACCATCGCGAGTCCGCACTACCGTAGCGACTCTGTGTCCCAAGGTTTGCTCGACTGTATATCGAGCGGTAGCAGCATTGGCTTTCTGAGTCAGATCCTGTGCCAGCGTGCTCGCTTTATCAGCCGCATTTTTACCGATCTCACTGGCGCGTTGCTTGGCATCCTGGGTGAGATTGCCACCAGTAGAGCGATAGAGCCGATCCAAAATACCAACGCTTTCGGCTGTTGTCACGTCTGCCGTGGTGACAATCTTACCTGGAGCTAAAAATACAGATCCATCGGGGCGCAAGACTTCAGACTCGGTTGTGCGTCCGAGTACAAATTGTTTTTGAGTTTCAGGATCGACGATCGCATTAGCTACTTGGGTGGTAGCCTGACGACTGACTTCGGAAATCTGTTCGCCCGCTTTGTGAGCGGCAGCTTGGACTTTCTCGCTGGTATCTTGCATCGCAGCTTTGATGCCACCTACTTGTTCTTCCATTAAGTCCGCCACCATTGCGGGGACAAAGGCGTAGTCTTCACCAATGCGGAGGGTTTGGACGGCAGGGACAAAGGATCTACCGGAATAAGCATCGGCAAAAATGCCACCGGAAACTTCATAACCTTCGATCGCGCCCGTGGTTTCATCGAAGTAGAGATCGACCATTTTACCCAAATCTTGACCCGCTACAGTCATGATGTGGGTGCCGTTCATGATGTTATTGCGATCGAGAATTGCAGCTATTTTCGTGTCTGATTTGGCTGGAATAATACTATCTGCCTTGCTCACAATTGCAGCATCCATACCGATCGATTGGATCGCCAGTAGGGGCAAGATTCTAGCATCGCTCATGAATCCACCTTCTTGAACCAGCAGAGCAACTAAATAGTTACGCTCTTGGTCAAAAATTAAATCTCTGACTCGACCGACTTTTTCGCCAGTATCATAGGCGACGATCGGTTTACCAACAATGTCACTACCTTTGCGCATGATTTATTCTCAACTTTTAATGATGATTGATTAATTGCAAAAACTACTGATGATTTATCGTTAGGGTCGTTCTGGATAAGTGCGAATCTCGACTCTATCATTGCCAAATCCATTGATAATGTTCATCGCTCCAACGTATTCTAATCCTGTCAGTACAGCAACTGAAGCTAAGATTAGTAAGCTTAATGGAATAGCCGGATTCGATTGTTTGCCGATCAGACGTGGCATCGTAAACTCCAAATTTAATAGTAGTGAATTAGCAGATCGATCGTTAAGTTTTGATTAGACAGCAAGAAGTTAGCTTGGTATTAAACTTCTTGCTGTCTACTTCTACAACCACCATCGAAGATTAAATTAGAGAAAGTTAGACTCCAGCGGGAATGCCAACAGCAGAATTGCTAGGAATTTGACCATTGGGATGGAGAGATTCACCTTCAACAAACGATCGCAACATCCAAGCCATCGACTCATGTTGTTCCATTTGTCCAGTTAGGAAATCAGCATTACCAACGTCGTGGAAATCATCGGTACATTGATCCACACCCGATCGTAAACTGCGGATAATTTCTTCGTGATCGTTTACCAATCGCGTCACCATTGCCGTTGCGTTGAGAATATCGCCAGGATCTTCGCTTAGAGTAGCGCATTTGAGGAAACCAGCCGCAGTACCAACAGGATAGCCACCCAACATGCGGATCCGTTCGGCATATTCATCGACACTGAGGGACAGTGTTTGGTAGTGTTCTTCCCACAATTTATGCAGGGTCATAAATTGTGGCCCGACTACATCCCAGTGATACTTTTTAGTTTTAATTAGGAGCAGGTAAGCATTAGATAAAGCTGCATTCAATATGTCGATCGAACCTTTACGTTCCTGGTCATCTAGTCCGATATTAATTGTTCGAGTTGCCATGATGTTTGATTAATCTACTGGGATATCCTTGGATTTTAGATTAGAAGTAATTTATTTTGACTTCCGGGTCTGATGTCTTTAAGTTACAGTGAATCGATAGTCGATCGAATCAACCTATAGTCTGAAGTTTAGAGGACTTGAAATATCAGATCTATACTCCTATCGGCAGAGATCCGATATTTAGGCTATCTGTCTAAAGGGCTATATCTCAGAATAGAGTGGGCATAGCTCATTATTCATATATCTAAAGTGTGATGTATTTATCAATGATTTTTTATATGCTGGATAAATGAATAAAATATCTTTAGCATTATAATCAGCAGCTCAATAGAACAAATCAGTGCAAATTTATCGCAGGAAAAAATCGTGTTAGATATCGATGAAATGGGACAGGATGAAATCCATGAATTGCTATATAAAGTGAGATACGGTCATCTGGGTTTTATCCATGCTGGTAAACCTTGTGTGATGCCGATGCACTACTATCTCGAAAATAGTAATATCTATCTATTTACAACCGTGGGGATGAAGACTCATGACATGGATGCAGATCCCGATGTTTGCTTGCAGGTTGAAGAGCTGCATACTCCAGCGCATTGGCGGAGTGCGATCGTCATGGGTACAGCCAAACACGTCACAGCGCAACCAGAAATCGACCGCGTAATGACACTCGTGAAACAGCGGGATGCAATGCTTTCGCCAGCAATTAATCGGACTTGGACTGACTCTTGGGGACGTGCGGAAACGATCGCAATTTATCAGATTGAATCAGGGGAAATGAGTGGACGCACAACCGATGGGATTAGCAGTCGTCAGTAAAAAGTTGAAGGTTGAAGGTTGAAAGATCTGTAGGTTGGGTTGAAGAATGTTGGCGGTAGCGGAGCGTTTGCCCTAGCAATAGCCTTTCCGTTCGCGAAGCGTCTCGAAGAGAAGGAAACAACCCAACACACTCACAGATTGATTGTGTGGATGTTGGGTTTCGCTTGAGCTTCAACCCAACCTACAGAAGATCTGTAGATGGCTTTTATGAGAGTTGGAATCTATAGTTACCGTATCGATATTTCAAACATGTCAATTCCTCAAAGTACTATGGCAACATAGCTCGATCCAATGACTTCTGAATCTGTGTCTGAATCGAGCACAAGCGAAATGCCAACAACATCATTTCCAGCTAAATTCCCAATCGTTGGGATCGCAGCTTCGGCAGGGGGTTTAGAAGCATTTACCCAGCTCCTGAGCCATTTACCTGTAGATACTGGGATGGCATTCGTGCTGATCCAGCACTTATCACCGGATCGGGAGAGTCTCCTGACGGAGATTTTTACGCGAGTCACCAAAATGCTGGTGAGTCAGGTGGAGGAGGGGATGGTAGTAGAGCCGAATCGGGTGTATATCATTCCCCCGAACACGCAGATGCGGCTAGCTGACAGCGCATTCCAGTTATCGCCCCGCGAGAAGGTTTTGGGTAAATATATGCCTGGAGATACCTTCCTGACCTCCCTAGCCGTGGATCGTGGTAACTTGGCGATCGCCATAGTGTTATCGGGGGGTGATGGTGATGGTGCCTTGGGTTTGACGGCAGTTAAGGCAGTGGGTGGGGTAACATTTGCCCAATGTGAGGACTCGGCAAAATTCGACAGTATGCCGACTTCGGCAATTGCGACGGGGCATGTGGATTTTGTGTTGTCGCCAGAGCAAATTGCCGCAGAGTTGGTGCAGCTCAGTCGCAATCAGATGTTGCATCGTCCCCAGCCGCTGGTGGCAACAACCGAGCGGGGCACGATGCCTGTACAAACTGCGTTGATGACGATTTTTGCACTGCTGAAATCTACGACAGGCGTTGATTTTAGCCATTACAAGCCCAAGACGATCGATCGACGGATTCAGCGACGGATGCTATTGTGCAAGCTCGAAGGGTTGGCGGATTATGTTGCATATCTGGAAGTACATCCGACTGAAGTTAAGTCCCTGTATGAAGAAATCCTGATTCATGTGACGAGTTTTTTCCGCGACCTGCAAGCCTTTGAGCTGCTCAAGACCAAAGTTTTCCCGACTATTATCCAACATAAGTCGGCGGAGTTGCCGATTCGGATTTGGATTGCAGGTTGTTCGACAGGGGAAGAGGTTTATTCGATCGCGATTTGCTTATTAGAATTCCTGTCAGAGCGGGCGATCCAGCCCTCAATTCAGATTTTCGCCACAGATATTAGCGAACTGGCGATCGATACAGCCAGAGCGGGAATTTATACCGAAGATCGGCTGGTGGATGTGTCGCCAGAACGTCGTCGTCGCTTCTTTTATCCAGTTGAGGGTGGATATCATATTAGTAAGGCGGTGCGGGAACTCTGTGTCTTTGCCCGTCAAGATCTCAGCAGCGATCCGCCGTTTTCTAACGTCGATTTGATTAGCTGTCGGAATGTGATGATTTATCTCGGTGACGTGCTGCAACAGCGGATTATGCCGATCTTTCATTACAGTCTCAATCCGACTGGTTTTCTGCTGCTCGGCACATCCGAAAGTACGGGAAAATATGTAGATCTGTTTAATGTGATTGATAAAAAATACCGAATTTACGCCAAGAATCCGGTCAAAACTCAGTCCACGTTGTCATTTACCCCTAGTAGTTATCCGATTAAAGCGATAGAAAATATCCGCCAGCATCAGTCTCAGCTAGCGACGGTATCAGACTTCGATCTCCAGGGCAAAATCGATCGACTAATTGTTGCTCGATATACGCCAGTAGGATTAGTAATCGATCCAAAAATGCAGGTAATCCAACTGCGGGGTGAGGTCGATCGATATCTGAAACTAGTGTCGGGATCTGCTAATCTCGATTTATTTAACCTCGTGCGATCGGGTTTCACACTTGAACTGCGATCGACTATTTATCAAGCCCAACAACATAATTTACCCGTTACCAAAACCGGACTCAGGCTCACGGGGAGCGAACAGTCGAGCAGCTTCAATCTTCAGGTGATTCCCTTCAAGCTGCCGGATCTAACTGAAAGTCACTTTTTAATATTATTTGAAGATGTGCCGATCGAGAGTGGAGCTATGCTCCAACCAATCGATCTGACCATCCCTCAGGGCGATTTTGAGCTAGAAAATGTCCAGATCAGACAAGAACTCACCACGGCAATTGAGGAACGCAGGGCAACTCAAGAATATTTACGGGCAGTGATTCAAGAGCAGGAATATACCAATCAAGATCTCAAAGTTGCAAATGAAGAAATCTTGTCGAGTAATGAAGAACTCCAGAGTACAAATGAGGAACTAGAAACCGCCAAAGAAGAGATTCAGGCAACTAATGAAGAACTTCACACTACTAACGATGAACTCCGTCGCCGCAATGGGGAAGTAGATTTAGTCAATAACGATCTGACTAATTTGCTATCGAGTATTAACATCCCGATTTTGATGTTAACCAATGACCTGCGAATTCGTCGCTTTACGCCGATGGCAAAACGGTTGTTTAACTTTATTCCAGCCGATACCGGACGACCGTTGAGCGATATTAGAACTAATCTAGATATTCCCGATTTAGAGCCATTAATTTTGGAGGTACTAGAAACTCTCAATGTCAAAGAACTCGAAGTCCAAACCCTGACCGGAGTTTGGTACACCCTCCGCATCCGTCCCTATCGCACCACCGAAAATCGGATCGATGGCGTAGTAATCGTTTTACTCGATATCGATGCCCTCAAGCGCAGTGCCGCCACCATAGCCGCCGCCCGCAACTATGCCGAAGCGATCGTCGAAACCGTCCAGGTACCGCTGCTGGTAATCGAAGCAGATTTGCGGGTGAATACTGCCAATCGAGCCTTCTGCGACACATTTCAGGTATCTCAATTGGAAACTGCCCACGCGACAATTTTTGAGCTGGGGAATGGACAGTGGAATATCCCTGGCTTGCGATCGATCCTAGAGGATATTTTTACCACCGATAGCATCCTCGAAAATCTAGAAGTCGAGCATCTGTTCGAGCATATCGGGCAGAAAACTATGCTGCTCAACGCCTGGAAAATTATTGCAGTTGGGGATACGCCGCGAATTTTGCTATCGATCGAGGATATTACCACGCGCAAGCAGTTTGAAACCGAACGATCTCAATTACTCGCACAGGAGCAACTAGCTCGTCAGTCCGCCGAAACAGCCAATCATGCCAAAGATGATTTCCTCTCCAACCTCTCCCACGAACTGCGAAACCCCCTCACCGCGATCATCGGCTGGGCACAGCTCCTCCGCGCCCACCAACTAGAGCAGAGCAAGATCGATCGGGGTTTGGAGGTGATCTATCGCAGTGCAAAGGCACAGTCTCAACTCATTGAAGACATCCTCGATCTGTCCCGCATTGCCAGCGGTAAATTGCAGCTCGATCTCCAACGGCTCGATTTAGTCTCAGTAGTGAATGCAGCGATTGAGTCCGTCCAACTCGCTGCTGATGCCAAATCGATCCAAATTAGTTCGCTGCTGCCCCCCACCGAGATTGTCGGCGATCTAGACAGGTTGGGGCAAGTGTTTCGGAATCTGCTGACTAATGCAGTTAAATTCACACCCACTGGCGGACTTGTTGAGATTACATCGTTGGCAAAGCCTTCCAGTATGGAAATTGTGTCCCCAACCGATCTTCAGATTCTCGTCAGCGATACCGGACAAGGGATCGGCGCGGAGCTGTTACCCCACATCTTTGATAAGTTCCGCCAGGGTGATTCTGGTAGCAGCAAGAGTAGTCAGGGCTTGGGATTGGGGCTATCGATCGTCCGGCAGATCGTCGAACTTCATCGCGGCACCATTCAGGCACAGAGCGCGGGAGCCGATCGAGGAACGACTATTATCGTCCAACTGCCCCTAAATTCAACCGCGATTTCCATGCCAGAAAGCATCGATCTAGTTCCAGCCGCACTACCCCAATTACCAGCGCAGTCGGAGACAACCGATCTCACTGGCTTACGCATCCTCGTAGTGGATGATGAGACAGATATTCTCGATTTGATCCAATACATCCTCGAAAAGGCAGGCGCAACCGTCTCGATCGCCACTTCAACTCAGGCGGCAATTACCGCGCTGATCGACGCTGGCGGCGGATATGACGCACTCCTAGCCGATCTTGGGATGCCAGAGGAAGATGGCTTTGCCTTGATCCGACAGGTGAGAGCATTGGGTGTCGAAGCTGGCGGACAGATTCCCGCCGCCGCAATTACTGCCTATGTGAGCGATCGAGAACGCAAACTCAGCCTTGCGGCTGGCTTTGGGATGCACCTGGCTAAACCGATCGATTCCGATCGACTCGTTCAGATGGTGAGTCTTTTAACGGGGCGAAATTGATTAAGTAACTACTAAACGAACCCGCCCAACGCCACCAGACCAAATGAAAGCAAACGGGAGCGGATATAGTCTTTTCATTCTATTTCCCCTAATTAGTACTTGAATCTTCCACTACCGATAGATGGCATCATCGATCGTGCAGCGAAAGAATTCACCTTCTGGCTCAAACCGATTGGTGCAAAAGTACCAGCCAATTCGGAGACGGGTGGGAATGGTGTAGCCGCAAAATGTGCGATCTTCTTCTAAAATTCCACCGAAGTCCACATCACGGAACTCAGTACCGTCTGGATTGCCCCAGCGTGGTAGCTTGAAGGTTTTGAGACGACCAGATCGATCTATGGTGAAATCTAGTTCAGCTTTCTCGCCTTGCACCACAAAACTAGAATGCAAATTGGAGTCTAGCTGCGATAGCTCCGTGCTTGCAAATGAAACGTCATCGCGATAGAACACAGACGGTAGACACAATGACTCTGATTCGAGGCGACCGATCGAAGACCGTGTAATATCCGCACCACTCGCCGTCATCACAGGGAATAATCCTAATATTTTCCACTGCATTGCACCGATTCCGTCGATGACGCGATCGGATCCAATAATGGGTAGGAAGCCATTCATCCAGGCTGTAGCACTCCAAATCAGTCCATGCTCCCAGCAAATGACCTGCTCGGCTGTGAATGGAATCCACTTTTTTAATTTAATTTCGCCGTGCATTTTCAAGCGCACCGCAGACGCAAGCTTTGTTCCAGGTGCAATTGCATGTTCTAGATACCGTTTTGCGGCTGCTGGCAAGTGAGCCAGTTTATCCGAGTTGAATACCAGCTCTGTATGTGTCGCTGAATCCCAGAGTGTATCGAGAGAAATTGATTTAGTCATGATTATGCTCCTACAAGTCATTGAGATCGCGAAACGCTGCCTTGAACCGCGAACGGAAATGCCAACCAACACCACAAGTACAGAAAAATAAATTTAGGGGTGATGATCGCTAAAACTACTAATTTGCACCTTACAATTAGCTAACCATCTGCGGTTCTGCTCTGCCGAATTTCCAGAGCAAGATGACACCCAAACCGAATAGATTAATCAGGAAAACTACTAATCCGCCCAAAACCGGAATTAATGCCAGCACCGTCAAGATTGCCAAACCAATTAAGAACTGCCATGTTGCTGACTGCTTATCATTTCTATTGATGCGTTGCCCGACAAATAGAGCCACGCCGAGCGAACCGACTAAAGAAGTGACAACCGCACTCAAACTCAATAGTGGAATTAAGGGAATCCCAATCAACGTAACTGCCAAAAACACAGTGCCAAAGAGAATGGCAAAAATTCCACCAATGCCCCAAAGTGCCGTCAATCCAGGCTGTTGACGCAACTTTGTGGCTTGTTCGATTCGTTGGGACTTATCGACATCGGCATAAATCATCGGTAGCATCACATTCGAGAGGGATGTGAGCCTTGGCAAGAGGTTGAACTGTTGAAACACAAATCCGATATACTGATTGCGAATATCGGCAAGTTCATCATCATCGAGCTTAGTCAGATCTTGACCTGCTAAGAAATATTGCCCACTGCTAGGCCTGTCGAGACAACCGATAATATTCATCAGGGTTGATTTTCCCGAACCCGAAGCACCCATAATTGCGACATATTCGCCCGACTCGATCGATAAATTAATGCCCTTGAGTACTGGGACATCGAGCGATTCCAAGTGATTTGGGGCTGACATTGACCGAACTTTCGGGTTGCACAGTGCCATTGGCAGATACCAAAACTGTCAGATTTCATGGATAAAATTACTTTAGGAATGAAAACTAGATAACTTCTAATTTACCCGTTGACATCGCTCTAAGTTAATTTAATATCCCCCAGTCTTCCGACGTTCGGCGGCTGCACGCGATCTGATTTGAGTTCTAAAACCGCTCCGCTGCAATTTCATGGCAGCACGCTCGGCATCGCGACGCTCGGCATGAAAACCCTCTAGAGTCCATTTGCGGCTGCGAGAATTGCGGTAATGAACTGTATAACCACGTTGGTATGTAGGGCGACTTTGGGTGATTGGCAAATTCACTTGACCATCAGAATTCTGGTTAGCTGGTTGTGAGTTCAGTTCACTTGCCATAGCAGGTAGACTCGCTAGCAGTCCTGTATATGCCAGCGAAAGTAAGATTATCGTCTTCATAAGATTTAGTCTTCAATTGAGATTGAGACTTTCTAGAAAATTAGTTATGAGTTTGTTCAGCTATCGTTCCTTTTAGAATAACTGTAAGAATTGATAAACACCTCTCTCTAAAGGCATAAATATCACACAGGAATTGGAGTCGAGCATCTATCTATTTGTTGATTTATTTACCGTACAGTTTTGATATAATATTTTGTATGAAATAAATAAAGTTTTAGCTTTGCAAAGGCATTAAAAAGATGCTGTATGAGCTAATAGAATAAGTCTAATGGCTTCAAGTATTCAGTTACACGCACAGATGAGATATATCGTTGGCGTAGCCTCTCTGCGAAGGCAGACGTTTCACGTTGGCAACGCCTGCGCTCTGCGCTTACGGAACGATAATCGCAGCCACCAAACTCACGATCGATAGTATTTTACCAAAGGGCATTCACCAACAAATTAAATAAAGTTATACCTCTTGAATCAGATAGACAATAATTTAAAATTCCAACATTTACGTGAAATTTTATCCTAAAGGAATGAGTATGATGACCTCGATCTCTAAGCCTTCAATCTCGATTCTCGTTCCGAGAAGACGCTCCGGGATCGATCTGACACTACCGCTAAAAAAGAGCTTTCACTTACTATCATTTATTGCTCACTTAATTTTAAATAACAAACTAGTGACAAAGATCTTAAATCTTTGGAGTGACGTTCTCAATGCTTGCCGTCAAGCTTGGTGGATCGAAATTATGACCGCGCAGCCCAAATGTACATATTATTTCGGTCCATTTGCTAGTGCCTGGGAAGCTAAAGTCGCCAGTAAAGGTTTTGTCGAAGATCTTGAAGGTGAATTTGCCCAAGGCATCACAATCAAAATCGACAGGCATTCTCAGCCCGATCTATTGACCATAGAACACGATTCGATCGAATTATTAGAAGCATAATCATGTTAGATATAGAGCACAAAAATGCAATAGGCACATTCCAGAATTTCCAACAGATTGAATCGGCACTCAGTCAACTCAAAGCAACAGGCTCTGGAAGAATTGGCGATGAAGATCAATCCAGGGATGGCACCGCGACAACATCTAAACGCTCAATAAAAACCCAATCAAGATTAAGTCAGATTTGACAAACTGCGAAATCCGACTAGTTTCCAGTCCCATTATTGCAGGATCATGAACACTCTCCCCCACGACGCAGACCTGATTTACACCGAATGGACACTAACCGAACCTGAATTTAACCCAGCGAAATTACGCGCCAGAGAAACTGTATTTACGATCGGCAATGGTTATTTAGGTACGCGAGGTAGTTTTGAAGAAGGCTATCCCAGTGCATTGCCAACTACCTTAATCAATGGGGTTTATGATGATATCCCTGTGGTTTATACTGAGTTGGCAAACTGTCCCGATTGGCTGCTACTGGTAGTCATCATCAATGGTGAACAGTTTCGGCTTGATGCTGGAGAAATTCTCGCCTACGAGCGGCGACTGAATTTGAAACAGGGGGTTTTGAGTCGATCGATCCGGTGGCGGAGTCCGACTGGGAATACCGTGGATCTCAAGTTCGAGCGGTTTGCTAGTTTGGCAGACGAGCAGGTATTAGCACTCCGCTGTGAGATTACGCCACTTGATTTTGAGGGGAAAATTGAGGTGCGATCGAGCCTCAATCCCTATCCTGAAAATCAAGGCTTCGCTCATTGGGAGCAGCTCGGCAGTGGCAATACAACCCCAGGAGTCTGGCTGCACCTTCGCACCCGCAGTACCCAGATCGAACTCGGTATGGCGGCGAAAATGACCGCCCATTTGCAGGGAGGGACTGAGGCGATCTCTGAGATCGTAAATATGCCTGAATGTCCCACCTTGACGATCGCGTTTGTTGCCACAGCAGGGCAGAGCATCAGCATGGAGAAGGTCGTAACGGTATTTACGTCTCGCGAAACCAAATCACCAGCTCAGGCGGCTCAAGCTAAATTAGCCGATTTGCCAGCTTACTCAATTCTGCTTGCGGCTCATCAACAGGCGTGGGATCGAGTTTGGGATGATAGTGATATCAAGATTGAGGGCGATCTTGACGCTCAATTAGCCGTCCGCTACAACTTATTTCAAATTTTCATTGCTGGCTGTACTACTCAGGAGTCTCTAGCTACTGACTCTGACAGCATTCCCGCCAAAACCTTATCGGGATTTGGCTATCGGGGCCATATCTTTTGGGATACCGAAATTTTTATCCTCCCCTTTTTCACCTGGACTCAACCGGAGATCGCCCGCAGCCTGCTGAATTATCGCTATGAAACCCTGCCTGGAGCAAGGCGCAAAGCCGCCAGCAGTGGCTACAAAGGGGCGATGTTTGCCTGGGAAAGTGCGGCAACTGGAGACGAGATGACCCCCAAATGGTCGCTATCGATCGATCCTTATGTAGAGCCTGTGCGAATCTGGAACGGGGAGCGCGAGATTCATATCAGTGCTGACATTGCCTATGGGGTGTGGCAATACTGGCAAGCAACGGGGGATGATGGGTGGATGCGCGATCGCGGAGCCGAAATCATCTTCGATACTGCTCTCTTCTGGCTGAGTCGGGTGGAGTGGCATGAAAAGCAACAGCGTTACGAACTGTGTGGGGTAATTGGTACCGATGAATACCACGAACACGTCAGAAATAATGCCTACACCAATCGCCTGGTGCAGTGGCATCTAGAAAAAGCGGTGCAAGTCTATGAGTGGCTCCAATCAACCTTTCCAACGCAGGCAAATCAACTGAGCCAGCGGCTCCAACTCTCGCCAGTCCAGATCCTCGCTTTTCACACGACGATTTCGCTGATGTACATTCCTTACAATCCTCAAACATTGCTAATCGAGCAATTTGAAGGGTTCTTCGCGCTCCAGGATCTCAATCTGAGCGACTATGAACCGCGCACCAAGTCGATTCAATCCATCCTCGGAATCGAAAAAACGAATCAGAGCCAGGTTATCAAGCAACCTGACGTGTTGATGCTGCTCTACCTGCTGCTCAAAACCCCAGAATTTGCAGATCGTCAGGATATCTTGCATGAAAACTGGAACTACTACACTCCTCGCACCGATATTACCCAAGGCTCGTCCCTTGGTTCGTCGATCCAATCAATTCTCGCTGCTAATCTGGATAAATCGGTAGATGCTTACGAACATTTCATGCGGGCGGCGACGATCGATTTGAACAACACTTTCGGCAACACTGAAGATGGCATTCACGCGGCTTCGGCTGGCGGTGTCTGGCAAGCCGTAGTATTTGGTTTCGGTGGGATTCACCCGACCGAAAATGGCCCGATCTCAACTCCCCATCTGCCGCCAAATTGGACTCGACTCCAGTTCAAACTCAACTGGCGCGGCACTTGGCACTATTTCGATCTCTCGCCCTCAGTTATTTCCGCGACAGATATTCAGGGTTTTATCTTCGATCTAGATGGCGTGTTGACGGATACTGCCGAATATCACTATCGGGCGTGGCAACGACTGGCTGCTGAGGAAGGACTACCCTTTGACAGACAGGCAAATGAAGCCCTGCGGGGTGTCTCTCGCCGCGAGTCGCTGATGCACATCGTCGGTGATAAACATTATTCGGAAGTTGCACTCCAGGCGATGATGGCGAGTAAAAATCGTTATTACGTGGACTCGATTCAAACTATTACTCCCCACGATCTATTTCCAGGAGCCGTTGAGCTGTTGACAGAAATCAGACAAGCGGGACTGAAAATTGCGATCGGTTCGGCCAGCAAGAATGCCCGCACCGTCATTGAGAAATTGGGGATTGGTAATCTGGTGGATGCGATCGCCGATGGTAATAGTGTCGAACCTCCCAAGCCAGCTCCAGACCTATTTTTGTTCGCAGCAAAACAGATCGGACTAGAACCCGATCGCTGCGTGGTAGTAGAAGATGCCACAGTGGGCATTCAAGCGGCGATATCTGCGGGAATGCGATCAATCGGCATCGGTCCCACTACTCGCGTTGGATCTGCTGATATCGTGCTACCAAACCTGATTGGCGTTCACTTGGTCGATCTTGAAACTCAACTGCAACTAGCTCCAGTACAGCCCCTTCATCCGACAGGATAGGTAAGGTTTTAAATTTTCAACAAACCAAGATCGATCGCCGGAAAATCCACCTCTACAGTTACAAACATTAGTGTCGCAATACTAGAAAATTTAAAAATCAAATAGGATACCTAAATCGGGAAGCTCCACACTGTCAATGTTGTTTTTAACTGATCTGGAATAATACTCGAATTCATGAGGAATCTTACATGGAAGATCTAAATTTGAAACGCCAAGAGCGCAAGCTCCAGCGCAGAGTTTTCATCGGCGCAACGCTCAGTTTTCTGCTAGTACTAGGTACCCTGAGCCATTTCAATCTCAAACTGCCGTCCTTCCTATCTGGTTTAGAAAACCCTTGGGTACAGCTAGCTCTCGCCGCACCCGTGCAATTTTGGGTAGGTAGAGAATTTCACCGCTCGGCATGGAGAGCATTTAGTCATCGGACAGCGGATATGAATACGCTGATTTCTCTGGGTACAAATATCGCTTTTTTCTATTCATTTTGGATCACAATAAATCCTAATTATTTCACAGTGCAGGGACTAGCCGCAGAGGTTTATTATGAAGCCTCGGCGATGATTATCACGTTGACATTATTGGGACGGTGGTTAGAAAATCGCGCCAAGGGAGCTACCTCATCAGCGATTACCGCATTGATGGGATTACAGGCAAAAACGGCGCGGGTGGTGCGTGATGGATAAGACAGGCACGATTACGCAGGGAAAGCCCGTTGTCACAGATATTACTTCAATCCGAGATCTCGTTCCGAATAGCCCGAATATTTTGGCTCCCCTAGCTTTATGGCGATTACCTACGGTAGGCTACGCCAACGATCGGTGCTTTAGAAAGTAACTCGGAACATCCCTTAGCTGAAGCCTTACTTCAATCCGCCCGTGCCCAAATCAAAGATCCACAATTGCCAACTGTTAAGGATTTTGAAGCGATTCTCCATAGGAGCAACTAAACCGACGAAAACGTCGTCTAATCGATGAAAGAAACTCTGTTTGGGTACGCTAGATTTCATTCTTCAACCCAATTTACAGATCCTTGCTTCGAGCCAGTTTCAGCTAAGTTCCTTAGAAGAGGCTCCGCCAA
>JANNDL010000063.1:0-33783 GCA_031387665.1 Chamaesiphon sp. OTE_75_metabat_95 | reverse complement strand
CAATTGAGAAACGATCGAAGGATGACTGAACAGGGGCAGTGGTGCGGTAATCAACAATCCTTCGATGGTTGTCTCTTCGCTAAAGTCTTCTACCCCTACAGGGTGATTGAATAAGTTTGAATTTGGAATTGCTAGCCGTTAACCATTTAATTGACACACATCTCCCATACCCCCACGCTCCCATGCTCCAAAGTGCCGGATATTCACCTAGCCCAAGTTCGGTTTTACACCTGCGATCGAGCCACCCCAATCCGCTATTCTCTAGATGTGAGTATTTGAGAGATTGGCATAAATCGTGGTTAGAAAGTGGTTGCTCCCAACATTGAGCGAAGTATTAGCCAAAGCAGAAGCGATAGGGATCGATCTGCTCGTACCCGAATTTAGCCCTCCCGATCCTCATCCCACCACAGATCGCCAAGAATTGCAACTCAAAGCCGAAAGTCAGTGGCACAGTGCGATTGCCGCTGTAGAAGCTCTATTATTAAATTCATTACCCAGTCCGATTGGGGTAGAAGACTTTAGCGAAGAGACAACCATCGAAGGATTGTTGATTACCGCACCACTGCCCCTGTTCAGTCATCCTTCGATCGTTTCTCAATTGCAAACGATCACCTTTACCACACCACATTCCAGTCGGCAGTTATTGCCATGTAAGTCTACAAGTGTCCATCCTACACCCGATCAGTCTCATCATTTTCCAATCGAATTACTACCGACAGATCCTCTGGCTGATGAGCGGTTTTGTCTGATTTTAACCACTCAATTCAGCCTGCTAGTTGTGATGGGTGAGACAGATGGTACTCCCCACTGTCAGTTTTCCTTCGATCCTGACGACTTGGATCTAGCTTGGAAATCGCTGCGGGGACGAATGATGCTCACAGCCCCTCAACACCTCTCCTACCTGGACGAACTAGCCGCCCAATTTAGCCCGATCGAGCCTGACTATCGATCGGTGATGGCATTTAGTCAATATCTGCTCCAACACCAGCCTGTCGTCATGCTAGCCCCCACTCAGCACACGGCTCCAGTGGCAGAAGTACCAGCCAAAGTTGCAGCGGATGTCGAACTACTCCAAGCACTTACCCACGAAATCCGCACCCCATTAACTACCATCCGCATGATGACGCAATTGCTCTTGCGTCAGCCAGATTTATCGCCACAAGTACTCAAACGACTAAGTGCGATCGATCGTGAGTGTACGGAACAAATCGATCGCATGGAACTGATTTTTAGTGCGGTAGAATTAGCAACTACCCAGCCATCTCAATCTGTCGATTTGACTACCATGTCGATTAGTCAACTGCTAGAACACAGCATTCCTCGGTGGCAACAACAAGCCGAACGCCGCAATCTCGATTTGGCGGTAGATATTCCCACTCAACTCCCTGCTGTCGTCAGCAATTCCACGATTCTCGATCGAGTTTTGACTGGACTCGTCGAAAACTTCACCCGCAATCTCCCCTCTGGTAGCCGAATCCAAGTCGAAGTCACCCCCATCGGTGACAAGCTCAAACTCCAGCTCCAATCACATCAGGAGGCGGATGAAGCACCCCTCACCGCCCCCAGCAAGCGGCATTCAATCGGGCAACTACTCACCTTCCAACCCGAAACAGGCAATCTCAGTCTCAATCTCAGCGTCACCAAAAATCTTTTTCACCTCCTCGGTGGTAAACTAGTTGTGCGCCAAAGCCCTCAGCAAGGTGAGGTGTTGACGATATTTTTGCCACTGTCCATGATTGCTCATAATTAGTGGTTTAGTGGTTTAGTTGATAGTGGTTTAGCAGCAAAATCGCCCACACTCCCACACTCCCTCTCTCCCTCTCCCACATGTGGTTCGTCAAAATTGAAACTGGAATAGTTCCTAAACCGGAATTCGATCGACATATTCCCGCTCACAAGGCGTATGTTCAGGATTTGATCGATCGTGGACATCGTACTAAAACTGGCTACTGGGGCAAACGGGGCGGCGGGATGATGCTGTTCCAAGCTGATTCACTAGCTGAAGCCGAACAAATTGTTGCCGCCGATCCGTTGGTACAAAATCATTGTGTCACCTATCAATTACATGAATGGAGAATTGTTATGGGAGAGGATTAGTCGATTGTTGCTTGCAAATCCATCGGTGAGGATTGTCAAGAGATAGATTCATTAATGGGGAATCTGTCGATCAACTGTATTGCCCGTCTTGCATTTGCCTGTAAAGCATCGCTAGCATGGGGTACATAGGGAATCTGTGACAATAGATCCACCGTGCGGCGCAACATCCGCACAATGTCTCCCTCATCGAGGTTGGTATTGCTACACAATTCCGTCCAGGATAGCTCCAACGCCCAATGTTCGACGATGCCGACTAGCTCGTACTCCATCCAAACGGGGAGGGCTACCTGGTAGCGACGTTGGATTTGGAATAGTTGTCTGCGGGGATTGCGGAGGGCACTGAGTGTCATCACCACTTCATCGGCTGGCTCGTAATTTGTCCAGCTATCTGAGCGGGGAGTTTCCGATACTAGAGCGCAGATTACCGCTGCTAAATGGTGTGGATCCAGACTATCGAGAAAACCAGACATGAGGGCGAGGGCAATCCACAGCTCGTTATCCCCCCGAATTGCGGCGGCGGCTTCCCCAATCCGCGTGGGTAGGATACCTTGCAAACCATTGACTTGACGCAGTACCTCAATCAGATTGAGAAATTCTTGCCAGTGTCGATCGAGTTGTCCTTTTAGTTTAGCCTGGAGATCTTTGATCTCTTCTTCTAGTACGAATTGACGGCGATAGCGTTTGAGCAGGGTGGCGGGATTTCCAGCTTTCCAGATGGGGTGATTTTCGAGCTTGGATTTGAGCTTTTCGACGATTTTGATTTGGGCAGTTAATTCATCGGTTGCGGGTGGTTCGACATGGGGAATGCTCTGGGCAATTTCGGCTGTGAGGCTCATGCCTTTGCGAACTTGTCCTGGCTTGAGCGGCATATCCGCAGGTGGGAGCAGGGACACTACGGGGGAAACGCGCTGTTTGCCTGTATAGTCAGACCAATGTTTGTGGACGGCGACGACATCTTGATGATTGACGACGTACCAGCGATTATCTTGTCCCAGGCAGACTAGAGCAGGTTTGTAGCCAGATCCAGCAATTTTGCTGACCAAGACAGCGGGGAGGGGTGTAGCGACTGAGACATGTTTACCTTTGAGGCTGAGAATTGTCCCTGGTAATGCGGCTGGTAATAGTTTACCAACTTGTCCCGCGTGGATTTGTTCGGTGTAGAGTTGAAGGTTTTTGAGCTGATTTTGGTCTAGTTTGAGTTGGGAATGAGTAGTTTCATAGTCGGACAAAACATCAGCATCGACTTTGCCCAGGGACTCTTGGAGTTGGCTCAGTTCCTGCTTGATGTCATTAATTCCCTGCTGCTGGGGTTGGAGATGGAGAGTTTTGGTAAACTGCCCGAAACTGCGCTCCACTAGTTCTCTGGCTTCCTCTAAGTTATGGGTTTGGAGCAGGTTTAGTACCATCCCATAGGTAGGCGTAAATTGGCTCACTAGCGGATCTGGTGCAGATGTCGCAAAATCACTGGCTTCCTTCGCGCCTTCAAATCTGGTCTGGGTGGCGACGACATAGCCCACCACGTCCTTACCGCGTCGTCCAGCACGTCCCGCCATTTGCAGAAATTCCGAGGCTGTGAGCAGGCGATGCCCTTGATCTGTGCGCTTGGAGAGACTAGAAATTACGGTGGTGCGGGCGGGCATATTAATTCCCGCTGCGAGGGTTTCGGTGGCGAAGACGACTTTGATCAAGCCTTGGGTAAATAGTTCTTCAACTAGGACTTTCCAAGCAGGTAAAATTCCGGCGTGGTGAGCAGCAACGCCTTTGTATAGAGGCTCTACTTGTCCGACACGGGCTGCTTCGGGATTTTTTTCGAGAAATTCATCGATGCGGACTTTGAGCCGTGCTGATTCTTCGGGATTTACGAGTCTGAGCGTAGCCATATCTGCAACCGCTTTGTCGCAGCCGCGCCGACTGAAGATAAAGTAAATCGCGGGGAGCATTTCCCGCTCGGCGAGTTTGCTGACGACAAAACCGATAGTGGGAATGTCATCTTGCTTTTTACTTCCAGGCGGACGATGAGATTTGAGTTTGGGATTGAGTTTGGCAGTATTTGGATCTAATAGTGGTGCGATCCCTTTGGGACTGACGAAGTGAAATTCTAACGGCACGGGACGATAATCAGAATAAATCAGATCCGTCGGCCCGTGAACTAAACTAATCCAGTCGGTGAGCTGCTTACTATTAGCAACGGTGGCAGAAAGTCCGACGAGCTGAATGTGGGGCGGACAGTAAATAATTGATTCTTCCCAGACTGTGCCGCGCTGTTTGTCATTCATATAGTGGCACTCATCGAGTACCACTGCTTCCACACCCATCATCGAAGTACCAACTTCGCCGATGCGGGTGCCATAGAGCATATTCCGAAAGATTTCCGTCGTCATCACCACGACTAGGGCATCGCGATTGATCGAGATATCACCCGTGAGCAAGCCCACATTTTCTTCACCAAATTCGGCTTTGAAGTCGCGAAACTTTTGGTTGGATAAGGCTTTGAGTGGAGTAGTATAAAATACGCGCCGCCCCTGTCTAATCGCCCGATGAATCGCATATTCACCGATCAAAGTTTTTCCAGAACCCGTCGGGGCGCAGACGACAACCGATCTGCCTAAATTGAGTGAGTCCACTGCCTGAAGCTGAAACTTGTCGAGTGGAAATGGAAAAATCTCTTGTAGTAGTGCGGTGGTATCAACGGAGGTGGTCATAGCTTTATTGTCAGGCAGTGGCGCGAGGCTAGATTGTGGCGGTAGCTAAGTCTCGATACTCTATAGTATATTCGCAATTTACGATCGCTGTCCGCGCAGCATTCGATCGAGCAGCTAGGTCTTTCTGTGAGTAAAATTAGTGTGAGTTATGGTGCGATTGATCGAGTGCTGCCACTACAACTTCTACTTTTGACGGGTATCTTTAATCCAACTTTGATATCGCTCCTGCTTTTCCAATAGCTTGAAAATTGACTTCGATCGCCTGAAAACCGATATACTAGCGACTAACCGTTCCTTACACAGCACTAATATATGACTCGTTTAGCACTTCTGAGTGTATCTGACAAAACTGGATTAATTGAATTTGCCCGTCAATTAGTCGAAAATTTTGACTTTGAGATTGTCAGCAGCGGGGGTACTGCTCAAGCATTGAAGGCTGAGGGGATTCCAGTGATGAAGGTGGCAGACTATACAGGTGCGCCGGAAATACTGGGCGGGCGCGTCAAGACTTTACATCCGAAGATACATGGCGGGATCCTCGCTCGGAGAGATTTACCCGAACATTTAGCAGATCTCGAACAGCATCAAATCCGACCGATCGATCTCGTAGTTGTTAATTTATATCCCTTTGCCGCTACGATTAGCAAGCCTGGAGTCAGTTTAGCAGAAGCCATCGAACAAATCGATATCGGTGGCCCCGCCATGCTCCGCGCTTCAGCCAAGAATTTCGCCCATTTGACGGTACTATCCAATCCCGATCGATATGCTGATTATCTCGCGGAGTTGACCAAAAATAACGGACAAGCTTCAATCGAATTCCGTCAAGCTAGAGCATTAGAAACCTTCCAGCATACTGCCGCTTACGACACAGCAATTTCTGGTTATCTGGCAGCGCAAGCTGGGGAAACTTCAAGTTATCAAATTTCAGCTCAACCATTGCAATCACTCCGCTATGGTGAAAATCCGCATCAACCAGCCGCTTGGTATCAAACGGGCGCGATGCCTACGGGTTGGACAAATGCCAAAATCTTGCAGGGCAAAGAACTCAGCTACAACAATCTCGTTGACTTAGAAGCCGCACGGCGGATTATTAGTGAGTTTGATGATACTCCCGCCGCCACGATTATCAAACATAATAATCCCTGTGGGACAGCGATCGGCAATACTTTAGTCGAAGCCTACGACAGGGCTTATGATGCTGATTCTACTTCAGCCTTTGGTGGTATTGTCGCTGTCAACCAGCCCCTCGATGCGGATACTGCTCTATCGATGAGCCAAACCTTCCTCGAATGTATCGTCGCTCCTGACTGCACCCCCGAAGCCGCCGCCATCTTCGCCACCAAGAAAAATCTCCGCGTCTTAACTTTGGCAGATCTAGCCACAGGTAGCAAAGATAATGTCAAAATTATCGCTGGCGGACTTTTAGTCCAAACCGCTGATGAGGAAATCGAAACTACCGATTGCTGGCAAGTTGTCACGACAAGACAACCCACCGCACCAGAACTCGAAGAATTACTATTCGCCTGGAAAGTCTGTAAGCATGTTAAATCCAACGCGATCGTTGTCACCAAAAACCGCGCTACCATTGGCGTGGGTGCGGGACAAATGAACCGCGTCGGCTCGGCAAAAATCGCCCTCGAACAAGCTGGCACTGGAGCTATCGGTGCCAGCCTCGCCAGCGACGGTTTCTTCCCCTTCGATGATTCAGTCCGAACAGCAGCCGCCGCCGGAATTACCGCGATCGTCCAACCTGGTGGTAGTATGCGAGATAATGATTCGATCGCTGCTGCTAATGAATTAGGAATAGTAATGGTATTTACAGGTATTCGTCACTTCCTTCACTAGTGGTTTAGTGGTTTAGTTGTTAATGGTTTAGCTATGAGTGGACGCAAGCGTCCAAATATCAGCGACAGCAAGCAAGTATTTGCCATATCAACTACTCGACTTTTACTCGCCAAACTGCTAAACCGCTAACAACTAAACCACTAACAACTAAACTTCCCGTGGAACTCAAAAACGTCATCATCGCCCACAAAGCCGGAGATCGCGGCAGCAAAGCCCTGGCTGAAAAATGCGTCAAACACCTCGAACAAATGGGTTGTGACGTGATGATGGGACCGAGCGGGGCAAAAGATAATCCCTATCCCGTTTTCCTGGCCTCTACCAGCAAGCAAATCGACCTGGCGATCGTTTTGGGTGGCGATGGCACTGCACTCACGGCTGCACGGCATCTATCCCCCGATGGCATCCCAATTTTGGCAGTCAATGCAGGTGGACATTTGGGCTTTTTGACTGAGCCGCTAGAGCTATTCAATACTGACGCGCCGATCGATGGTAAATTAATCTGGGAACGGCTACTTCAGGATTTGTATGCGATCGAACGCCGGATGATGCTCCAGGCATACATCTACGATGGGGATGACCGCAGTGCGCCCCCAGACAGCGAGAGATTCCTCGCTCTCAATGATATGTGCATTAAGCCCGCTGCTGCCGATCGGATGATCACTTCTATCCTCGAACTAGAAATCGACGGCGAAATCGTCGATCAATATCAGGGCGACGGCTTGCTTGTCTCCACCCCCACCGGATCCACTTGTTATAACGTCTCCGCAAATGGCCCTATCGTCCATTCTGGCATGGCAGCCATTACCATCGCCCCAATTTGCCCCCTGAGTCTCTCCAGTCGCCCAATTGTGATTCCACCAGGTTCTACGGTGAGTATTTGGCCACTGGGTGATTATGAACTCAATACCAAGCTCTGGAACGACGGCGTACTCGGCTCTTCCATCTGGCCAGGACAGCGGGTAGATGTGCAAATGGCCAACTGCCAAGCCAAGTTCATCATTCTCCGCGACAACTATTCCTACTACCAAACCCTCCGCGAGAAACTCCTCTGGGCAGGCTCACGAATTCGCTACGATCATCACCATACTAGGAATTAGTGGTTTAGTGGTTTAGTTGATAGTTGAGTAATGTTAATTTAACTTATCCAGTTCCCTAGTCTCCTAGTCTCTCCATCTCCTCAATCCCCGCTCCCCGCCCCCCGCGCCCCGCCAATTACCTCTAATTACTAAAAACTTCAGCAAATTAACGCATGATTGCTAAGACAAATAGGGTGGGCAAAGCGAAACTAAACAGTTAGACTGTGGATCGAGAGTGAGAAATTATTTCTAACGATCGCTACAATCATGAACTAGATATGCTCGTCTGACGGAAACGTTCGAGTAAAGTGCCAACAGGGGTAACTTTACTGATGAGAGTGAAGTTTAAATAAATTGATATTTTAATTAACAATCGAAACTGGCAGAAATTTTAATAAGAGCTACAATCAAAAGGGTTTTCCTCTAATTGAGGATACTCTTCGATCGAAGACTATTAAACGTCATCAGTTCGAGACTAACGTTTTAGTTTGAGCAGCACTTAGCGACCAAACCAAATTGCAAAATACTCAGCAAGCAAGAATACTATTGCCTGCAAAAGTATGCTGCTTAGATTAGTTCATTGTTCACACTACCGGAGATAAGAGGACTCACACATGACCCAGACTAAAGACATGCTCGCAACCTTAACGACTAAAGACACAGACAGCGATGTTGAAGTGATGCTTGACGATGATGTCGAAGCAGACGACTTTACGGCTGAAGCTGACGGTGAATCTGATGTCGAAGACGAGGATGGTAAGCTGGGGAAGGTGAAAGCCTCCCGCCGTCGCGTTCAAACCAAGAAAAAGCAATTTACAGAAGATTCGATTCGATTATATCTTCAAGAAATCGGTCGGATTCGGCTCCTGCGTGCCGATGAAGAAATCGAATTGGCACGGAAGATTGCGGACTTGCTGGAACTAGAACGGATGCGTGAAAAGCTCCTCAATGAACTAGACCGTGAGCCTCATGACCGTGAGTGGGCAGTAGTTGCAGAAATGCCGCTCAATCAATTTCGCCATCGGTTATTTTTAGGTCGTCGGGCTAAAGATAAGATGGTACAATCGAACTTGCGATTAGTAGTTTCGATCGCTAAAAAATACATGAATCGCGGTCTTTCTTTCCAAGATTTAATTCAGGAAGGAAGTCTGGGTTTGATTCGTGCCGCTGAGAAATTTGACCACGAGAAAGGTTACAAATTCTCGACATATGCCACCTGGTGGATTCGTAAGGCAATTACCCGTGCAATCGCCGATCAATCTCGGACAATTCGCCTCCCCGTCCACCTATATGAGACTATTTCTCGGATTAAGAAGACTACCAAATTACTCTCTCAAGAAATGGGTCGCAAACCCACCGAGGAAGAAATTGCCACGCGGATGGAAATGACAATCGAAAAGCTACGATTTATTGCTAAATCTGCCCAGCTACCGATCTCTCTTGAAACTCCAATCGGGAAGGAAGAAGATTCCAGGCTGGGTGACTTTATTGAAGCTGATGGCGAGATGCCTGAAGATCAAGTGTCTAAAACTCTACTGCGCGAAGATCTCGAAGGAGTTCTCGATACACTTAGCCCTCGCGAACGCGATGTTTTACGCTTGCGCTATGGTTTGGATGATGGACGCATGAAAACATTAGAAGAAATCGGTCAGATCTTCAATGTCACCCGCGAACGAATTCGTCAAATTGAAGCCAAAGCCCTCCGTAAACTCCGCCACCCAAATCGGAATAGTATTCTCAAAGAATATATTCGTTAATTAGTTGATAGCGTAGGGTGTGTTATCGCGCCAGCGTAACGCACCATCTAGCCTGGCAACATAAAAAACACCGTCTTTGAAGATGGTGTTTTTTGGTAAAATTTTATTATCGGTCGAGAGCTTAAAAAGGACGACGAATCCATTTTGCTCGCCAATTATTGATGCGATCGAACATACTTACTGACGGCAATACGCCACCTGCCGCCTCCCATTTTTCAATCAGCTCCAAACCCAGCGGAGTCAGCCGGAAACTATCCGTCAAGCCTTGTCCATCCACCTCTCGGCGCAACATCCCGACTTTGATCAACCATCCCGTAGCCGTTTCTACACTCAGCTCTGATAGCGGGTAGCGAGTATAACCAGAATTTACACCCAAATCTCCAGCCAACTTTGGCACAGACACACTTTCCCAGCGCATCTTGGCAAATAGAGCTAAGTGAAATGGCGCACATCTAAGAGCTAAGTCAGCTCGATCGATTGTTTTGGCAGGATAGGCGATAATTTTGGCAGGAGGCGGAGTAGCAAACACAGGTGTCAACGTCTAAAAGATACTAATACCACTATTCTAGCGCGTCAGACCCAAACACCAAGATAAATGGCGGATGTCTTCGATCGACCAAATATGAGAAATTAGACATGTGATTATAATTGGGATCCCGCAACGATCCACATCACTACTCACATCAAAATTTTTCACTAGAAAAGTTATCGCAAAATAGTCCACTCACACACAAAAAAGATCGTGTCCAACGACGAAACACCCAAAGTTCCTTTTCCTTGGTCTGCATTCCTGAGCCAGCAAGTATTTGACCCAAAACACCCACTGATTCTTAATCCGGCATTATTTCAACAAAGATATCAAGTGCGCTTGCTGGAGAGCTGTCTTCATAAAAGACTTCCAGCTAATCGATATCCCAAGCTAAGTGGGTAATTATTCATTTCAATAACTGCGTCATTCTCGCTCCCGTCCGTTGGTTTTCGGCTGGGGAACCAATCGAAATTCGCAGTCCGCCACCAGTGTGTCGGATGGAGGTTCCCTGGCTCTTCAACTTCACAACTAGTTCACTCATTGCCAATTCTGGATCCGCGACTCCTTGAATCCGCGCATAGATAAAATTGGCATCACTCCGCCACACCTGAAGAGCTGGAATCGCCGTCAATACAATCGATAATCGATCGCGCTCACTCATTGTTTCCGCAATTGTCGATAATAACGGTACATGATGTTTTAATACTAGCTCTGCCGCTGCAAGCGAGATACTCGGCAGATTGTAAGGCAATCTCACCTGCTCCAGAGTCGCAATCAATTGAGGATGTCCAACTGCATAACCCACACGGTGAGCAGCCAGTCTAAAAGCCTTAGAAAACGTCCGCAATACCACCCAGTTTGGACGCTGGGCGAGTTCAGCTACAACGGTATGCTGACTAAACTCAAAATAAGCTTCATCAATCACCACCAAAATATCTGAAGGTAAACTTCTCATCCATTCCAGTTCCGCCGTTGTTAGGGCATTACCCGTCGGGGAATTGGGATGCACCATAAATACCACCCGAATCGGTGGATTTTGAGTGTCCGTAATCGCCTGCTGTGCCGCAACCAAATCGACCTCAAAATTCAGACTAGACCGAGCTACACTGACTACAGGCACTCCCAAGGTCTGCGCCAAAATTCCATACATGCTAAAAGTCGGCGCAGCAACTAAAATACTCCCCGCACCACCCACACAAGTTGCAATCAAAATCGATCTGAGCAGCTCATCTGAACCATTCCCCACGCTAATCTGGCTAGGAAGGATGGAAACGCCAGATCCCGCAGATTCACCAGCATAGCTCGCGATCGCATCTTTCAGGCGATCGTGCCCCCCATCTGGATAACGATTGCTCTCGACCCGATCTGTCCAAATTTGTGCCAATTCCTGCTTCAGTGCTGGCGGTAAATCGTAAGGACTTTCATTTGTCTCCACCCTGTCGATCTCAATCTGCACAGATTGCGCCACTGCACCACCTGGATGGGGCGTATATGCTTGCAAGCTGGTCAGTTCGTCACGGAGAAAAGCTAGTGCTGTCGCAACAGTGGGAGTACGATTAGAAGAGATAGTCATATCGGTAGGGTTTGTATCACGGCTGTTTAATTCACAGTCCCCTTGCTGAGGTAAGTAGTGTAGAGGCAGAAGACCATGTTCCTAAAATTACCTGTAGGGGCGTGGCCTTGTGCCCGCCCTAAGGTTATCGTAGTGATAGTATTCGTGCATGGGTGCAAGATGTGAATAGAACAAGTATCAGATCTGATTTTCCATCATAGATCGATTTGCTGTTACCGCGAGTGAATTGAGTTAAATGTTCAACGAAAAAAATCTCTTGCCAAGGTATTGACTTCACAAAAGATATGCCCTATATTGGTAAATGTCTGGAACGCGGCCCCATCGTCTAGAGGCCTAGGACACCTCCCTTTCACGGAGGCGACAGGGATTCGATTTCCCTTGGGGCTATTCAGAATTTAACAAAAAGAGGTTAGGCAGTGCCTAGCCTCTTTTTGCATTTGTGAGCAGCATAAATTTATGACCATCTCTTGAATCCTAGCGGAGAGGGCGGGTTTAAATTAGATTTCTGGCTTCGTTTTAATTGATTCTATAAAGCGTTTCGCGTAGCTCCTAACGGAGCGGGCTTCCGCCAACGTCGGGTTCCCCGACGGTTTAGCGGCGTTTTTATTCTCCTGGGGGAGCGGGCTTCCGCCAACGGGGGTTCCCCCCGAATAAGAAAACGACAAGACAGCGAAACAAGACACCCGCCCCCTACAGATCCTGACTTATATGAATGCTGATTTCTCACACATCCCTGTTCTTAGCCAGGAAACTGTTACGGGCTTGGGTGTGGTTGCAGGCGGTTGGTATCTGGATGCGACAGTTGGCGGTGGCGGACATAGTGAGCTTATTCTACAGGCTGCACCAGACGTAAATCTAGTGGCACTCGATCGAGATTTACAGGCTTTAGCCGCAGCCAAGGAACGACTTGCACCTTATGGGGATAGAGTTCAATTTTGGCACGGCAACTATGCTGATTATCAGCCATTGGAGCAAAAATTTGACGGTATTATTGCTGATTTGGGTGTCAGTTCGGTGCAATTAGATTTAGCCGAGCGGGGGTTTAGCTTTCGCCATGAAGCACCCTTGGATATGCGGATGGATCGATCTCAAGGTACGACAGCCGCAGATCTAGTCAATCATACTTCGGAAGTCGAGCTAGCGCGAATTATCTTTACCTATGGCGAAGAACGGATGTCTCGCCAAATTGCGCGGGATATAGTCGCAGGGCGACCATTTACCACTACAACTCAACTAGCATACGCGATCGGTGGTGCAGTCCCCAAATCCTATCGCTATGGACGCATCCATCCAGCGACGCGGACATTTCAAGCTTTACGAATTATGGTTAATCAGGAGCTAAGTTCCCTCGAAAAATTCTTGGCTGTCGCTCCCACTTGGCTCAAACCTGAAGGCAAAATCGGACTGATTAGCTTCCACAGCCTCGAAGACAGAATAGTCAAACACACTCTGCGGGAGAATGAGCATCTGAAGGTATTAACCAAGAAACCGATTGTCGCCACGGACTCAGAAGTAGCCGCTAATCCGCGTTCTCGATCGGCTAAACTGAGATGGGCTTATTTAATTAGTTGATAGTTGACACTTCTCTTCTCTTCGAGACGCTTCGCGAACGAGACGCTACGCGAACGACTACGCAATGCCAGGGGCAAGGCTTCTGCGTTGGCGTTAGCCTACCATAGGTAAAGGCAGAGGCTACGCCAACGCCAACAGTGCAAGTAGTTGATAATTAGACCACAATAACTTGTAAGGGCTGGTTGATGTTGTCCATGTCGATTGCTCTGAGTATCTGATTCAAACCTGCCCAAACCCATCCAGCCGTTACATATGGTGCAGCAGTTTCGATCGAGACGAGATCTGGACCATACAGACAAAAATGGCTGGTAATAATACTATTACCAGCCTGTGAAAGCTTAAACCCCGATTTCCCTTAGTAATGGTGAATTTACAATTAGGTCAGCACTACTAAAAAAGAATTATTAAAATTCGTGTTGCTATACTTAAAGAAATTAAATTAGCGGTTTGAATCTATACAAGTATCTTAGCTCAACTTACTAGATCTAAACATCAGCCATTTGATGGAAATTGTATCTAAAGGCGGTTTCAAGTTGAAAGTAAACATCAATCGGGTTTTGGAGCAGATGAGCTGGTGTGATTGGGCAATCTCGATCGCCATCTGGCGTAGTTTTTTTAGTCAAAGTCAGCTCTAGCCGCCAAATTTACTAAGATATTTAGCTTAGTCAATACTTATGAGAAACCCGACTTTTTGGAAAAGTCGGGTTTCTATCCACACGAATACTAGGCTGACTCTGGCTTCGGCACAGAAGTTGGGTGAATCAAAACTTCGGCAGTGGAGCGTTTTTCGACCATCTCACTGGTGATCGTACAGCGGGTCAAATCTTTGCGGGAGGGCAGCTCGTACATCACATCGAGCATCAGCTCCTCAACGATGCCGCGCAAGGCTCTGGCTCCAGTTTTGCGGCGGTGGGCTTCTTTAGCGATGGCGCGAATTGCGTCGGGGTGGAAGTCGAGGGCAACGTTGTCCATCAGCAGCAGTTGCTCGTATTGCTTGACGAGGGCACTGCGGGGTTCGGTCAGGATCGAAACTAGGGCATTTTCATCTAAGGGTTTGAGCTTGGCAATCACAGGGACACGACCGATGAATTCCGGTATCAATCCATACTTGACTAGATCTTCTGGCTCTAAGTGCTTCATCATATCTGCTGCCCGTTGTTCGCGGTTGATGGTTTCGCCTGTTTTGATGAAACCCATCGACTTTTTGCCCAGCCGTTGTTCGATGACTTTTTCTAGTCCGACAAACGCGCCGCCACAGATAAACATGATGTTGCTGGTATCAATTTGGATGCAGTCTTGGTAGGGGTGCTTTCTGCCACCCTGGGGCGGAACGCTGGCAATTGTGCCTTCGAGCATTTTCAGCAGTGCTTGCTGGACACCTTCGCCGGAAACATCGCGGGTGATGGATGGGTTCTCACTTTTGCGGGCGATTTTGTCGATTTCGTCGATGTAAATGATCCCGCGCTGGGCTTCCTCGACATCCATATCGGCAACTTGGAGTAGTCGCAGCAGAATATTTTCGACATCTTCACCAACATATCCAGCTTCGGTAAGAGTCGTCGCATCGGCAACCGCAAACGGTACATCTAGGACTTTCGCCAGGGTTTGGGCAAGCATGGTTTTACCGCAACCAGTTGGCCCAATTAGCAAGATATTCGACTTTTGGAGTTCGACACCATCATCAGTGGAGTTGGCTTTGTGGACTCCATTCACACCAGTGGGTGGCTGAGTGGGGTCGGCAGGGGCTTTAGCCTGGGCATAGCTCAAGCGTTTGTAATGGTTGTAAACTGATACCGATAGGACTTTCTTGGCTTCATCTTGACCGATGACTCGATCGTCTAGATATTTCTTTAATTCCCGTGGCTTGGGCATTTGGCTGAGATTCATCGGCACCGCTTCCCGCCGCTTGCGCTGGGGGTCAGGTTTGGTGGGCGGATGACCTGCGGGACCATTGGGATCTAGCAGTTCTTCATCGAGGATCTCGTTACACAGCTCGACACATTCATCGCAAATATAGACTCCAGGACCAGCAATTAACTTGCGAACTTGTTCTTGTGATTTGCCACAAAAGGAACATTTGAGATGGGAGTCATAATTTTTGATGGGTGCCATATTAGCGGGGGTGCCTCGTGCAGCAAGGTAGATTGTTAGCGATTATTTTTGGCGATTGAAAATTGATTTGCAGTTAGCTGGAGCGTATTTTCTCACGAGCCAAGTGATGGTTAAGTTCATCGCCAACTGCAACCTAACTTAGCCTCGTTCGATCACTTGATCGATTATGCCGTATGCTTGAGTTTCTGCTGGTGACATCCAAAAATCTCGTTCGGTATCTTCTGCAATTTTTTCGACGGATTGTCCAGTATACTCTGCCAATAAACCATTGAGGTGGTTTTTGAGGTGCATGATTTCTTTGGCTTGAATTTCAATGTCTACAGCTTGCCCTTGAGCACCACCGGAGGGTTGATGAATCATGATCCGTGAATGGGGCAAGGACATTCGTTTACCTTTTGCGCCACTTGCAAGTAAAAACGCGCCCATACTTGCAGCGACACCATAGCAAGTAGTTGTCACATCGGGGCGAATTTGCTGCATGGTGTCATAAATTGCCATGCCTGCGGTAATCGATCCACCTGGTGAATTAATATACAACTGAATATCTTTTTCGGGATCTTCTGCTTCTAAAAATAGCATTTGAGCGACTAAGGTAGCCGCGATCTTATCATCTACTTGAGTACCCAAGAAAATAATTCGTTCGCGCATTAATCGCGAGTAGATATCAAACGATCTTTCGCCAACTCCAGATTGCTCTACCACCATCGGTACAGCATTGACACCTGCGTAGATTCCGCTCTGACTGTAGCTAGTAACCGAACCGTAAGGAGAATTAGATCCAATCATGATGGTGAGTATTGTAATTGAAAATCAAGCTTGTTTCGATCGGTAAAATTTACCTAACCAATTGAATTATATCAATACTATTGGGGATGTGGCGTGAATAGTAGATAGTTAAGATGAGGAAAACCCCACCATCCACCATCCACCATTCACCATCCACTATTCCGCCACTGCTTCGGCAAGAATATCAATCGCTTCTGCTTCTCCCGCATCCTCCTCATCTTTCGCTGGTTTCAATGAACCTTCGGGTACCAATTCGACCTTGGCATTGTCTTTGAGCCACAGTAGAGTTTGCTCTTTCTGGAGATCTTCGGTGATGTAGCTCCGCAGGCGATCTTCGTCAACATCCTGACCAGCTAATTGGGGCAAAATCTCGGACATTTTGGCGACAATAGCTTCGTCAGTAACGACAATACCTTCTTTTTGAGCAATTTCGACGATCGCCAGTTGCTGTTTGAGGTTATTCACCGCATCGACGCGACAATTCTCTTTCATTTTGGGAATTGTTTCGCGAGTGAACAGTTTGTTGACATCCATGCCGTACTGACTAAACTGATTAGCCATTTGGTTGAGGATATTCATTGTCTCCCGTTCGATCATTGTTTCCGGTAGATCTACCTCGGCGAGATCGATTAAGGCTGCTTCGATCGCTGTGATGATATTCTGGTCGGTAGACTTCTGCGCTTGTTCTTGGAAACGGGTTTCGATCGATGTTTGGTACTCAGCCAGGGTATCAAAATCGCTAGCTTCCTTGGCAAAATCGTCATCTAAGGCAGGTAATTCCTTTGCTTTGAGATCTTTAAGGACAACATGAAAAATCGCAGCTTGAGCGGCTAAATCCGCGCGAGCGTAGTCAGCGGGGAAGGTGACATTGACATTTCGAGTTTCGCCGATGCTCATCCCGACGATGCCATTGACGAGATCGGTGATAAATTTGCCTTCGGAGAGTTCGATATCAAAGTCATCAGCTTGGGCACCACTGATTTCGGTACCATCTGCTAATTTACCGTTGTAGTCAACTACAGCAATATCATCGAGTTGGGCAGCTCTACCCACAACTGGAATAATTGTCGCTTTTTCATCCCGTTGTCGCTCGATAAAATCGGCAACTTGAGCGGCATCATAAACGATTTCTTCCGCTTTGACAGCCAATCCAGTGTAAGTACCCAAGGTGACTGATGGCGGTACATCGACAGTGGCATTGAAAGTTATCGGTTGTCCAGGGACAAAACTGACGAGTAAATCATCAAAACTAGACGAGATCTGGTAGTTACCAATGGCGGGAACTGATTCCTGTTTAATCGCATCATTAATCGCTGGTTCCAGCAATGCCTCCAGTGCCATTGCTTTGACCTGCGCTTGTCCCATCCGTTGTAAGATTACTTGCCGAGGAATTTTGCCCTTGCGGAACCCAGGAATATTGGCACTGGTAGTCAGTTTTTTGATTGCCTGTTCGTAATATTTAGTCGTTTGGTCGCCGCCAACTTCAATCTGTAGACCAATCCGGCTTTGTTCGAGTTTTTCCTGGGTAACTTTCATGATATGTATATCTAACAACAGTCAATGACAATATATAAGTGGCTAGGCGATCGCATAATTCATGATATGCTAAACCTATAGTCAGTGAGACTATCAAGATTACCATGCCCACAGCATTGGTACGTCGCCACAGCATCATTAATTAAATAAGATGCCAAGTCGATCGGCACGATTCACCTATTAGATGATAGTGCATTGCAAGTATTTGGGATTAATTATTAGGTTAAAATCTTTAGACTTTTTGAATCGGTCGAGACTTTCGATTGGTAGAAGAGCTAGAGTAAAATTAAGGTTAGTCGATTGAAGACTCATCAATACCAATGGAGATAGCTTTCTTGTCTGATTCATATCGGGTGGCAATTTTAGGAGCAACAGGTGCTGTTGGTACAGAGTTAATCGAACTATTAGCCAGTCGTAGTTTTCCGATTGCTGAACTTAAGCTATTTGCGTCGCCAAAGTCCGCAGGTACCAAGCTCAAGTTTCGGGGTGAGGAAATTACGGTAGAAACTGTCGGGGAGAAATCTTTTGATGGGATCGATATCGTCCTCGCCTCCGCTGGTGGTTCGACATCCAAAGCTCTAGCCGCTCAAATCGTAGCCGCTGGCGCGGTGATGATTGATAATTCCAGTGCCTTTCGGATGTTACCTGATGTGCCGCTAGTGATTCCTGAAGTCAATCCCGCCGCAGCCGAGCATCATCAGGGAATCATCGCTAACCCCAACTGCACGACGATCCTCATGGCAGTGGCGATTTACCCGCTGCACCAGATTCAACCGATTCAACGCATCGTTGCCGCCACCTATCAATCGGCTAGTGGCGCAGGTGCCAGAGCGATGGCAGAAGTCGAAACTCAAAGTAGAGACATCCTCGATGGCAAAACACCGAAGCCGGAGATTTTCCCATATCCCCTGGCATTTAATTTATTTCCCCACAATACCCCGATCGATGAATATGGGTATTGTGAAGAAGAGATGAAAATGGTCAACGAAACTCGCAAGATTTTCGGGACACCAGAACTGAGAGTCACGGCTACCTGTATTCGGGTTCCCGTACTTCGCGCCCACTCGGAAGCAATTAACCTCGAATTTGCCAAACCATTTAATCCAGATGCGGCTCGATCGATCTTAGCCACCGCCCCTGGTGTAAAATTGGTGGAAGACTGGACTAATAACTACTTTCCAATGCCGATCGATGCTTCGGGCAAGGATGAGGTTTTGGTCGGGCGAATCCGTCAAGATATCTCTCATGCGAATGGACTGGAGTTGTGGCTCTGCGGCGATCAAATCCGCAAGGGTGCCGCGCTGAATGCGGTGCAAATTGCCGAGTTGTTGATTGAGAAAAATTGGCTGAAACGGAAGTAGATGGTTTGGGGTGATGCGTGGATCTACCCACACTTCGGCTACGCTCAGTGCAACGCCCCGCCCTGGTGGGCACCCCAGAATAAAAACGTCGCTCCGTTCGCATAGCGTCTGCCTGTGCCTACGGCAGTCTATTGCCAACGCAGAGGAGGAGATTTTCAGACGTAGGGTGTGTTACTGCGCTAGCATAACGCACCATCTACACAAGAAATATTCAAACGTTATTGGTGGGATTGGGCGGGTTTGAATGAGATTTTAGTTCATCCGTCATCAATAACATAAACCCACCCCTACAGATCCTCCTAACTCCAACACCCTATGACAATTGATTTCGGACGAGTCATCACCGCAATGGTTACACCCTTCGACAGCGAGGGGAATGTTCACTATGCCGAAGCAGAGCGATTAGCCGCACATCTAGCCGCAAATGGCTCCGATGGAATCGTCGTGTGTGGCACCACGGGAGAATCGCCCACACTGAGTTGGGACGAGGAGTATCAGCTATTTCAAGTCGTCAAACAAGCGGTGGCGGGAACAGCGAAAGTAATTGCCGGAACTGGATCGAATTCTACCAGTGAAGCGATCGAAGCCACCCAAAAAGCTGCTAAACTAGGAGTAGATGCAAGTTTGCAGGTAGTGCCCTACTACAATAAACCTTCGCAACAGGGTATCTACGGACATTTTGAAGCGATCGCTAAAGCTTGCGACCTGCCGATGATGCTCTACAATATCCCTGGGCGCACCGGACAAGGATTAGAGCCAGAGACAGTTGCTAAATTAGCGCAAGTAGCTGGAATTGTTGCAATCAAGGAAGCTACGGGTAATATAGATATAGCGAGTCAAATTCGCAGTCTGACTCCACCAGAATTTAAGATTTATGCAGGTGACGATTCACTGACGCTACCTACACTGGCAATTGGCGGGAGTGGCGTAGTCAGCGTTTCCAGCCACCTAGTTGGGAATCAGATTCAGCAGATGATTGCCGCCTTTGAGTCCGGTCAAAATCAACTGGCGACCCAGCTCCACCTCAAAATGCTGCCACTGTTTAAAGGATTATTCTTCGCCCCCAATCCCATGCCAATTAAAGCAGCCCTAAAACTGCAAGGCTGGCAAGTCGGTGGGCTGAGATTACCAATGTGTGAGCTACCAGCAGAATCACTACCTCAGCTTCAGCAGCTACTCCAGCAACAGAGATTACTCTAATCCTCAACTCTACAAAACCAGTCGTAGGTCGGTTAACTGTCGAGGGCAAAAGTAGCTCTATCAACTATCAACTACTTGCACTGTTGGCGTTGGCGTAGCCTCTGCCTTTACCTATGGTAGGCTAACGCCAACGCAGAAGCCTTGCCTCTGGCATTGCGTAGTCGTTCGCGTAGCGTCTCGTTCGCGAAGCGTCTCGAAGAGAAGAGAAGTGTCAACTATCAACTAATTGATTGACCCATCACCGATATTATGATACAACTAAGGTAGCGAGGAAAAGCGTAAATCAACTCGACAGCCATAAAGTTAAAACTTGGTAAGTCAGCAGTCCAAACTGTAAAGACATCATCGGAATTAAAGCCGATAAAACTCAAAAGTAGCTACACCAAATGAGTCGGTCATAGACCAGCGTTAGCACTTTTAGATTGAGTTCCAATCTTCAAATATAAATATTCAGTCAGTTCAATAGTAGCAAGTGCAAATTTCTAGCGCATAGTTTTAGTGAATCATATTATCTTTTATTGCCTGAGTGTCTGGCATTGCAGCCATCGCCACCGATCTTGGATTTCAGTTGCATAGCAGCTCTGAAGAGCTAATCAGCGATATTGGCTTCCAACACATTAGATCCCAACTAGTCCAGCAGACAGCTAACTAAATCAATCTGCTGTGATTGTTCAGTCGATTGCCATCGGCACGCCTTGCGATCGAAATAAACAGTTTTGTCCACAAATTAACCTAATCTCTCTGTAGTTATCTAAATGCGTCCAATCATCAAATCATCCGTAACCCCAGCAGTCAAAAAGAATCCTAATGAACCTACTCTGAAAGTCATCCCGTTGGGTGGCTTGCATGAGATTGGTAAAAATACCTGTGTCTTTGAAATCAATGACGAAATCTTACTATTAGACGCTGGATTAGCATTTCCTACCGATGGAATGCACGGCATCAATATAGTGCTGCCAGACATGACTTATCTGCGCGAAAATCAGCACAAAATCAAAGGGATGATCGTCACCCACGGACATGAAGATCATATCGGTGGCATCCCTTATCACCTCAAGCAGTTTGATATCCCAATCATCTATGGCCCACGTCTAGCAATGGCATTGTTGCAGGGTAAATTGGAAGAAGCTGGCGTAGCTGACAGAACTAAAATCAAAACAGTCGCCCCCCGTGATATCGTCAGAATTGGTGAATCATTCTTTGTTGAGTTTATCCGCAATACCCACTCGATCGCGGATAGCTTTACCGTTGCGCTCCATACTCCCGTTGGCGTAGTGATCCACACTGGAGACTTCAAATTTGACCATACCCCAGTCGATGGCGAAGCGTATGACTACGCAAAACTAGCCGAGCATGGCGAAAAAGGTGTATTGTGCCTCATTAGTGATTCCACCAACTCAGAGCTACCTGGCTTCACACCATCCGAGCGTTCCGTATTCCCCAACCTTGAAAGATATATCAGTGCAGCCAAAGGAAGAGTGATGGTAACAACCTTCTCCTCCTCCGTCCATCGGATCAACATGACGATCGAGATCGCCATGAAGTACAATCGGAAAGTCTGCGTTGTCGGTCGATCGATGCTCAATGTCATCGCTCATGCTCGGAACCTCGGCTATATCAATTGTCCTGATAATGTGTTTGAGCCGCTGCAATCAGCCAACCACCTCCCCGATAATCAAGTCCTGGTATTAACTACTGGTTCTCAAGGTGAAACCCTCGCTGCAATGACGCGAATAGCCAATGGTCAACATCGCCAAGTCAAAATCCGCAAGGGTGACACGATTCTGTTCTCAGCCAACCCAATTCCAGGCAACACCATCGCCGTAGTCAATACCATTGACAAATTGATGATGCAGGGTGCCAACGTCATCTACGGACGCGATAAAGGCATTCACGTTTCTGGACATGGCTGTCAGGAAGATCAGAAACTGATGCTCAGTCTGACTCGTCCTAAATACTTTATCCCAGTCCACGGCGAACACCGGATGCTAATCAAGCATTCCCAAACTGCTCAAAGCACCGGAATTCCAGCAGAGAACATGGTGATCATCGACAACGGTGATATCGTCGAACTAACTGAAAATAGCATCTGCAAGGCGGGTAAAGTACCGTCAGGGATTCAGCTAGTCGATAACGCTGGCATCGTCCACGACCAAGCCCACGTTATGGAAGAGCGCAAACAACTTGCTGGCGATGGTGTCGTCACAGTTGCACTGGCGATCGGTCTAGATGGTAAGATGATGGTAACACCTCAGGTTAACCTCCGAGGAGTGGTGACTGCGGTAGAGCAATCACTGATATCAGCACTGATTAAAAAGACGATCGAGAATTGCTTGATCGATCGATGGGATAGATTCTCCCGTAAGTTTGAGTCAGGTGAAAGTGAAATCGATTGGGCTGGACTGCAAATCGAATTAGAATCTGCTCTCCAACGCTTGGTGCGTCGCGAGTTGCAAAGCAAGCCATTATTAGTATTGATGATGCAAACTCCAGAAGATGGTTCGACTCCACGGAAGGCTAGTGTCAGTGCAACTGCTACCACCAAGGAGCTTGTTGGAGCTGGAGCTAGTGCTAGTCCCGCACCAATCGGTCGTCGCAAGCAACGTTCGACAGCAAAGGTTTAAGCTTAATTAAGTCTGAAAAATGAGGGTAGGGGTAATTCATAAATTGCCTCTACCCTCATTTTTAGTGTGGTATTTGCCTGTGAGCAATCAGCCAATTAATCTCCTTATAGGTCGGATCGATCTAGTATGGATATCAATCGTTGGTCAACTTCATTCAGATATTCTTGTAACCCCGTATTCGCTCCTCTCGATCGAAGAATGTCTAGATCGGTTTCTTCCCAGCATTGTTGTTCACGACTGATATTACCACCAGTAAGTCTTTTGAGGACTAATTTAGGATTTCTCTCTTCACCTGACTCGTCGCGTAATCGATGAGCCTCCTCACAAGGATCGAAACTTAATTTAGTTTTTATTTGTGCTAGAGTTTGTCTTTCTTCTACATTCAATGGTGTAAAACCGTTAAGAATCCAAGCTTCTCGCATTCGATCGGCTACACCAATAACAATTTCGATACAAGGTCTATCTTCAGCATGTTCTAAGCGTGCTTGCTCGATCCCGTGCTTTCTTTCGGGCTGATTGTCCATATCCCGAATAAAGATAACTGCGACAATTTCTCGCTTCTTTTTGTGATGAAGAAGTTTACTTAATTTTAAGATCTTCAGCGCGGCAGCACCATCAGCTCTTAGTTTACCAGTTTTACCGTGACCTAGATATCTAGGCTTGGGAATACCATCTTTTTCCGCACGATCGATAATATCCTTAATATCTTTCCAACAAGAATGTTCTGTTCCTGATTCTAAGCCAGTCCATTTGAATAGGTATTGTAAATTATCTTCCTCTAGCCAATCTATCTTTTCTACCAGCACACGCTCTGCTAATTTTTTAGCAGTAACTGCGTCCATTCTACTTTCAACAATTACAACAACCTCAATCATTCACATCTCCATCAACCACCCAATCTTCTCCTTCCGCATTCCAAAATTCTCCAGTGGTCAAAGTTTGTTTTGCCCATTCTGCATCGGGATGTTCGTCTAGCCGTTTTGCATGGGTGAACCCCGATTTAGAATTACTCAAAACATGAACCTGAGAAGGTTCGAGTTCATCAAGGATATATGGTGAGTGAGTAGTGAAAATAATCTGTAAATTTGGGTTAGCTTGAATTATTTGCTTAAATACCGTGATTAATTCTCGTTGTGCTTTGGGATGGAGTCCCTGTTCAATATCATCTAATAATACTAGATTTGGCTGTTTAGGATTTATTAATACGGTGAGCAAACCCAATGTCAGCATCGTCCCTTCACTAATTGCATGGGCAGGAATGCGATCTCCTGTATTCATATCTAGAACAATTTCTTGCCCTACAACTTCTTGATTTTCTTCATAAGAGATAGACTTACCATCAACTTCGATCGATCTCTGTCGATCGATCTTAACTTTTGCTCTTCTTATACCTACTCTTCGGACACCTGGAACAATCTGTTGCAACATTTCCTGTATAGCTTGAAATCGATCTGGAGCTTCGCTGCGGAGGTAATCTAATGTTGGTGCTAATCCAGAACCATCGATCTTAATTTCGGGGATAATTGCTTCGCTGTAAGATGCTTTTGCTAAGTTACCTACATTTAATTTTAGGTGGGTTGAAAATTTTAGATCTGGAGGGATAATTACAGAGGAATCTTGTACCTGAACCTTTGGAATTACAATCTCTTTTCCATTATTAATCCAGATTCTATTTACTGGCTTCCAAAAATCATCAGATTCCTTTTTGAATTCACAAGAAAACCGCCAATTTTCTTGACTATCATTCTTCCAGTAACCGCTTCCGACAACAAGCATCTCGCTTTGATTCATTGTTCCGCAATCTATACCAACATCAAAGATTAAATCATGCCAGATTCGACCATTTGAACCTGTCGCTTTTGAAAGCTGACTTAAATAATATAATGATTGTAGAACAGAAGTTTTCCCTGAACTATTTTGACCAATTATTGCTTGTAGACGAGAATCGTTAAAATTGAACTGTGTTTGGCGATGACTTTTGAAGTTATGAAGTTCTAATTTTTTTAGCATTTATATGTTCAATGTATGGCAACGTTAGTGCCTGAATCTGGAGATTGAGTGAAAGAATAAACCCAATAAATTCAACTCACGTTAATTTTCACCACCATCTAAATATTGGGTGAGCAATTGCGGTAGATAGTCATAGCCATCAACACCGATCGCAGGTAATAAATTCGGGCGATACTTAATTAATAATTGGTCAAATTCTGCCTGTCCCAACTGTCCCCGCAACACCGCTGCTAAACTCGCGCTTTGTCGCCATTCTTTGGCACCAATTTGGTGGAGTTGATACATAGCTAAACAACTATAAAAGACGGCGGTACCGTTTTTTTGGAGGCTGTGATTTGCTTCGGCGAGATAGGTGAGATTGAGTCCCTGAAGATACAAATCACCGACAGCTTGGGCGGCTTTGGTACCTTGCTGGAGATATTCGATCGCTTTTTCGGGTTGTTGGATGGTGAGGTAGGCGAGTCCGAGGCTATGATAGCAGAGGGCTAGGCTCTGCTTGTCTTGTAAAGTTTCGGCTAGGGTCAAACCTCGATCGAGATAGGTGATATTCTGTTCGTAGACTTCCTCGTCCATAATGTCGTTTGAATGTGCAGTTAAGACTTCTGAATACCCCACATTTGTCAGGGCATTGGCTTCGCCCAGTTTATCCCCCGTCTGTCTGGCTAAAATTAGGGCACGTTGACTGTAGCTAACTGCTTGAGCATAGTCTTTTTGACCGATCGAAATTCGACTCAGATGATTGAGATTGGCGATTTCGCAGGGACGATCTGCTGCTTGGTTGGCGATTAGTAGAGCTTCCTGATGTAGTTCGATGGCTCGATCGATCCGACCTAATGTCTGCTGTGAGTAACCTAAAATTGTTAATAGTCGCCCTTTCTCCTGGGTACCTGCAACTTGCTTGAGCGGGAGATCGAAATAAGACAGGGTATCCCGCAAAGTTTCCCCAGAAAATGCCGCAAAGATCCCGCCATAGAGGGGGAAATTCGGACGTTGGGCGGCGGTGCGGAGAATTTGCAGCGTTACCTGAAAACAGGCTTTGGCAATTGCATCGCGATGAGTACTATTAATCCCCGTCGCGCGTCCAATCCCATTTGCCAACTCGCTCCAAATTGCGGCAAACGTAATCAGCGTGCTAAACGCCATCCGCTGTCCCCAATCCCTGTCGTACATCTGCGCGTCGAACCAAGTTACCAGGGCTGTCTGAATACTCTGTAAAACGATCGCCAGTTCCGTCCAGTCGCCCTCATCACCCGTCCCCTGATCTGCTGCAAGGTCGGATACTGACCGCTGAAGCCCGATTGTTTTGAATAAGGACTGAATCAGTGGTTTGGTGACTTGTCGCGTCCACAGCGACCAGGGGCCATTCTCTGTGACTCCGCCAAAGCCGATCTGTTGGCCATTTTCATATACCCAACTGACTAGATGGGGTTCCAAGGCTGGGAGGGTATTCAAGCCGCGATCGAGTCCGTGGGATAATTGACGTAGTTGCTCAAAATCTGCGGGTTGCAGGGTGACTGTTGCCACGGATTGGAGTAACTTAATCATCAGTTGAAGCTGAGATCGATCGAGTTTTCGCTCTTGATTGGGATCGAGAGCTTGAAGCAGGGTGTTTAGCCGCTCATTTTGTTCAGCGGTGACGATTCGATCGATCGTAGCAGTTACAGCAGCCACTGCTTGGCGTTCATTTTGCACATTTCCTAGTGCTGTCTCAATCCATTTGAGCGCGTTGAGTTTGTGCCCTAATTTAGATTGCTTTACCTCGTCGGTTTGACTGGCAATTTCTCGTTCTATTACTTGTACGGTATCACTTAAGCAACCTTCAAAGACTTCACTAGTACCCAGTTCGATTTTCTCAACCAGGATTTGATAGATATATTCTTTGGAGATAATCTGTTTACCCGTCAGAATCCGCGCCACTATTTCATCGATCGTCTGGAGATATCGATCGCGCAGTGTCTGAGGGTTAGAATTAGATCCAGTATCAGCAGAAGTCATATTGACAGATTCAATTTCTTTCTCTATACCTTACACGATCGCAATCTGAATATCGATCGTAGGGTGTGTTACGGCGGAGCCTAACGCACCAATAACTAACTTGCCTCATACAAAGTGTATGTCTTTCTGTTATTTTAACCTGTTCCGAATTATCATGTTGCTGTATCGATCGATGGTGCGTTATGCTGGCGCAGTAACGCACCCTACGGTTGTCCATCAATTCATGAAATACGGTCTAGCATTACATACCAGCAGCCCTGCATTAGGTTTAGCAATTAGTAGTAATGCCGATGATGTGCGTTGCCAGACATGGGATTTGGGACGAGAGACTTCTAACTATCTCCACCCCCATCTGCTCGAATTTATTAGCCCACAAACTTGGCAAGATCTGGGTTGGATTGCAGTTACCAACGGGCCTGGAGGGTTTACGGGGACAAGGTTGGCTGTTGTCACGGCACGGACATTGGGACAACAGCTAAATGTGCCTGTACTTACGATTTCTAGTCTAGCGGCGATCGCGTGGCAATCCCAGCAATTTGGTTCAATTGCAATTTCAATGCCTGCTCAACGCGGCGAAGTATTTGGCGCAATTTACAATTTCAATAAGAATCCTCAGGAATTAACTACGATCCTTACTGACAGAGTATTTTCATCTGCTGACTGGGATGCCTACTTAGCTGATTTCAAGCCCTCCCATCACCAAATCATTCCACAATCGGCTAATCTCGCCGATACCGTGGTGGGTGTGCTAGAGTTGGCACGGATTGCCTACGATCGAGGAGAGCGTCCAGATTGGTCAAACGCCATCCCATTCTATGGTCAACATCCGATCGTCATTTCATAGATTGGTAAGTATAAATTTTTGACTAGTTTGCATCTCTAAAAATAATAGTATAATCTTCTTCTCATTTTGCCACATCCCTGCATCCGTCAGCTCTAGGATTTTAGACCGCAATTTCAAGCACTGATTTGTGTCAACTTCAAGTTGATGGATTACAAAGCTGTTGCTGCTGGGCGATTAGAATCGCGTGAGATCGATCGCGCGCGCCCAATTTGTGCAATATTGCATGGACGTGAACTCTGACAGTTGCAGGCGCAATATACAGAGTTTGGGCGATATCTCGATCGATCTTACCAGCCACAATCAGCGTGAGAATTTCCCGTTCCCGATTGGTTAACGACATTGCTTGTTGTGAGAGCCGTTCACCGCCAGGATTGAGAATTGTCGCTCGAATTTCGGCAGTAGCCGTGCGATCCCACCAGGATGCTCCTGCCGCTACCGAACGCACGGCGAGAATCAATAGCTCCGGCGCAATTCCCTTGAGACAGTAGCCCTGAACGCCAGCTTCAATCAATCTCGTGATGAGAGATCGCTCGGAGTGAGAAGTCAATGCTAAGACAGGTAGCTGCGGCTGAGACAGTTTGATTTGACGACAGGCTTCTAATCCGCTCATTCTCGGCAAACCAATGTCGAGCAAGACCAAATCGAGGGGCTGTCGATGGGCTAATTCAACCGCAGTTTCCCCGTCAGCAGCTTCCGCTACAATCTCGATCCCTAGCTCCTGTTGCATCCGAAACTGTAACCCTAACCGAAAGAGTTCGTCATCTTCTACTAGTAGGATTCGGATGGGTGAGTTAGGCAAGTTAGGAGTTGGGAGTTGGGAGTTGAGAATTAGTACCGATAGCCTAATCCTGTAAATCTTTAAATCCGGTAAATCCCGATCGTGAATGGGGGTAAGTGAATAACTTAAATCCAAACATTGCACCAGCAGAATCGCGATTCTCTGCCCAAATTATACCTTGATGGGCTTCAATAATTTGGCGGCAGAGGTAGAGTCCTAATCCAGTACCTTTAGCTTGTCTGTCGCTATGTCCTTGATAAAATCGTTGAAATAGATATGGTAATTCTGTGGGGGTAATGCCAGAGCCGGAATCAAGAATTTTGACTACTTGTTGATAGGCATGAGATTCTAAAACAATCTCAACTCGTTCGCCTCTGCGGGAATGATCGATCGCATTTTTAAGTAGATTGGTAAATACGCGCTGGAGTTGAAACCTGTCACCATTTACCCATAAAGATTGGCGAAAGTCTGATGATCCATAGTTAAGACTAAGATAAATTCGATCGGCTACGGCTAGGGGAGCAAGAGTGGTGACAACTTCTTGAGCTAACGCTGTCAAATCAACTGGCTCAAGGGCTAATTTCAATCCTTCCGTATCGTTGCGGTAGACATCTAGGAGCGTTTCAACTAACTGCAAGCTAGTCTGATGACTGCGAAACATCATGGCTAAAACCTGCTGTTGTTTGACCGTTACAGCTCCAAAGTTTTCGTGTTGAAATGCTTCTAAAGCAGCAATACCGCCGAGCAGTGGTGTCTTAAGATCGTGAGTCAGAGTGGATGCAAAATCTTCACGTATCCTGACCAATTGTTGTTGAATATTTAATTGAGATTGTTGTTTGGAAATCGCAGCTCGATAGCTATAATTATTTTCACTCAGCCACCCTGTTAATATCAGTGTGATTGAGGCGATCAATCTACCAACTACCATCGGCATTGTGATTATTTGACCGCCTGGAATCCAGAGATTACTGAGTGTGAGGATTACCGCGATCGCCGTGGCATAAATGGCTGCTATTCGACCAAATCTAAAGCTAGCCAATAAAATTGGAGCAGTATAAAGATAGCCAAATAAATAATCTACTGGAGTAGAGAATTCTAAGATTAGTACAGTCAGAAACAGCCCAGCAATCGAGCTAAATTCTAAGGAGTGATTGGGTGAAAATGATGATTGATCGCTCATTGCTCATTGTTTAGATTTGTTTAGACACAATCTAAACAAACTTGCCAAAAGACAAACACATGTTTAGACAGTTATCAGGGGTTGTTCGATCGATAATGGATATTGTCCGCTAATAGTTAAGTTATTACTTAAATTTACCCATGTGGCAAGGACTTTTTCAAATTGCTTTGACCTTACTACCGATCGGCATTATTACACCACTCTTAGGTAGGTACATGGCGCGGGTATTTCGATCGAACCCAGAGATATCTGCACCATTAGATCCGATCTTTTCATCACTGGAGCAGGGAATATATAAGTTTGGCCAGATCGACGATTGCGAAATGATGACAGGCTGGCAATACGCACGAGCAATTTTTGTCAGCAATATCGTCATGGCTGTCTTTGTATTTACACTCCTAATGATTCAGGGCGGATTGCCATTTAATCCCACTGGACTGAATGCGCCAACTTGGGACACGGCTTTGCATACGACAATTTCGTTTTTAACCAATACGGATCAGCAGCATTATTCTGGCGAGACTACTTTTAGTTACGCCAGCCAAGTATTCGGTTTAGGCTTTTTGATGTTTACATCTGCGGCGACTGGATTAGCTGTGGGAATTGCGTTTATTAGGGGCTTAACTGGGAGATCTCTGGGTAATTTCTATGTGGATTTAGTGCGTGGAATTACCCGCATATTATTACCTTTATCGATCTATATTGCTTTATTATTATTAGTCACTGGAGTCCCAGAAACTCTGTTTCCACCTGTGATTGCAACTACTGTAGAGGGAGCTAATCAAGTCATTGCAGTTGGTCCGATTGCCCATTTAGAAAGTATCAAACAACTCGGTGAAAATGGGGGTGGGTTCTTTGGGGCAAATTCTGCTCACCCATTTGAAAACCCCAATGGTTTTACTAATCTAGTTGCGACGATCGCGATGGTGAGTATTCCGGCTGCTTTAATTCATACCTATGGTATTTTTGCTGGGAATACCCGTCAATCTTGGTTAATCTTTGGAATGGTATTTGCGATCTTTATCATTGCGATCGGCGTTGCCGCGATCGGTGAATATGGTGGTAATCCAATCATCAACGCTCAACTTGGCTCACCGCAACCGAATTTAGAAGGTAAAGAAGTTCGCTTTGGGTGGGCACAAACCGCACTTTGGGCAGTTGTTACGACTGGCACGATGTGTGGAGCCGTGAATGGAATGCTCGACTCTTTCATGCCAGCAGGTGGTTTGGTGACACTCTTTAACCTCTTTCTGCAAATTATCTGGGGCGGACAAGGAACGGGAACAGCTTACTTATTTGTATACCTAATTTTAGCCGTATTTCTGACTGGCTTAATGGTCGGCCGCACTCCGGAATTTTTGGGACGCAAGATTGAGAAGCCGGAGATTATTTTAGCCAGTGTAGTTCTACTGGTGCATCCAGTTGCTGTATTGATTCCTAGTGCGATTGCGCTGGCTTTTCCGGAAACTTTGTCCGGGATTAGCAATGCTGGGTTTCATGGTATTTCCCAGGTAGTGTATGAATATGCCTCGGCCTCGGCTAATAACGGTTCTGGCTTAGAAGGATTGGCTGATTCCGCACCGGCAGCCACCGGATTATGGTGGAATCTCAGTGCGAGTGTGAGTATCCTGATCGGGCGATATGTACCAATTCTCGCCCTATTGCTATTGGCCGATGGCATGTCTCGCAAGCAACCAGTACCAATAACTACAGGCACACTCCGTACTGATACGGTGTTATTTACCAGTGTGACGGCTGGGGTGATTTTGGTATTGGGCGCGTTGAGCTTTTTTCCCATTCTAGCCTTAGGTCCGATCGCTGAAGCATTTCAGCTAGGCAAACTCTAACCCGCCAGTCGGTTTGAAAAAATCCAAAATCCAAAATTATCATGACATCAATTCCTCGATCGCAACGCAAGCACACCCCCAAGGCTAAATCCAAAGGGATGCTTGCCCGTGCTATCAAACAATCCTTTGTCAAACTTGATCCGCGTATCGCTGTCAAAAATCCGGTGATGTTCCTGGTTTGGATTGGGACAATCATCACGGCACTGATGACGATCGATCCCCACATTTTTGGTACGGTTGCGGGCGGTGATCAGCGGCTCTTTAATGGCTTAATCTGTGCCATTTTGTTTGCTACTGTGCTATTTGCCAACTTTGCCGAAGCCTTTGCCGAAGGGCGTGGGAAAGCTCAGGCCGATGCTTTAAGAGCGACAAAATCTGACACATCCGCCCGCAAAGTGTTAGCAGACGGTTCGATCTCGGAAATCAGTTCAACGAGCTTACAAAAAGGGGATATTGTCAAAGTAATCGCGGGTGATATGATTCCTGCTGATGGTGAAGTGACGAGTGGGGAGGCCGCTGTAGATGAGTCGGCGATTACGGGAGAGTCTGCACCAGTATTGAAGCAGCCTGGAACCGATATTGCTAGCTCGGTAACAGGAGGAACAAGGATTCTGTCGGATGAGCTATTAATTCGGGTGACAGCAGATCCGGGGAAGGGATTTATCGATCGGATGATCTCCTTAGTAGAAGGAGCGGATCGGAGTAAAACGCCGAATGAGATCGCCTTAACAGTGTTACTCGCGGTCTTGACCCAAGTTTTCTTGATCGTCATTGCGACCCTTTCCCCAGTGGCGAATTACGCCAAAGCCCCGGTGAGTATTGCTGTTTTGGTGGCATTACTAGTGGCACTGATTCCGACAACTATCGGTGGACTGTTGAGCGCGATCGGCATTGCTGGCATGGATCGGGTGGCTCAGTTTAATGTCATCGCCACCTCCGGAAGGGCGGTAGAAGCTTGTGGCGATGTCAACACCTTAGTTTTAGATAAAACGGGGACAATTACCCTGGGGAATCGTTTGGCCGAGGAATTTATCCCGATTGGTAGTCACGATCTCTCCAGTATCGCCCAAGTCGCCCTTAATTCGAGCATCTTTGATGAGACTCCAGAGGGTAAATCGATCGTGCTCTTAGCCCAGAAATTAGGTGCGGAGCAGCAGATCGAACGAACCACCGCCACTGGTATCGAATTTTCCGCCCGTACGCGCATGAGTGGTACAGATTTAGCCGATGGTACGGAGATTCGGAAGGGTGCGGTAGATGCGCTTAAAGGATTTGTTCGCTCCCGTGGTGGGCAAATTCCCGCAGATTTAGATGGAGCCTACGAGCGAGTCTCACGATTGGGTGGTACACCGCTGGCGGTGTGCCAGGGGGATGATATTTATGGCGTAATTTATCTCAAAGATATTATCAAACCAGGGATTCGCGAACGCTTCGATCAGATGCGCCAAATGGGAATTCGGACAGTAATGTTGACGGGGGATAATCAAATCACAGCATCAGTAATTGCGGCAGAGGCGGGAGTCGATGACTTTATTGCTGAGGCCACGCCAGAGGATAAAATCGAGGTGATTCGCGCCGAGCAAGCTCAGGGTAAATTGGTAGCAATGACTGGCGATGGTACTAATGACGCTCCGGCTCTGGCGCAGGCCAATGTCGGTGTAGCGATGAATTCGGGTACCCAAGCGGCGAAGGAAGCAGCAAATATGGTGGATTTAGACTCTGATCCGACGAAGTTAATTGATATTGTCACCATTGGGAAGCAATTATTAATTACTCGCGGGGCGTTAACCACATTTTCGATCGCCAATGATGTGGCTAAATATTTTGCGATTTTGCCGGCCATCTTTGCTGGTGCCGGAATTGGCAGTCTAAATGTGATGGGTTTGGCGAGTTCGCAATCGGCAATTTTATCGGCGTTAATTTATAATGCACTAGTCATTCCAGCATTAATTCCGTTAGCTTTAAAAGGGGTGAAATTTAGACCGCTGACGGCAGAACAGTTATTGCAACGGAATATTTTTATTTATGGCTTGGGTGGTGTCGTGGCACCGTTTATTGCCATTAAAGCGATCGATGTTTTGGTTGCTGCTGTGGGGTTAGCTTAATGTGTGAATTTATTAGATTTTAACCAGGTTTTTAAAAATGAAAACAATCACAGTTGTTGAAGACTTATTATTGATCGCCACCAAGTTATCCAGTCGCCAGTTAACTCGTTATCTGTTCTGGAGCTCAGCGATTAATCTGATTTTGGCACCAATTGTCTATGCTGCTACCGGTGGAACTATTTCTCGTGAACAGTCTTATGCTTTAGGATTCTTGGGATTAGTCACAGTAGCTTTATCGATCTACTTATTTACAG
>JANNDL010000023.1:0-13966 GCA_031387665.1 Chamaesiphon sp. OTE_75_metabat_95 | reverse complement strand
GTTTCAGCTTCTCCATCGCCAACGACGCAGCAAACTACAAGATCGGGGTTGTCGAAGGCAGCACCATAGGCATGAAGCAGTGAGTAGCCTAACTCCCCGCCCTCATGGATGGAGCCAGGTGTTTCAGGGGAAGCATGGCTGGGAATTCCGCCTGGAAATGAGAACTGTTTGAACAGCCGCTGTATCCCCTCAGTATTCTGGGAAATATTGGGATAAACCTCGCTGTAAGTCCCTTCTAGATACGTGTTAGCCACAATCCCTGGTCCGCCATGCCCTGGGCCTGCAATATAAATAACATTCAGATCCCGCGCTTTAATCACCCGATTAAAATGAGCGTAAATAAAGTTAAGACCTGGAGTAGTGCCCCAATGTCCGAGCAGTCGAGGTTTGATATGTTCTAGTTCGAGCGGTTCCCGCAGAAGTGGGTTGTCGAGGAGATAAATCTGACCCACGGAGAGATAGTTCGCGGCACGCCAGTAGGCATGAATCTTTCGCAGTTCTGCTGCGGTCAAGGTTTTAGGTGCGATCAGAGTAGCGACTGTCATATAAGGTAAGTGGTAGAAGTTTACAATTGCAAATTTCAAAAACGATCAAAATAGTAACGAATCCAATCTTGTTCAGACTCATGAAAACATGTGACTTATTCTGCGGTGAGCAATAAACCACTATATATTTCCATCACAGAATTGAGTAGTTTTAATGCCTCTGGTTTACTGCGTTGAAAAGAATTACGTCCAATAATGGAGCCAAAGCCAGCCCCCAATCGAATGGCTTGCACTTCAGCCAAAATTGCTTCATCTGAATGTGTGGCTCCACCAGAGAAAATCACGATTCTTCGACCATTAAATGCACATTGAACAACATGACTGACTCGTTCGGTGAGGGTAGAAATTGGAATTTGCATCTCTTGATAAACTTTCTGGGCAGCAGGTTGTTCGATATGGTCAGTTGGGAGTTTGACTTTAATAATATGTGCTCCCAACTGGGCGGCAATTTGTGCTGCGTAGGTAATTACATCGATCGCGGTTTCCCCCGCTGTACTGACACCCGAACCCCGCGCATAAGACCAAATTACTACAACTAGCCCGCACCGCTTGGCTTCGGCAGCATAGGCGCGGATTTGCTCATACATCTCGAAGCGTTTAGCGGAACCAGGATAAATAGTAAATCCAATCCCGACGCAGCCTAACCGCAGGGCATCCTCAACACTACTAGTCAATGCCTGAGTGGGATCGGCTTCATCGAGTAAAGCATCATGGTCATTCACTTTTAGAATTAAGGGAATTTCACCCGCAAATTCTCGTGCCCCAGCTTCCAGAAAACCTAAAGGGGCGGCATAGGCATTACAGCCAGCTTCGATCGCTAATTCAAAATGATAGCGCGGATCATAAGCAGGAGGATTGGCGGCAAAACTCCGCGCAGGGCCATGTTCAAAGCCTTGGTCTACAGGAAGAATGACTAGCTTGCCAGTACCGGCGAGTTTACCGTGGTTTAATAATCGGGCTAAGTTGGTAAGGGTGCCAGGACTATCACTACCGTACCAACTCAAAATTTCTTTAGTTTTCTGTGTCATATTAATTTCGATTGCTCCTAATCTTTAAATCGAATGGTGCGTAGAGACATGGCATTAAATGAAACAACAACTGTTGAAACGCTCATCAAGATTGCGGCTATTGCTGGTGTTAATAAAATACCGAACGGCACCCCAACTCCGGCTGCTAAGGGAATAGCAACGACGTTGTACCCTGCTGCCCACAGCAAGTTCTGCACCATTTTGTCGTAAGTCGCTTTCGCCAGTTTGAGTGCGTAGGTGGCATCGAGCGGATCACTTTTAACTAAGATGAGATCGGCAGACTCGATCGCCACATTAGTTCCAGCCCCGATCGCCAGTCCTAAATCTGACTCGGTTAAAGCAGGTGCATCATTGATCCCATCGCCCACAAAGGCAGTCGGTTTCTCGGCTTTGAGCTTATGAATTAGAGCAGCTTTATCTTGTGGTAAAACACGAGCATAGTAGCGATCGATCTGCAAATCCCCCGCAACAGATTTGGCAACTGCTTCGGCATCGCCTGTAATCATCACTACCTGCACGCCCATCTTCTCTAGTTTTAAAACCGCTGCTCGTGCCGATGGTCGCACTTGGTCGGCTAACCCAAATAGCGCAAGGACTTGTTTGTCGTTCATCAAGACGATCGCACTTTCACCACGAGCTTCACGGTCTTGTAGTCCCTTTTCCAACGCTGGTGGAAACTGCACTTTTAACTCCTTAACCCATTCTGGTCTGCCGACCCGATAGCGTTGATTGTCTACCATGCCTTCAACGCCCTGACCGGGAATGGCTTTAAAGTCACTGGCTTTGGAAAGCTCGATTTTGCGATGGCTGGCTTCTTCGACGATCGATTGTCCGAGCGGGTGTTCTGATAATGACTCTAGGGAAGCAGCAATGCCCAAAGCTTTTACTTCATCGATACTATCCGTATAAGTTCGTTGTACGCCAAAGTGTCCGGTCGTTAATGTCCCCGTTTTATCCATAGCAATTGTTTTGATGCTTTTTGCTCGTTCAAAGGCTTCTCGGTTTCGCACCAAAATCCCGTTTTTTGCAGACATGGCAGTAGCATTGACTAGTACTAAGGGAACTGCTAGCCCTAGCGCATGAGGACAAGCAACTACTAATACACTCACTGCTCTACTAACTGCAAACGATAGATCATCTGGTTTAATTGATAGCCAAATAACGAATGCGAGCGTAGCGATCCCGACCGCGATTAAAGTCAACCAATAGGCGAGTCGATCGGCTAGTGATTGAAATTTACTTTTAGATGTCTGCGCTTCTTTAACCATCCGCATAATCTGACTCAAAGTAGTGTTATCTCCGGTACGAGTAACCTTGATTGTCAGCGCACCCTCGCCATTGACAGCTCCAGCTACCGCTTCGTCCGTGGCTTTTTTGACCACTGGGCGCGACTCCCCAGTTAGAAAGGATTCATTGACATTGGAAGTACCCTCGACGATCTCACCATCGATCGGCACTTGTTCGCCAGGGCGAATTAGAATTAGATCACCCTCAACTAATGTAGTTACTTGAACATCTTCACTCCGTCCGTTTGCCTGCTTGTGAGCGACAGAAGGCACTAATTTTGCAAGTTCGCCTAGCGCATTGCTGGCTCCTTGCACCGAAGCCATTTCCATCCAATGACCGAGCAACATGATATCGACTAAGGTTGCCAGTTCCCAATAGAAAGAATCTCCCTTCACTCCGAAAGTTACTGCCACACTGTAGACAAACGATACGGTGATCGCTAGTGCAACCAGCGTCATCATCCCGATTTTACTTTGGAGTTCAAACCAAGCTCCCTTCAGGAAAACCCAGCCACCATAGAAATAAATAATCGTTGAGAAAATCGGAATCACCCACTCTGAACCCGAAAACTGGATTGCTTTGTAATTAAACCAATCCTGAAACATTGGTGCAAAGTAAAGCACGGGCAGCGTTAGCACTAGACAGATAAAGAAGCGGCGTTTGAAAATCTCTGGGCTGTGTCCGGCATGTTTATCGTGCCCAGCGTGTTCGGCATGAGTGGGCTGCTGACCATGACCATTATGGTTGCCATGTGGGTCGGGATTAGACTGATTTCTTTGAGGTGGTCGTTCGTGTCCTTCGTGCCCACCAGATGGAGCGGGTGGGTTTTGTTCGTGTTGACTGTGGTCGTGTCTCATTGATGAATCTTCCTACTACAATCTAGTTTGAATATAGGAAAACAATCTGAGAAACTTATGAGCAGATCAGAAAATCTTGTGATTTAAGATTGTTCGCCAGGAGAGAAACACCGGAGTGACCTTGCCACGTTCAATCCATCTAATCAAAGCTCTACATCGCTCATAAGTTCCTCATAGTCTGAGCGTAGTCTATAAAGATAGAGGAACCAAATCGTCAGAGTTAAGCCTCAACAAAATACCTAAAAGTTATGACTGAATATCACAACCGAGCTAAATCTTCTGTCGTTGACAACGCCTCTCCCGTGGAGAATCGCAAAAGAATGGCAAATCCAGCAACATTCCCACCGAAAATATGGGGAGGATTCGCGATCGCTGCCATCTTTTTAAGCAGTGGATTAGCAGCATGTTCCAATCGCACAGCGCAATCGCCGTCAACAACAGAAACTACAACCACGACCAGTCCAGCCGTAAGTTCAGCTCCCAGCTCATCGCCGTCAACAACAGAGACTACAACCACGACCAGTCCAGCCATGAGTTCAGCTCCCAACTCATCCAGTCAAACTATTTCCGATCGAGATTTTCTGACGATGATGACTGCCCATCATAAGCAAGCAATTGAGATGGCGAATTTAGCCCTAACCCGTGCGAAGCGTCCTGAAATCAAACAACTCGCTCAATCTATTATCAAAGACCAAAAGAGCGAGATTCAAACAATGGCAACTTTGTACAAAACAGCTTATGGTACCGAAATTCCCGCGATGGGAATGGGTGGTGGCATGATGGGTAAAGATAGCAGTGCTATGAATAAAGATGGCAACCAAGGGATGATGCAAATGCCCATAAATGGCATGAAAATGGATATGAATACTCTCAAAAATGCCGCCGATTTTGATAAGGAATTTCTGCGTCAAATGAGTGGCCATCACCAGATGGCAACCCAGATGAGTCAGATGGTGTTGCGGACGACCAAATCACCAGAAATTCGGACATTAGCTGAGTCGATTGTCAAAGCTCAAACTGCTGAGATCGAACAAATGCGGAAATGGTATCAAACTTGGTATAAAGCTACTCTGTAAGTAACATCTCTAAATAGCTATGACTTTACTGAGTCTAAGGGGGACAGCAGTAAGCCAATGCCAACCAATAAAACGTCAGCAAAGCCGCAGGTACGATTAAGACTTTGTTGGGGTGTCAATAGTCTGAGTATCTCCCGCAGCCGAAATATAGGCACACCCAGCAATTTTAGACTGATGCAGGGCTGCGGCTGCGGCTTGATAAAGAGTCGGTAAATCGGTGCCATCATCTGGATACTGAGCAATTCCCGCACTAAAGGCGATCTGAAATTGAGTTTGATCGGGAGCAACAAATTGTCTACGCTGGAGTGTAGTGAGTAACTGAGTAAGTCTTTGCATCCCCTCTGCCTTGGTCGTGTCAAACAAGGCAACAACAAATTCATCGCCCTCCCACCGCGCAGTTACTGTATTCTGCCTAAAAGTCTGCTGAAGCAACTGTCCCCACTGCCGCATCACCATGTCGCCAGTACTATATCCATGACGCTCATTAATTGCCTTGAGATTGTCTAAATCCAGGACTGCTAGACAGAGCGGCAGGTCTTGTCGAGCCGCAAATTGCAGGTATTTATTCAAATCTTGGGTGGACTTATGGCGATTGGAGAGTTTGGTCAACCGATCAATCTCAGCAGCATTCCGCAGGAGTTCGATCCGCTCTAGGCGATTGATGATGCGACTGACCAATTCTGAACCCGCAATCGGTTTGCTCACAAAGTCATCTGCACCCACTGAATAGACTCGATCAATTGTCTCGATATTGGGATGGGATATCAAAAAGATGATGGGTAAATTTCCCCAGAGCGAATCGTTGCGGACGATCTGGCACAGATCAACACCACTCAAGATCGGCATGTTCATTTCTAGAACCAGCAGATCTGGCGAGCAGGATTCCAGCGTTTCCCAAAATTGTTGAGGGTCGTTGAGCGTTGTCACACTCAATCCCCAGGGTTCTAGCAGCCTCTTCAAAGTTGCCAAAATCTGAGGATCTCGATCGACGACCATCACTCGTTGCTTGGCAGCTTCAGCTTGTTGTGCCGCTTGAGCGACAGCTTTGAGGACTTGAGTCAGGGGTAAAGGTTTGCTTAAAAAACTATGTCCGCCCAGTTGGGCAACTTCTAGTCGATCGGTTAATTGATCGTGACTGGTAAAAACAAGAACTGGTACTGCTGGAGTCTGATGAGTGAGCTTTGCCAGCAGTTTTAAACTATCTGTGGTGGGATGTGTAATGTCAGGATCGAGTAGCACGACCGTGGGTGCATCTTGCTCTATTTTTATTTCGGCTGCGGCAAGAGTCGTCGAGATTGCGCTCCGAAAGCCCCAATTTACTGCTTCATTCATCAACTGTTTGGCTAGTTGACGATCGGGATCGATAATTAATAACAGTGGCCGCTCATCGGTAAATAGCGGCTCTTGGTGATCGCCCGGTTCTGTCGTTAGGTCGTCCGCTGCTCGATCGCCTTTGGCGCAACCCGAATGCGTTTGGGCACTTGTCTGGCAGGTCGCGGAGCTATCGATTTCTTGCTGTTCAGATAAGGCATTGAGGATTTGTTGTTGAATTGGTTGAGTCACTTGTCGATTTGGATCGATTGAATCGGTCAAAGATTCCAAGGGTTTAAGCCGATAGCCCAATCCATACACCGTTTCGATCAAATTTGTGGGAGCACCAGCCCTTCTCAGCTTCTGCCGGATTCCCTTAATATGAGTTCTCACCGCATCCTCGCTAGGGGTCTCTTCATATGCCCAGAGTCGATCCAAGATCTTGCTGTAAGTAAAGACGCGACGACCATTCCGCACGAAAAACTCTAAGATCGCAAACTCTTTGGGACTCAAGAATAACGGTTCCTTGGCATAAGTGACTTCACGAGTTGCCGGATCGAGCCGCAAACTACCCCACTCTAGTACAGAATAAAAAGTCGTTCCTTCGCGGCGGAGCAAGGCACGAATCCGAGCGATCAAGACCTCCAAATCGATCGGTTTTGTCATGTATGCATCAGCACCTGCTTCTAACCCAGTCACTTGGTCATAATTACTGCTTCGCCCCGTAACCAGCATGATTTGCATTTGATAGCCATGCGCTCGGATTCTTTGACAAAGGCTAATTCCATTTAGATTAGGGAGCGTAATGTCGATCAGTAGTAGATCATAGTCATAGACGACAATTAGTTCCCAAGCTGCCTCTCCATCATTAGCAGCTTCAACCACATAATTTTGGTTGCAGAGAGTGAGAGTCAGGAGATCGGTAATTGCTTCATCATCTTCTACTACCAAAATTTTCATAGAACTAACTCCTTCTATATGCTGAATATGGTAGCCAGGGGCTTCGCGCATCTTAAACATAATTGGCAATTGTGAATCCTAGATGAAAGAATCTCACTCCCTTTCTACACCAAGAATATTGATGCAAGGTCACTTTATCTAATTAAAGCTTTGAATCACTCATAAGTTCCTCATAGTCTGAGCATATTCTATAAAGATAGGGGAACCAGATCTTCCTCTCAATCAGGTTAATTCATGAATAAGATGTTTATGGTTTATAGCTTAGTCGGGTTACTTAATAGTTTCACCGTTGGCGGATTCGTCCTCACAAACAGCGAACAGGCTCAGTCGTTACCCGCATCGGGAAATTCGCAACAACCGAAATCAACACGAGTCGATCAACATTTTATCGAAATGATGATTCCACATCACCAAGACGCGATCATTATGGCTGACTTAGCTTTGAGTCGTGGTAAACGACAAGAAATTAAGGAATTAGCTGCATCAATTAAACAAAATCAAACCCGTGAAATTCAACAGATGCGTACCTGGTATAAACGGTGGTATGGCACAACCGTCCCAACACATTCCATGACCGATATGGGCATGATGGGAGACCACCACAATCAAGGCCAGGGCATGATGAACATGAAAATGGACATGGATGCACTCAAGACAGCCAAGAACTTTGACAAGGAATTTGTCCGGCAGATGATTTCCCATCATCAAATGGCAGTAATGATGGCTAAGATGGCATCTGAGCGCGCCGCCCATTCACAGATCCGTACTTTAACTAAGTCGATCATTAAATCTCAAAATGCTGAAATTTCCAAAATGCAAGGATGGCAGCAAGCCTGGAATTGATAATCTAACTTGTCTAGTAGTATGAGTCTTTTATTATCCTGGAGGTTTTTATGCATCAACATGGTTCATCAAATCAGCCCCAGTCCGATCCTCCGCAAACTCGTTTCAGTTTACCGGTTAAAGTTGTGATGTATGCCTCAATCGGGATTATTGCATATTTCCTAGTTACCGAACATCGAGCGCATTTGGCGGGCTTTTTGCCGTACTCTTTTCTGTTTGTGTGTATATTTATGCACTTTTTCATGCACGGTGGACATGGTGGACATGGCGGTGATAATAACCAGCCGCGCTGAATACGATGATTTTAAACTTTGCAAATTAATCTATTAAGAGGAATTAAATCATGGGGAATATGAATAACATTCCTGCCTATGGACTATGGGGATTAGTAATTATTAATTCTTTAATATTTATCATCTTTGCATTTAGTTTCACCAAGCCGCACAACTCTAGAGATTGGCGATCATTGGGGGCATTCTCAGCATTTATCGTGGCATTATTCGCGGAAATGTATGGTTTTCCCCTCACCCTTTACTTATTCTCAGGCTGGCTACAAACCCGCTATCCAGGACTAAACATCTTTTCCCATGATGCTGGACATCTGTGGTGGACATTTTTAGGGTGGAAGGGTGATCCTCATTGGAATCCGATTCACCTTTTGAGTAGCATACTAATTTTTGGTGGATTAATTTATTTGGGTAATGCTTGGGATGTTCTCTACAAAGCTCAACGCAGTCATACATTGGCAGTTTCTGGCCCCTATGCCACAATTCGCCATCCGCAGTATGCTGCCTTCATTGTCATCATGCTAGGCTTTTTACTACAATGGCCTACTCTGCTGACGTTGATTATGTTTCCCATTTTGGTCGCTATGTATATCCATTTAGCATACCAAGAAGAACGCGATGCTGGAGCGGAATTTGGTGAGAACTATGCTCGTTATGCTTCAGCAACTCCTGCGTTTAATCCGTGGGATCGCCGCACTACTCCCCCCCCCATATCTCATTCTCAGGAATCTCATCATGACCCATAGTGCTTATCACAGTGAAGCAAGTCATGTCCATTTCAACGATTCACATTGATGCGGCCTCTCCTAAAAAAATCAAAATAGAAATTAAACACAAATTATAATGCAAGGGAAATAAAATCATGAGCGATTTAATTGTAATAGGCTTTTCAGATGAATTTAAGGCAGATGAAGTATTGATCGATCTCCGAAGACTCGAACTAGACTATTTAATTGATTTAGAAGATGCAGCAATTGTAGTCAGAAACAAAGATGGCAAAGTTAAAATTAAGCAATCTCAAGAACTTATAACTTCTGGTGCATTGAGTGGCGGTATTTGGGGACTATTAATCGGGATGATTTTTCTTCATCCTTTGCTGGGAATCTTTGGTGCAGCAGTGGGTGCCCTTTCTGGTGCGCTAACAGATATAGGCATTGATGACAACTTTATTCGGGAGCTGGGCAACACGATCGAACCCGGCACCTCTGCGATTTTTATCTTAGTGAGAAAATCCACTCCTGACAAAGTTTTAGAAGACTTAAGCAAATTCGAGGGGAAAGTCATCCGTACCTCTTTATCCCATGAAGATGAGGCAAAACTTCAGGCAGTTCTTACAAAAAATGCAGCAAGTTAAGTGGTAACTCCAAAAAGTCTCTTTTCAGCATAAATTGCTCTGGTAAAAGGTTTTGTATTTACAGAGGAAACACAAATGTCAGAAAGAATAATCACAATTCAGTTATCAAATTTACCTCCTCCAAATCAGCAAGAAATTAGGAATCTGTCTAACTCAGATATAGCTTTTTTTGTTGTTATTCTTGTGATGTTTTCGACGATCACTGCTTTGATTCATGCTTGTTTCTACAGCCAAAAGCAGCGCTACTCTAAGTTTAAATTGCCTCTTGTAACTCTGTGTTATCGCTGCCAATATTTTAGCAATAATTCTTATCTCAAGTGTGCTCTCCACCCAGTGACCGCAATGAGTGAGCAAGTAGTTGACTGTAGAGATTACTGCCCAAATAGCAAGCCATAAAGTGGTGAAAGTTTTGAATCGCTCATAACATCCTCATTATTTAATTATATCCTTAAGGGTGGAAGTATTCCTGCCCTTGTGTAGCATTCCCCTAACCAAACTATCTAAAAATCGGGATTTATTATATGAAACTCCAACTGAAAGTTCCTAATATAAGCTGTGGTGGTTGCGTGAGTACCATCACTGAAGCGATTAAAAAAGTTGATTCTAATGCCACTGTTCAAGGCAATTCCCAAGCTAAGACTATATCGGTAGAAACTCAATCTTCCGAAACAGAAATTAAGACAGCGATGGCCAATATTGGTTATCCCGCTACTTAGCCCATTATAAAAGGCTCTGACTTAAATTTCAGAGCCTTGTAAGTAGGTGGTCGCAATTAAATATAAAATGTTCTGTAGGATGAGCACTGCCCACCACCTAGGTTATAAATGATTTAGATGTTACCAATGATTGCGCCGACCTACTTACTAAATATCGAAAACTCAAGCTTCACTCGCTCCGGCGATCCCATTGAGATGTTTATTGATTGAGGAACTTCTTTTGAAACCAGATTACCTGATTATCGGCAGTGGTTTATCAGCATTAACCTTTGGTGCGCTGATGGCAAACAGTGGGAAGACTGTCCAAATCCTCGAAGCTCATGAGCATCCAGGAGGATTCGGACATACGTTTACAATGGCTAAGAAGTATACATTTAATGCTCAATTTCACTATGTCTGGAGCTGTGGTGAAGGGCAAACTGTCAACCAAGTACTCAAAAAACTTGGTTTGGATCAAGAAGTAACTTTTGAGCGATACGATCCAGAAGGTTTCGATCATATGCGAATGCCTGGATATGCGATCAATATTCCATCAGAGCCACAGGAATTAATTAGGCGATTGTCTGCTATATTTCCAGCACATGGTGATAAAATCAGCCAATTTGTCAACGAAGTGGAGAGAACTGGTGCAGGCTTAAAAATAGTTACTCCACCAATTGACCCAATTCAGCTACTCAAGCATCCCCAAGTAGCATTGAGTGTCATATCAAACATCAACAGCACGCTGCAAGATGTCTTTGACAAATTCCAGCTTCCTCAAGCCGCACAGACCCTTTTAGCTCTGCAATGGCTGGACTTTTTACTACCGCCAAATCAACTCTCCTTCTTTGCTTGGGTCGCATTGTTCAGAGGCTATCAAGCAGGTGCATTTTACCCAACTCAGCATTTTGAGGATGTAATTAATTCCTTGGTTAAAGTCATTGAATCACATGGAGGAGGGGTATTATTAAACCATGAGGTAACGAATTTTAGAGTCACAGATAAAACGGTGACAGGAGTTCAGGCGATCGATCTCACCACCCATCAAACCGCTGAATTTACGGGTGATACTGTGATTTGTAATATCGACCCTCAAAGAGCCGCCAAAATGATTGGTGAGAAAAAGTTCTCCCAAAAGGTGCGCCGAAAACTCGACTATGAATATTCGGCATCCAACTACATGGCTTATTGTGTCGTCAAAGATCTCGACCTCCGTGACTACGGGTTTGGCAAGTGGAATCTGTCGCATACCGGGCATGAAGATCTGAATGAAGCTTTCGCACAGATGTACGATCGCCACGACTATTCTAATCCGAGTTTTGCTATCACCACACCTACTTTGATGACAACAGCAAGTCGAGATTGCCCCGAAGATTGCCAAATTGTCGAATTCCTCACCGTTGCTAATTACGACTACTTTAAGCAATTGCGGGAGAGCGATCCCAAAGCTTACAGGCAGAAAAAGCAAGAGATCTTAGATTCGATCCTCGATGTTGTGGAGAAACATTATGTCCCAAATTTCAGACAGCATCTGGTCTTCGATATTACGGGCAGTCCTACCACTAACGAACGCTATTGCTGGTGTCCTGAAGGAAATTCCTACGGTTCTATTCTGACCCCCCGCAATGTAGGTCTAGGACGGCTAAATCATGAAACTTCCCTCAACCAATTCTATTTCTGCAATGCTTCATCTGGCTATCCCGGATTTGCTGGGACTGTTTGGACAGGAGCAATACTATATCAACGATTATCTGGCGACGTAATTTTAGACGACTAAACAGACGATCGCACATTATCTATATTCATTAATTGAGAGGATTAATTATGAGAATTGCTGTAATTGGAAGTGGAGCCAGTGGCATGGCTACAGCCTATCTGCTTGATAAACAAGGACATCATGTTACCGTGTTTGAACGACAGCCCATCCTGGGCGGACACATCCGAACCCTGAACAAGAATGTCAAGCCCAACCAGGCCGCTTGCGATGAAGTACTGGAAGGTGGAGTGCTCGAATTTCCAACTGTGTTTTACAACTTTATCGCACTGATGCAAGATCTAAATGTGGAACTAGAACCCGTCAATATTGGTTCGGCGATGTTTCTCAACGATGGCGACCACTTGCTATCAGCAGTTACAATCGAAAAAAACTTTGCAGGTCTCCATGGACTGCTAGAAAAGTTACGCCTGGATACCATTTATGCCCGTTCCGTTGGATTGTGGTTGAGAACGCAATTTGCTAACTTGCCAGATCTCGCAAATCAGCCATTGTCGGAATACATAAAAGGTTTTGAGATCCGTGATACCTGGCTGAAATTGGTGGTGATGTATAGCTATTCCATGCCATTTGAACTGATTGATGATTTTCCAGCAGAGTTGGCGATCCCTACTTTACGTGACTATCTCGCGGTTAACTGGGTCAGGGTTAAGGGTGGCGTTTATACTTACATTGAAAAAATCCTAGAGCGATTTAAGGGTGAGATCGTGCTGAATGTCGAGATCGATCAAATTACACGAAGCTCTAATACTGTCAAAATTGTGCGAACTATGGGTGAAACTCAAGAGTTCGATAAAGTCGTGTTTGCTACGCCTCCCGACCAAGTGATGGCATTACTAGCCGACCCGACAGATGCCGAAACCAAACGGTTTTCCGCATGGAAAGCCAACGACGCAACGACGATAGTTCATCGAGACATCTCCATCTACGCCCGTCACGGTATTACCCAACCCTCAGAATTTGATTTCTTCCAAAAGCCAGATGGCCGATGGGGTTATAATGGTTGCTTGAATCAGCTTTGTGGAATCACAACTCCACAGCATAATTTTTTATCATTCCAACTAGAGGACTTGATTTCACCTGATCGCATCATTCATAAACAGGAACATCAAACACCGATGTATACCACTGAATCTTTTCGATATCGAGATGAAGTGGTTACTACTAATGGCGAGAATCACACCTACCATGCGGGAGCTTATTTGGGGGATGGCTTGCATGAAGGAGCGATTGCTTCTGCTTTTCGAGTCGCTCAACTGATTGGTTCAGCATTGGTTCTGACCCATTGATTGACAGTAAAAGGTGAATTAAAGGAAGATATGGAAGACCTAAATTTAAGACTGAACGGTATGAGCTGTGCTTCCTGTGCTCACAGCATTGAGCAAGCAATCCTAAAAGTCCAAGGGGTTGTAAAGTGCAATGTGAACTTTAGCGCCGATCAAGCAACTGTGCAATACGATCCCCAGCAAACTGACAGTGCTCACATCTGTCAGGCTGTGGCTGAAATCGGCTATGAGGCTCAAGCCATCCTATCAGATCCTACTTTTGAAAATGATCCTAAAACCAGAGCAGAACAGTTACAAGAGCGGAATCTTCAACAGCAGGTGATGATCGGTGCCGTTCTCAGTCTTTTGTTAGTAATGGGAACTCTGAGTCATTTCAATCTAAAACTTCCAGCTTTCCTCTCTGGGTTGGAAAACCCTTGGGTACAACTAGCTCTGGCAGCACCTGTGCAGTTTTGGGTGGGCAGAGAATTTCATCGATCGGCCTGGAAAGCTTTTCGTCACCGGACTGCCGATATGAATACCCTCATTTCGCTCGGTACTAGCATCGCTTTTTTCTATTCGCTTTGGGTAACTATTAACCCTAATTATTTTCAAGCTCAAGGACTATCGGCAGAAGTTTACTATGAAGCATCTGCAATGATTATAACTTTGACACTACTGGGT
>JANNDL010000011.1:0-70321 GCA_031387665.1 Chamaesiphon sp. OTE_75_metabat_95 | reverse complement strand
AGATTTTGTGGATGCTGGTGCCGAAGCTTATGAGCAACAATACCAACAACGGGTGCTCAAACATATTAAACAACGGGCGAAGAAAATGGGCTTCGATCTAGTCCCTGAGCTAATTGTGGCTTGAGTTTCTTAGAAGAGGCTACGCCAACGGGCTAATAGCAAAAGTTCACTGTTCGCGTAGCGTCACGAAGTGAAGTGAACTGCAAGATTTTTCTTTCGGTGTATGAAACCACCCTGCCCTCGCCTCCGGCTGGGGGTGAGGGCAAAAGGCTGGCATTTTATATTTAATTTCGCCTAGCTACTCAGGTGACAGATTAAAAGCTATCTCAGAGATACGAGATAATTTAAGAATTGCACGTCATTAAGTTGATTAATTTATAGACAATTCTCGCGCCAACATTGCCATCCCATTCAGCATTTCCAACTTCGCATACATCAAATCCAATAATCGCTCTACCGCTGTGAATAACTTCGCGACAGAGACAAAAAGCTTGCTCCAATTCTAATCCCCCAGGCACAGGCGTACCTGTTTCAGGACAAAGTTTGGGGTCTAAACCATCCACATCAAAACTGATATAAACCTGCTGTGGTAGTTGAGAAATTGCTTCCCGATAAATCTCTGCCCAGGTGGTGCCTGAATACATCTGTTGTTTAATTAGCGAGTCATAATAAACAACTATTCGACCGTTAGATCGATCGATTGTATCTCGCTCTACTTCAGAGACATCCCTAATTCCTACCTGCACCAGTTTAGAAATCTGGGGAATTTTGAGCGCATTGTACATAATCGACGCATGGGAAAACTCAAAACCTTCATAAGAGTCTCGCAAGTCTGAATGAGCATCTACATGTAATATTCCAAAGTCAGGATAGTGAGTAGATAACGCCTGCATGTAACCTAACGGCACACTGTGATCTCCACCAATCACACCGACTTTTTTACCATCAGCAATTGCTTGATTTGTGAGATCGAATAACCACCGATTGAGATCTTTTCCCGCTTGATTTATCTCTGTCAATACAGCAGTGAGATCTGGTGCCAAACTGAGGGATTCACCCTGTTCTAATCGATCGATAATCAGAGCTGCTTGCGATCGATAGTAATTGTTTTTAGCGAGTAAATCTAAATCGATTGGCGGCAGATAAATACCCTGCTGCCAACCCTGAGGATGATCGAAATCATAAAGATCTAATTGTGGTGAAGCTGCCAAAATTTGCTGCGGAGCCAACGCCGTACCTGGGCGATAAGAAACAGTCACTTCCCACGGCACACCAAAGATAATTGTCTGTGCTGACGCATAATCAAATGGCAACCCAAACAAATTACCATTCACCTGCCCCACACCACTAGGATCGTAATTATCCAAGTTATTCATTAGCTATCAATTATCAATTATCAACTATCAACTATCAACTAACCTGCGCCATGATCCGCAATTGACGGATCGATCGAATGCAAGCTGGACAATCGCAGCCAAACATTGCAGCAGCAGCATCACTTTCTTCATCATTAAAATTGACAAAAGCGTCAGGATTTCTAGCTTCTGCCTGTGCTCTAGCAATCAATGCGGCTCTAGCCTTCACCGCTGCTTTGGGTGCGTTACTCGCCAATTGTGAGGATTTGACACAGATTAGTCGGTTGTGAGTATCAACGCAAAACTTACCTTCTTTTCCAGGCTTTTCGGCAGCCAGAGCAGGTGTAGCGGTAATAACGATCGGTAAAATCACACTGAGAACAGTCGGTGCCGAGAGAAATAGCAGTAAAAATCTTTTCATAAATTAATTAATCTTAAAATTTGCAGCTAGAACTGAAGACTAACCGATCACGAACAGCTTCGTCAACCGCAATACCCCTGAATTAGAATGTTTATTTGCGATAAGGAAGCATTGATGCTTGATTAGAGCTTCTTAGTAGGTTTTGACTCTGTTCATTCTAGCCAATGTTCCCGATGACGGTCGATCGACTGTAATTCGATTGGGGTGAAATTATAATACTCAATCACTAGAAATCATCGGAAATCTTGCTAGTAGGGGATGCCTATCTTACAAGTATTACTGAAAAGTAGCTAGTGGGCATCGCAGATCTACCCCCACCCTACGGGCACCCCTCCTTGGAGGGGATTTTCCATTCCAGAGCTAAACAACTCAGCAATTCCAAATTCAAAATATTTTGCCCATAATTAATCGTTGCTGGTGGGGTTGGGCGGGTTTTGTTCAATATTTCTGGTGCAAATCTGAAGTAATTAGCATGAACCCGCCCCTACGAAATGTACGAACAGGTTTGAATTTGGAATTGCTGTAAACAACTAAACAACTAAACCACCAAACTTCTGCCATTGACTGGGTGGCGGTGTGAGAAACTCGTATGCACCTGCGGCGGTTGCTGTTGCAGTTAGAACAATATCAAAAGATAGAGATAGTCGCAATTCTTCGGTTTCGTTCATAGTCACGGCGTGACGCTGCTTGGCGGGAAACATTAATAGTCGCCCTTCGACGGGGATGTGGGCGGAGTAAAGCTGATTGAGATAGTTGTCGGCATCGACGATATCGGTATTTTCGCTGCCCAAGCCTGGACTTACCTCATTGACTCGCGCGTCATTGAAAAATACTAGTCTGCCTGGATCGTAAGTACCTTCTGCTGGTACCTTGATGTAGTAAACCGCGCTAATGTGGGCTGTATTGTGACAATGAGCACCGATTTCTTGTTCTGTGCGTGAGACGATTGGCCATGCGCGTTGAATGTACAGATCTACTTTAGTTAGATCCACACCTAGCTCCAGCAGATAGATCGCTGTATGCCGCTCTACTTGCCCGACAATCCACGCAAACTGTGGATTGGTATGAATTTGCTCTACGCCGTGTAGATCGCCAGTCCAGGCCATCTCAGGATAGTTTCGGCGTTCGGCACCAGCTTGTTCTAGTGCTAGTACGGCATCAATCAGGCTCTGTTGGTGTTGGGGCGCGTCGGGTAGATCCTCATAATAAATTGCCAGGGGGAAGCAAGTCTCGATCGGCATAACCAGATTTTTAGCGATAGTCTCTCGATCGAGTCTACCAATTACCAGCCCATCTTTAGACTTCCGACTGAATATCTTTAATCATTTTAATCGCCCGATTGTACTTATCGACCTGACCGATGGATTGAAATAATTGGGCAGCTCGACGTAGATCTGCAATAGCTTTGACGCGATTTCCAGCTCGTTCGTACATGATGCCGCGATTGAGATAAGCTAGAGCATAGTTGGGCTTGAGCTGGATTGCTCGATCGTAATTAACCAGTGCGCCAGCGACATCGTTCAGATCATCCAGCTCATTGGCGAGATTGAGATAAGCTTGAGCATATTGAGGATTGATGGCGATTGCCTTCTTGTAGTCAACCACAGCAGCTTCATGTTTGCCGCTTTGACTCAATACTGTGCCGCGATTGTAGTAAGCAGTTGCAGCCTGGGGATCGATCGAGATCGCGCTAGTATAGTCAGCAATCGCACCTGGATAATCAAGAATCGCATCCTTGACATTACCCCGTTCGATGTATGCTTGAAAGTAGCGGGGATCGATCGCAATTGCTCGATCGAATTTACCGATCGCATCTTTCATCTCACCCAATGATGCAGATTTTAGGCCCTGCTGATAGTGACCGATCGCATCGATCGAGTTAAGATTTGTTTTAGCTTGACTTTGAGCCTCTGGTTGAGCTGCCAAAGTAACTTGGGGCGAGAATACCGTAGAGATCGCCATTGTACCGACGAGTAACCATGCTGCAACATTCAAATTCCGAGACATAATCTACCGTCCTACCTGGGATAATCATCTATGTATCCAAGATGCCTTGCAACCAGAGTCAAACGTATCGGCATAAAGGCATAAAGATCTTCACAGGATCGGCCTAATGTTGCTATTAATTGCTGATGGTGGCTGATTTATCAGGCTTTGAGCGTGACTGATTTGAGAATTTGCCTATTGTGTAGACGATCGGCGATAATTAAGTATTGTTAACCAAATCTCCCAAATAGTGAATAACCAGAGTACTGTCTCCGATACCAAGCGTAATTTCTACTCCCAGCATACGCGCCCGATCAATTCGATTTATCGGCGGGTAGTAGAAGAATTGATGGTCGAAATGCATTTACTTTCTACCAATGTTGATTTTGACTACAATCCAGTTTACGCATTGGGCGTAGTCAGTAGCTTTGAACGATTCATGGCTAGTTATCGCCCCGAAACAGACAAGCAGTCGATTTTTGTCGCGTTGTGTCAATCGATGGGTGGAAATTCCGAGCAATACAAGAAAGATGCTGCTGGAGTTGAAGAATTTGCCAAGAGTATGCAGGAGCAGGATATCGTTGCTTGGCTGGCAAATCCCACCAATGAAGGAATGGGATCTCAGCTAGCAGGTACATTGGGATCGATCTCCAGTAATCCTAAATTCAAATACAGTCGCCTGTTTGGGATTGGTTTATTTACGATTCTCGAACAAGCTGCGCCAGACTTACTCAAAGATGAGAAAAAACGCGAAGCTGCGATTGTCCAAATTGGTGAAGCCATGCACCTCCCCACCGAGAAAGTCCAAAAAGATCTAGATACCTATCGGAGTAACCTCGATAAACTAGTCCAAATGGAAGCAGTCATGGGTGACTTAGCCGAAGCCGAGCGCAAGAAGCGCGAAAAAAGAGCTGCTGAGAAAATTGAAGCTGCTGAAAAAGCTGCGGCTAAAGCTGCTGCTGCGACTGAAGTTAAATCTGAGTAGATCTACATAGTAGGGTTTGTGATCCCGTAGGAAGTAACGAATCAAATATACTCGCATCTTGCACTAGTATAAAAGTATTAGTACTAAACTTACATCCAGGGCGGGCATGAAGCGGCGTTTTTATTCTCCTGGGGGAGAGGCTGTGCCTACGGCAGGCTTTGCCAACGCCAACGGGGGTTCCCCCCGAATAAAAAAACGACAAGACAGCCACGCCCCTACACAATTAACCTGTAGGGGCGTGGCTTCATGCCCGCCCTGAGGTTATCGCAGTAACAGTATGTATTCATTGGTGCAAGATGTAAGTATATCAACCGCTGAGGATATCAGAGATGTAAGACTAGTGCCGCTAAAAACCCGACTTTTAAAGAAAAGTCGGGTTTTTGTCCCAGCAGATATGGCAACTGAAATGTATCTGATTTTATGCCCAGCTCTTACTTTTGGATTGATGTCATCAGTGGCAAGAGTAAGCTTGCTAATTCTGGATTATTCACAATCAAACTTGGCATGGCGTAACTGCCATAATTTCGCCCAACAATCGCGGGAAAAGTTGGTTCAGATCGCAATGATTGCCACTTACCACCAGCGGCATGTACAATCGCCCAGACAGCCGCCAGATCCCAGATCTTCGGTGTTGCTTCCACCCCACCCAAACTGGAGCCAGCCGCAACCGCTAGAAAATTGTAAGTAGCAACACCCAACATCCGCACCTTACAGGGAAATCCAGGCTGCCAAACTTGGAGACTACGGGCACAGAAACTGAAAAAATGATTGCCGCTAGTTCCATCTTGACTAACATGAATCTGACGACCATTTAGATAGGCTCCAGACGGTAAATCTAGCTCAGTATTTCCCGCCCAATAGCCATGAAAAGCCTGATTCACGGGCGGAAAATAGACATAGCCAAAAACTGGCTCACCGTAATAGAGTAATCCGATCGATACCCCCCATAATGGAATCCCCCGTGTAAAATTGGTGGTACCATCCAGCGGATCGATAATCCACGTCCACTGAGCATCAGTGAACTCATGATTGCCCTCCTCACTCAGGATGGCATGATCTGGGAAAACTTGTAAAATACTCGATCGAATCTCCCGATCTGCCCATTCATCAGATTGAGTCACCAAGCTCCCATCCGCCTTTTCCAATCCCTGAACCTGCCCAAAATCCAGGAGCAACTGTGCCCCCACCCTCTGGGCAGTGGTGCTAGCGACATCCAATACTTGAGTCCAAAATTCCATGTTGCGATCGATTCTGCTGTTCGTATCTCAACATACAACGATCTAGACGTAAATTGCGTAGAAATCCCCTATCCCAATTAAATCAGCAACAGCTTGATGAGTTTACTTCCGAAATATTTAGTTGACAGATGTGAAATGACAGCTTGGTTAGACAGTTTTAGCTGTTAAAATAGAACTAATTCTGACTCCATGAGCAGTTAGCGACAGGTTATGACTACATTACTCGTTCAGTCTCCGAAAACACCGCTCTCCATCACTTGGGAAAAACTCCCGCCTGACTTTGTACTACCTGACGAACCAGTGGAAAGTAATCTACAACCGCTTTTAGCTGCTGCCCTGCGCGAATCTCTGGAGCTAGCTGGCTTAATCCTAGAATCAGTGATCATTGCTACTAATTTTGGGATTTGTGCTACTGTCGATCAGAAAACCATCGTCAAAGCTCCTGACTGGGTATACATTCCGGCGGTGGATCCATTTCCTAACGGTGAAACTCGGCGTAGCTATACGCCGAGCGCAGAAGGAGACTTCCCTACCATTGTGATGGAATTTATTTCAGCCACTGAGGGGGGTGAATATTCAGTCAATCCCCACTATCCTTATGGCAAGTGGTATTTTTATGAACAGATCCTCAAAGTCCCCACCTATGTGATTTTTCATCCGCAACTGCAAGTGCTAGAAGTCCATCATCTGCTGGATGGAAAGTATCAATTAGCTGCTCCTGACGAAAATCAACGTTTTTGGATTGAATCCTTGGGTTTATTTTTAGGAACTTGGATTGGTGAAAAAGCTGACTATGCAGGTTGCTGGCTCCGGTGGTGGAACTCATCGGGAGATCTAGTGCTATGGGGTGGCGAGTTGCTAGAACTCGAACGCCAGCAGGTGGCAGAGGAACGCCAACGGGCACAAGAGGAACGCCAGCGGGCGGAGCAAGCAGAAGCAAAAAATATTCGTCTAGTGGAACGACTAAAAGCAATGGGAGTAGATCTAGATCAGATTTGATCAAAACACCTCAAAAAATCGCATATCGAAGGTGATATTGCGAAGAAGGATCTGAGCGCGATCGAAATGTTTGCTCATTTTATCGAAGAATGGATCGAGGAGCTTAGTCATTGGTGAGTGGTGGCAAGATATCACCATCTTTAGATTACCCAGATCGATCGACCTTACATTCAATTTTGATAACTTGATGTCAGAGACGCATCAGGGCTTTCCGAATATTTTGACAACGACGGAAAACCCTGATTTTTCAAGAGCTGAGTTTCCGCCCACCGTTAATTTAGGCAAATATATATTCCTCGATACACATATACAGGAGTCGATCGGCTAAAATGCGAACAAGCGCGATTAGCTTCGGCAAGCTATGCCTAGGGCAAATGCTCCACTGCTGTTAACGAGCCTCGATCGCCAAAAATAGGTTTAGCCATAGACTGTGACTGCTATTTTGCCAAAGTCACAATCGCCCAGAAATACCATAGCAGAAGGATTGTAGCTACACAGCGGGATCTTCCCGATTGTCCTTCCAGATCGAACTAGATCGATCGACAGCACCCATTGGAGTCATACCAACTATGTTATCAACAGACCAAAATCCATTATTTACGATCGAATCCGAGTACGGACAGAGTATTTGGATGGACAATCTGAGCCGAGATCTGATAGAGTCCGGCGAACTAGCCAAACTGATCGTTACTCGCGGAGTCCTGGGGATCACTTCCAACCCTGCCATCTTTGAAAAAGCGATCGTTGGTAACGCAATTTACGACACCGAAATCAAAGCAGGGATCCAAGCTAATAAATCCCTCAACGACATTTACGAATCGCTGATTTTCAGTGATATTCGTCGCGCCTGTGACATATTGCTCCCCGTCTATAAACAAACCAATGGGATCGATGGTTACGTCAGTATCGAAGTCCCGCCAACAATCGCTACAGACACCAAAACTACCATCTCCGAAGCTCGTCGCTACCATGCCGCAATTGGTCGTCCAAATGTGATGATCAAGATTCCTGGCACCCCAGAGGGCTTACCAGCCGTCGAACAGATGATCGGTGAAGGTGTCAGCATCAATGTCACCCTACTCTTCTCCGTTGAGAAATATGTAGAAACAGCCTGGGCATACATTCGCGGCTTAGAATCCCGCGCTGCTAAAGGCGAAGACATCAGCAATATATCCTCAGTTGCCAGCTTCTTCCTCAGCCGGATCGATACCAATATTGATGCTAAACTCGATAAGTTGCTCACAGCCGATTCGACTAAATCTGATAAGATTACAGCTCTTAAAGGTAAAATTGCGATCGCCAACGCCAAAATCGCCTATCAAGAATACAAGAAAATCATTGCAACCGATCGCTGGCAAGCTTTAGAAGCCAAAGGCGCACGAGTCCAACGCTTACTTTGGGCTAGTACAGGTACCAAAGATCCAAATTACAGCGATGTGATGTACGTCGATGGATTAGTTGGGAATAATACCGTTAACACCCTCCCCCCCAATACCCTTGAAGCCTGCGCGGATCATTGCGATCCCGCTAGCCGGATCGAAGCGGGAGTCGAGGAAGCCTACCGATTGGTTGCCAGTCTCAAGGATCCTGATGTTAATATCGATTTAGATGCCGTCATGGAGGAACTTCTGATTGATGGGATCGATAAATTTGTCAAACCGTTTGAATCCTTGATGAAATCTCTGGCTAGTAAAGCTGGTAATTTGACGTTTGTATAATTGTTTTTGGTGGGAATTTTCTTGATTAAACCGTAGAGGCGCAGAGGGCGCAGAGAAAGACAGGAAAGGAACAAGAAAGATAGAAAAGATTTCTAACTAAACTCTAATGTGGAGCGAATGCCGCTCCAAGCTGTCTTGTTTCGCTAAACCGTCTCCAGGGGAGACGCTACGCGTTGGCGTAGCCTGCGCTCTGCGCTTACGGGGAACCCGACGTTGGCGGAGCCTCTGCATCAGCAGAAACGCGAACCGCTAGCACACAAGCAACCCGTTTGGTGGGGGTCTGGGGGAGGCGACAGCTTCCCCAGCGCGGGTCTCAGAAGCACACCAATCCCATCAGCCCGCCAAAAAACCAGTATTAAGACACATAGTTTCAGAGTTCTACCACACCAGTAAATAATGATCGATCTACTAGAAAATCCGTTTCGCCAAGGACTCCGCCAAGAACGAGTCCCCGAACCTCAAATCCTGACTATCTTCGGAGCATCCGGCGATCTTACCCATCGGAAACTGATCCCTGCACTATATCAGATGCGACTCGATCGGAGATTACCACCCGAAATTACCATCGTCGGCGTAGCCCGTCGCGATTGGAGCAACGAATACTTCCGCGAACATTCCCGTAAAGGAATCGAAGAATTTGGTAACGGGATTCAAGACGAAGCCGCGTGGTCAGAATTCGCCAAAGGCTTGTACTATTGCCCTGGGGACATCGACAAACCCGAAAGCTATCTCAAGCTCAAAACCTTGCTCGGCGAACTCGACACCGAACGCCGCACAATGGGAAATCGGGTATTCTATCTCTCTGTCGCGCCCAATTTTTTCCCCGAAGCAATTAAGCAACTCGGTAGTGCGGGGATGTTAAACGATCCCCAAAAGCATCGACTGGTAATTGAGAAACCCTTTGGGCGAGATCTCGCCTCGGCAAGAGTCTTAAACCGCGTCGTCAGACAGCATTGCGAGGAGCAGCAAGTGTACCGGATCGACCACTACCTGGGCAAGGAAACCGTCCAAAACTTGCTCGTGTTGCGATTTGCCAATGCGATCTTTGAACCGCTCTGGAATCGCAATTATATCGATAACGTTCAAATCACCGTTGCCGAAACTGTCGGGGTTGAAGATCGGGCGGGTTATTATGAATCTGCGGGCGCATTACGGGATATGCTCCAAAACCATTTAATGCAGGTATTTTGCCTGACAGCAATGGAGCCGCCGAATTCCCTTGATGCGGACTCAATTCGGACAGAAAAAGTCAAAGTGCTCGAAGCTACTCGCCTAGCAGATGTCAATAATCTTAGTCGATCGGCCATTCGCGGACAATACCAAGCGGGTTGGATGAAGGGCGAACAGATTCCTGGCTATCGGGAAGAGCCAGGAGTCGCTGAGGGATCGGTTAATCCTTGCTTTGTCGCCATGAAGTTTATGGTGGACAATTGGCGGTGGAAAGATGTGCCATTCTATCTACGGACTGGTAAACGACTACCGAAAAAAGTCTCCGAAATCACGATCCAATTTAAACCCGTACCCTGGTTGGTGTTTCAATCAGCTTCCCGTCAAACCAACCCAAATCTGTTGACAATCCAGGTTTACCCAAATGAGGGGATCTCACTCCAGTTTGAAGCGAAAATGCCTGGAGCAGATTTACGCACCCGCACGGAGAATATGGATTTTAATTACCAAGAAGCATTTGGGGTGAAATCCTCCGATGCTTACGACAAGCTCCTGATTGACTGTATGTTGGGGGATCAAACTTTATTCACCCGCTCGGATGAGGTGGAGGAAGCATGGCGAATTGTGACTCCGGCTCTATCTGACTGGGAAGCAAATACCGATCCCGATTCCATTCCGATGTATGAAGCAGGTACCTGGGGACCTCTAGCTGCGGAAGATTTGATCAATGACGATGGACGTAAGTGGCATCGATCATAAATTAGTTGATAGTTGATAGTTGATAGCTGATAGTTGATAGTTAAATTCTGATGACAGGGATTATGGGGGATTAAATATTCAACCTAACCCATATACCTTCTAACTTTCAACCGAGACTGCTAATCAATATCGACTATTCTTCTGTCAGAGAGGCTAACGCCAACAACTAATCACCATCGACTGTTCGCTATCAACTATCAACTATCAACTATCAACTATCAACTAAACATGAGTACCCAATCCGCCCCCGTTGTATCGCTCCGTGCGCCGAAGGATGTTTCGGTAGCAGATATCGAGAATGAATTAAATCAGATCTGGAAAGACTATCAGCCAGATAATCAAGCTCAAGATGCGATCGTGGCTACTCAGGCGAGTACATTTACGTTTATTGTCTATGAGCCAGAGCCGACCCAACACATGTTAGCAGTGTTGGGCTTCTACGATGGTCCGATCGATGGTATTTTTGGCCCTGCTCAGGTGAAATCGATTAAAGCTGCCCAGAAGGCTTATCAGTTGCCTGTAACTGGTAAACTCGATCGAGAGACAATGGACAAGATCCAGGCTGCTTATCACGATCGAATCACCGTAACTCATGATACCCACGCCCTCGCCGTCGAAAAAGATGTCGATAATCGGGGCTATGTAGTCACGGATGCGATCGCAAATACTAATCCCCGTCGAATCATTACAGTGTGTCCTAGTGCTGGCGAAGATACCGGAGTTGGCGCACAGGTGTCCGTCTATTGCCCGATGAAGAAGCAATATCTTCATTCCCTCGTCTGTAGCGAATACATCACCTTACGGGGCACGCCAGACGCATTAGAGCGCAATGGTGAGAGTATCGCCAACCTCGCTGTTTCAGATTTACCCCGCTTCCTGTGGTGGAAAGATACCCCCGCACCAAATAAGCCGTTATTTCAACAGCTATCTCACCAAGCGCATTCCGTCATCTTTGACTCCGCCGACTTTACCACTAGCGAAACTGACTTATTGCAGCTATCCACCATTCTCTCCCAAGGAATGCCCGCGATCGATCTCAACTGGCGCAGGATTGCTGGCTGGCAAGAGCTTACTGCAGAAGCCTTCGATCCCCCCGCTCGTCGTAAGGATATCACGGAGATCGATCGAGTCGATGTCAATTACGAGCTAGGCAATCCCGCTCAAGCCTTGATGTTTCTCGGCTGGCTCTCCAGTCGCCTCCAATGGCAACCCGTCAGCTATACCCATTCAGGTGGGGACTACGACTTACGCGAGGTGGATTTTGTCGCTCCCGACGGACGCAAAATCCATACTGAACTAGCAGGAATGCCGACGGCTGATTCCGGTGAGATTCCAGGGGACATCATGGGTGTCCGCCTGACTTCTACCAATCCAAAAGCCAACTGTAGTACTGTGCTCTGTTCGGAAGTAGCTGGCTGTATGCAAATGGAAACCAGAGGCGGTACCCAAACAGCACGAGTAGAGGAAGTAACTTCTCTCGCCGAGCGCAATGCGGAGGATTTACTCGCTGAATATCTCCAACGTTGGGGGCGGGACTTATTATATGAGGAAAGTATGACCGTTGTTGCTCAGATTTTGAGCAAGGTAGGATAATTGGCATTGCTGATGGTATGAAGAGTAGTATATCGATCGCAATATCTATTCAAGTAATTAGTGACTGTTTTCCAGTCATGACAGAGTTGCGCCCTAATTTAGAACTTACTGATTTTGTTACCCAAGTTCAGCGACAGCAGCAAGAATTTAACTATCAACTTGTCTACCTTCAAGTCGATGAAAAAATTCAAGCCGTTGCTGGATTTAGAATCTCTGAATCCCTGGCTTGGGGTAAGTTTTTGTATGTTGATGATTTGGTGAGTGGATCGGATGATCGATCGAAAGGTTATGGCAGTCAATTATTTAATTGGTTGATTGATTATGCGCGGACTGAAAAATGCCAGCAATTAACCCTCGATTCAGGCGTACAAAGATTTGCGGCGCATCGCTTCTATCTGCGACAACGAATGAATATCACCAGTCATCACTTCACGATCAAATTACCTAACTGAGAATATGAGTGAGCATTGAACACACTTACTTTTTCAGTGTAAATGTGTTGAGAATTTTTTCACCAGTCTGCTGGATATTTGATTGAATAGTTATTGCGGTTGAATGTTTTCCAACTGCTCGTCACTATCGAACTGCTGCTAGATTGTGCTGTGGCTATTTGTCCACATAGAAAAGAGGCTGATAGTGCGATCGAGAATATTTTGTTGAGATGTATAGTCATTCTTGCAGCAACCAATATTAGTAAAGTTCAGGCATAATAGGGTTTGGCAGCTACAGAATTCTGAAAATACTGCCTAACTGATTTAACAATGTTACTGACGATCTCCACCACCCATTCCCCTGCAACTGATTTGGGCTATCTACTTGGTAAACACCCAGACAAGTTTCAGACATTTGAGCTGTCATTTGGTCGATCGCAAGTATTCTACCCTGAAGCGACGACGGAGTGCTGTACAGCGGCATTGCTATTGGAAGTCGATCCCGTTAAATTGGTGCGGGGACAGGGTACGAGTCTATCCCAATATGTGAACGATCGACCGTATGTGGCTTCGTCATTTTTGAGTGTGGCAATTGCGAAGGTATTTCGGACTGCGTTATCGGGGCAATGCAAGGATAACCCTGAACTAGCGACGCTGGCGATGCCGCTCTGTGCAAAGCTGGCGGTATTACCCTGTCGGGGCGGGGTGGATTTTCTCGTGCAGTTATTTGAACCGTTGGGATATACAGTTACGGCAACGCCACATATTTTGGATGAGCATTTTCCCGAATGGGGCAATAGTGCCTATTTCAGCGTGGAGCTAACTGCTACAACTACAGTTCAGGCGTTATTGAGTCATTTGTATGTGCTGATTCCGGTATTGGATCAGGATAAGCACTATTGGGTGGGTGCGGATGAAGTGGAGAAATTGCTCCGACATGGGGAAGGCTGGTTAAACGATCATCCTGAAAAAGCACAAATTACCCAGCGGTATTTGAAGCGGCAAAAGTCCCTTGCCCAATCAGCATTGGAGCAATTAGGTGCAGAGGAATCACCAGAATTAGCAATCGAAGAAGTAGCAATTGAGAAGCCAATCAGTCTCAATCAAGTTCGTCAGGAAATAATTGTTGCTACGCTCAAAAAATATCAAGTGAAACGATTGATCGATCTTGGTTGTGGTGAAGGAAAATTAATCGCTCTATTAGCAAAAGATAATTTCTTTGAGCAAATTGGGGGGATGGATGTCTCCTATCGATCGATTGAGTATGCTCAAGCAAGACTCGACAAAATCTTTCTCTCAGCGGCTCAACAGCAGCGGATTCAGCTATTTCAAGGATCGCTCACTTACCAGGATCGACGGTTGGCAGATTATGATGCGGCAACTTTAGTAGAAGTAATCGAACATTTAGATGAGTCACGATTGGCGGCATTAGCCAGAGTAGTGTTTGAATTTGCGCGACCAAAACTGGTGTTAATTACCACACCAAATAGTGAGTATAATATCAAGTTTGAAAATTTGGCTATTGGCAAATTTCGCCATCACGATCATCGGTTTGAATGGACGAGATCGGAATTCCAAACTTGGGCAACAGCTATTTGTCAACGGTTTAATTACACAGTCAGTTTTGCAGATATCGGCTCCGTAGATCCCGATGTCGGCGCACCAACCCAGATGGCAATTTTTGAGGAGAGTAACAAATGAAAATGATTATCCCCGAACTCTCTTTAGTTACCTTGATTGGGGCTTCTGGCTCTGGCAAATCTACATTTGCGCGGACACATTTCTTACCGACTGAGATTATTTCCTCTGATGTTTGTCGGGGGTTAGTTTCTGATGATCAAACCAATCAGGCAGCAACTCAAGACGCTTTTGATGTGCTGCATTATATCGGCGGCAAGCGACTAAATCGTGGTCAACTAACCGTAATAGATGCCACAAATACCCAGCCAGCCGATCGCAAACATTTGATCCAATTAGCTAGAGAATATCACTGTCTACCGATCGCAATCGTCCTTAATTTACCTGAAGAAGTTTGTCGCGATCGAAATCGGGCACGCCCAGACAGGCAGTTTGGCGAGCATGTTGTCAAACGACATGTCCAGAATATTCGGCGGTCACTCAAAGGACTCCAAAAAGAAGGATTTCGTCAGGTTTATATTCTCAATTCTCTAGAACAAATTGCCGCCGTTGAAATCGAACGTCAGCCGCTGTGGAATAATAAAAAACACGAGCATGGCCCCTTTGATATTATTGGCGATGTCCACGGTTGTTGTGATGAATTAGAGACATTATTAACCACTCTTGGCTATCAATTAGAAGAGCAAACTTACATTCATCCTGATGGGAGAAAAGCAGTGTTTCTAGGTGATTTAGTCGATCGAGGAAATCGGATTCTGGATACTCTCAACCTCGTCCAAAACATGGTCGCAGCCGAAAGCGCACTCTGCGTCCCAGGCAATCATGATTACAAGCTGCTCCGCCAACTCAAAGGGCAAAAAGTCACAATCAATCATGGCTTAGACAAAACCATCGCCGAACTTGAATCCTTAAATGAAACCGAAAGCCAATCCCTCCAATCCTTCCTAACTGGTTTAGTCAGTCACTACATTCTAGATGATGGTCGGCTAGTAGTTGCCCATGCTGGTCTGAAACAGGCTTACCAAGGGCGTGGTTCTGCCAAAGTCAGGGATTTTGCCCTGTACGGCGAAACCACGGGCGAGATCGATGAATTTGGCTTACCTGTGCGTCACAACTGGGCATCGGAATATCGGGGCGATGCGATCGTAGTTTATGGTCATACTCCCGTGCCCGAACCAGTTTGGCTGAATGGCACGATCGATATTGATACAGGCTGCGTTTTTGGTGGCAAACTTACAGCCCTCCGCTATCCCGAACGGGAACTAGTTTCGGTGCCCGCTCAGAAAGTTTATTGTGAGCCAGTTAAGCCCCTAATCTCACCATCAACATTAACTATCCAGCAGCAGGATGATGATGTATTAGACATCGCCGACGTGACGGGTAAGCGGCGGATTGCGACTAGATCGCAGCCAAATATCACCATTCGAGCTGAGAATGCAGTTGCGGCTCTAGAAGTGATGAGTCGATTTGCCGCCGATCCTAAGTGGCTGATTTACCTGCCGCCTACCATGTCACCTGTCGAGACATCTCAAGCACCTGAATACCTAGAACATCCCGCCGAGGCATTTGCCTACTACCGCAAGCAGGGCATCTCTCAAGTGATCTGCGAAGAAAAACACATGGGATCGCGGGCGGTAGTAATTGTCTGCAAATCGCCGGAAGCCGCTCAAAAACGGTTTGGCATCACCGATAATCGATTTGGGATCTGTTACACCCGCACTGGTAGACCATTTTTTGATAATATCCAGCTCGAAACCGAATTTCTAGATCGAATCCGCGCCACGTTAACCGAATTCTGGGACGAATTCCACACCGATTGGGTGTGCCTAGACTGTGAATTAATGCCGTGGTCAGTCAAAGCGCAACAGTTGCTCCGTCAGCAATACGCCCCTGTGGGACGGGCTGGAAAAGTCGGCTTAGATGCAGCCGTCGCACTGCTCAAACAGGCTAAACTGCGCGGTGTAGATGTACCTCTGGAACAGTATCAGGATCGATCGAAACTTATCCACAAATACACCGAGGCTTACCGTCGCTACTGCTGGAATGTAGCATCAATCTCCGATCTCAAACTCGCGCCCTTCCACATCCTGGCAACTGAAGGAGCCGTTCACACCGATAAATCTCACCCTTGGCACCTCGCCCAAATCGCCAAGTTTGCCAAATTTGACCCCAATCTGATCCTCACCACCGCCCATCATCTCGTCGATACCAGCAATCCTGAAAGTGTTGCCACAGGCATCGATTGGTGGCTCTCGCTCACCGAAAAAGGCAGCGAAGGCATGGTAGTAAAACCCCTAGACTTTATTCCCGCCCATCGCTCCACCCAGCCTGCGGTAAAGTGTCGCGGACAAGAATACCTGCGAATTATCTATGGTGCTGAATATACCCTCACCGAAAATCTCGACAGGTTACGCCAGCGGGGACTATCCGGCAAAAGATCCCTGGCTCTGCGGGAATTTGCCCTGGGAATTGAATCACTCGATCGATTTGTCGCCCAGGAACCACTCCGCCGCGTCCATGAATGTACCTTCGGTGTTCTAGCATTAGAGAGTGAACCGATCGATCCTAGACTTTAGATCCGATCAATTGCCAAAAAACCGATGCCATATAGTAAATTTACCCTTAGCCGAGCAGTCGAAGATTTTGAACTTACCGTAAGAGAAGAATCCAACCTATTTGCCGCAATTGATCCAGTAGTACCAACGCCTCTATTGCGAGAGATCCTGATGGAAAATGTCCCTTGGGCGGTGGCTGTGGGCAGTGAGAAGGCGCGATCTGAAGGTATCATTAATCCAGTCCTACTAGAAGTCAAACGTCAACTGGACGGACAGGTAGGGGTGTTTTCCGGTGAAGAGTTTAATGTGGATGTAGCGGCAGATCTGAATGGGTTCTGTGATTTTTTGGTCAGTCGATCTTCCGAACAACTCTACATCAAAGCTCCAGTGGTGATGCTAGTAGAGGCGAAAAAAGAAGATCTTAAACCTGCTTTAGGACAATGTTTGGCGGAAATGGTTGCGGCGCAGAGGTTTAATACCAGTAAAAAACAAGCCATAGAGACAATTTATGGCGTGGTGACGAGTGGAACAGTGTGGCGATTTTTACAGTTGACTGAAAAAGTGGTCTCGATCGATCTCACCGATTATCCACTCTTGCCAGTGGATAATGTTTTGGGTGTGCTAGTCTGGATGCTGCGTAGTGAGTCAATCTTGCTAAAATAGCAACTTTCTGCCAGCAATGTACTTTACGCATTATCAGTTTAAGCTACGATAATGAACTACGATTCAACCAATTTGAGACTTGACTCATATCTGAACAAATATCGATCGCGCCTTCATCCAGTAATCTTGCCCCATGTCCAGGTTGAATATGGCTGCCACCCGTAAACCCTAAAACGGTCATCCCAGCCTGAACGCCAGCTCTGACACCATAGGGACTATCCTCAATGACAATACATCGATCTGGGTCTGCTTCCATTTTACTCGCAGCTAGTAGAAACAGATCGGGTGCTGGCTTGCCGCGACTGACTTGCTCGGCACTGAAAATATGCGGCGAAAATTTATCTAAAAGTCCAGTGATTTTCAGGGTGATATCTAGACGACTGAGGGAACTACTAGATGCGACACACTTGGCAGTGTCAATCGAATCAATTAACTCAAAAATACCTGAAATTGGTTGGAGTTCTGTTTTGAAAGCCGTAAAAATTTGCGTCTCTGCCAGTCTACGAAATTCCGCTGGCAAGCTGACATTGTGCGATGCCTCAATCGTTTTCAAGACATCCTTGGTACTTTTGCCCACAAACTTAGCCATGTAGTCACCTAGCTCAAATTCAATTCCAAAAGATTTGAGTAGCTCAACTTCTGCCCGATTGGACAAAATTTCACTATCAATCAGCACACCATCACAATCAAAAATAATCAGGTCAAATTTCATAATACTTGCTTTGCAACAATCAGATCTCTCAAAATTAATCTTGCTGTTTCGGGTTCTCCATTGAGAAAGAGGGAAATAGCTTCGTCAAGTAAAGCTGTTGCAAATGTAGAATCGCTTTGAATGCGTACATTAACTGTCTCTTTAAAATCTCTTGTTAATGTCATAATTTTATTTTTTCTTTCCCGTTTCATTATTTTTGTCTGAAACTTGGCTCATATCTAAACAGACCTGCGCGAACTGGATTTCTTAGTCCGCGAAGGCGGACTTTGCATTACTAGCAGCGGTTTTAACCGCTGATTTATTTGAAGTGCGGAATTTAAGCTAGATGTTCGATCGAATCGTAGCATCTGCCAACATATTCTGAAAAAATTCAGCTAGTGAAATCCCTGACTCCTTAGTCATTGCCGAAAGCACACTGCTTTCAGCAAAAGAGCAATATAAACCCGCTTCCAGAAAGTAAGGATTGCCCAGTGGATCGATCCGAAAATCAAAGAGGCTGTAATGACGACAGCCAAGAGCTACATGGCATTCTCGCGCCATTGCCCACACCCGCTCAGTAATCGGATCACTAGGATCGACAATCCATGAATGGGTAGCCTCTTTTGCCGCAAAATCTAAGTCACCAGCAGCATTTTGCTTGAGCTTATCGGCATAGCTGCGGATCGGACGGGTATTGGGGTCTAGGGCGTACTCTTCCAGTGGTAGACAGACTAGTTCACCAGCTCGAACAATGATGCCACAGCGGACTTCTCGCCCTAGTTCGATGAATGTTTCGACTAACACCTCATCGCCATGAGTTAATGCTGCTTGGAGAGCTGCATCATAGTCAGCAGGATCTTTGACCAATGTTACACCGATCGAGTTATCCCCGTTCATCGGCTTGATTACTAGTGGAAACTTGATGCTCGGACGATCGCCAGCCCGCAGCACTTCGCCAGTGGGCACAACTACTCCAGCGGCTGCGACGACGGCTTTTGTCTTGGCTTTGTCGGCAACCAGTGCCATCAAATCGGCGGTGTTGCCCACGTAGGGGATCTTTAATAAGTCAAATAGGGCACGATATTGAGTCATCCCAGGTACACAAAACATTTGCGGTACCATCACGTCGATGTTTAGATCTATTAATACTTGAATTGCTGCGGCGATCGATAATACTGGAGCATCATTAATATCTGCTCGATCTAATGATACCGGAAACCTCCAGGTTCGATCGGGTGAGACATAGGCAATCTGAAATTCATACAATGCTGGATTGGCAGTATTTTTCAGGCAATCTTGAGCATACAGCCGAGATAAATCGCAGTAAAATTCACTGACTGCCGATCCTACTAAATGTAAAACTTTTAATTTAGGCATCGCATTCTTAGGGTGGGCACTGCCCACCAGCTAGATCTTCATTAACATCCATAATTTATTAGTCCGCGTAGGCGGACTTTGCATCATGAGCAGCGGTTTTAACCGCTGACGAACTAATCCCCACCAATCTCGACGAGTTTGCCGATATTAAAATCGATCCGAATCCATTGTTTGGGATTGCGTAAATTGCCTAACAATAACAATGGAATCTGCCAATGATGCACCATTAAAAATGGTAGTGGATCTTGCCAATCAAGGATGGCATCTTTACCCTGAAAGATAATTTGTAACTGTTGCCAAGTAAGCTTTGGTGAGTATAAGTGAATTAACAATCGCCAGATTTCGTGATAAGTCCAATAGGTGGGACGACTAGATGCTAATGGTTGAACTGTAGATTCGATCGCGTCTAGTTGCAGATAAGCAGTGGCAACATCGGGATGATTGTAAAACATCGTAATGGCAGAATGGGTGCGCGGATTGCATTCGATCGCATATACTTCCCCATCATCTTCTGCTTGCATAAAATCGAGAGAAATTTGTCCAGTCAGTTTTAAACTACCTGCAAAAGTCCGGATCCAATCCTCGATTTCTGGTCTATCTACATGCTGATAATTTACTTGAAATGCCGACGATTCACAGCAGCAATGTAACTGAAGATGACCATCTCGCACTGTACTATGAGTACAATATTCTTGCCCTGGAATATATTCCTGCATAATCCACGGCTTACTTTCTGATATCGGTAACGACTTAACAAAAGCCGCAGTTTCAGCAGGTGTATCGCAAGGTAATTTAGTCAGATCCAGTCGCCGAATTGAATCGTAGGGAATGCTTTTAATAATATATTTGCGCTGTTCACCAGTGAAATCAAAATCGATAACTTGCTGAGGATTAGTAATTAAATAAGACTTTGGCACCCGTAAGCCTAAAGCTTGAGCAGCGGTAGCAAATTGATATTTGTCATCCAATCTTTCTAGCATGTCTACATCTACGTGCATTACCGAACAGTAAGGTGCAAGTGCAGTTTGAACCGTGGCATCATAATAACTCGCGACGGGGCTACAGACAGGAACGTAGACATCAACACCTTCCCGTTTAACAATGTCTAGTAGAGCCTGTGGATACTCAGGTGACTGAGGATTTGGTACAGTATAGAACCGATCGATTGCCCAGGAATAACGATGTCCTGTTAGCCAATATTTATTAGTTTCAATTAATATAACCCGATGTCCAGCGTTGTGAAACGATCGAGCCAATTGCAATGCTTTGGTCATCTTACCACCACTAATCAAGATGGTTTGGGGATGAGCCGCTATCGATCTTAATTTGAATGGTTTGGTAAGTGTTGCAGTGATTAGTGCGATCGCTGTTAATGTTAGATTTAGAGGTAGCACTGATAACAGTAATGCAAGCGTAGCTAGAGTTTTCAGTCTAATCAAGAAGGTGTTTCCAGCAATTGTTTCTGGCTCAGATGGCATCACTGCAACTGAAATTGTTTCTGTCATAATTTACTAATGTTGCAGTGAAAACTGTCTGGAGTTCGTTCGCCTAGCGTACCGGAGGTAATCGTTGAAATAGGTAGAAGTTTATAAATAACCTGATTGTTTACGATTCCCGTTCAATGCCTTTTGGATTTCCGCCGACACCACCCGCTACTAAAGTGCGGGCTAGTAGTTTAAGTCTGTTAAAACAGACTATCAATAACTTATCAGTCTGTTTTAACAGACTTGAACCGTTAGCCTGGGGATTGATCCCCAGGTGGGTAAGGAGCGGAGCTACACCCGTCGAATCAGTGTAATCCCATCTCGCAATGGCAGCAGAACCTGCTCTACGCGCGGATCTTCACATACAGCACGATTGAATTTAGCGATCGCATCGCCATTTTCCGTACTTACCCCTGGCAAATAAGGCTGTCCCTGCATCAACGTATTATCAACGCAGATCGAACCTCCAGGCGCAAGCAGGCTACTAGTCAGCAGCAGATCTAGATAGGCTAAATACCCACTCTTATCCGCATCGATAAAGACTAGATCGAACGCCTCACCAGCGGTAGCCAATTGCTGCATTGTTTCCAGTGCTGGTGCAACTCGCACAGAGATTTTACTCCCAGCCGTCGATGCGTCGAAACACTTCTGAGCAAATGCAGACGCATAGGCATCCACTTCGCAAGCAACTACAACACCATCAGCAGGTAAAGCTTCAGCCATCGCTAAAGCTGAATAACCTGTGAACATGCCGATTTCTAGGATTCGCTTTGCCTTTGTCAGATGGATCAGGAATTGCAGAAACTGCCCCTCCACATGCCCAGAGAGCATTTCCTGCTCTAGAGGCTTCACCGTCGCACCATCAGAAAATCGTTGTGTCCAATCTTCTGTTTGGGTGCGCTTGACTAATGCGGCTAAGGCTGGAGATTCTGGCGTGGTGCAGAGATCGAGGTAGGGATCGAGTCCATTTGCCAATTCGTAGGCTTGTTGGAGTTCAGCTTTGAAGGTTGGATTAGGACTTTCGATTTGCGCCAATTGCTGGACGAGACTTTCGAGTTTAGCCGCCAGAATTCCAACGGGTGTTACAGGTCTCATGCCTATACTCCTGCTGGTTCGGGAGTTGCCATTTGGTCGAGAACTACATACATATTCTCGCCGTTACCATTACGGGGGTAGTTGTGGCAAATTTCATGGTGAACCACAAGTGCTGCATCCAGCTCTTCCCGTGTCAGATCGTTCATGAAAAAACAGTCTCCAATTGGGCAAGGAGCCGCTGCACGCTGTAGTCCGTCGCGGGTGCGGGCAATCGAGGTTGTTGCCTTCCACAGTAGCTCTGGGGTCAAATACGGGCTATCGATCGCCAATCCTAATCGACTCATCAGTCCGAGAATCCGATCTCGATCGATTACTGTAATATAACCGCGCTGTTGAGCAATTGTAGCTGAGAATGCCATGTCGATCGCCACACTGTGTCCGTGGAACATCGGAATCTCTGGAGTTAGCTCTAGGGTGGGACTCCAGGTGTGTCCATAGGCGATTACTCGATCGAGTTCTAGCTCGTGGAGGTTGGGTACTTCCAGTGCTAGCATCGACTGAATCGCATTGTAAGTCAGCTTGTGGGCTACTTCTTGCAGCTCGACGGTGCCATTTAGATAACCAAAGTGGCTCTGAAGGAGGGCTTCACCGTGATTCTCTAGCATCTCAAAGATTTCTCTGTTGCCAACTACCGCAATCTTGATCAATTCTGCCATGCCGTTGCGAATTTGATCGATCGGCAGGGTTTTTAAAAATGAAAAGTCTAGGATCACCTTTTGAGAAGCATGATATGCACCCAGGCGGTTCTTGAGCTTGCCGTGATTGACAGCAACTTTAATCGCCACACTTGCATCAATCAACCCAATCAAGCTAGTTGGTACGCGGATGTAGTTAGTCTTGCGGCGGTATGTTGAGCAAGCAAATCCAGCCACGTCGGTAGTCAATCCGCCACCGACAACCAAGACTGGCTCTTTGCGGACTAGTCCAAAGTCAACAAAAGCATCAATCACACTCTCGAAAGTTGTCAACGTCTTATCGGGTTCCTTAATCGAAACTTGGAACACGGATAAGTCGATTGCGTGATGTATAAAATAAGCCTGAATCTGCTCACCATATAGACCGTACACTGTTTTGTCTACCACCATCAAACAGCGACCAAATTGGCGATAACTATCAGCAATTTCAGGATTCTCTGGGTTGAAAGCTCCATTGACGTAGAGCAAACTGAATTCTATTTTTTCATATCCTTCCACATGGAAGGCGCGATCTGTAGATGTAAAAGTCGCTTGAATATCGCTCATGAGATTCTTACACGGTTATGTTTAGATACATAACTTAACGTACTTCTCATTTTTATTCAACGCCACCCGAAACATTTGGCAGATAGTCAGCCGTTACGATCGATCTGTCACATATTTTACAACTAGATTTACATGGTGCTAGATCTAGTCTAGTTGATTTTCAGTAATGTAGTAGGCAGGGATCGGACAGAGATCATTGCCAAGTGGATAAAGTAAGACACCATGCGAGATCGCATGGTGTCTGATTTCTCTTCCCACATTCTTAACATACCCACTTTTTTTGCAACTATTCACATCAAGGGTGATAATTGTTCCCATAATCCCTGTGCAGATTTAACTTCGATCGAGTCTGGTGCCGTTTGTGATTGAGTATGTGGATACCAGGGACTATGACGCATAGAAATTAATTGATAATCATCAATTATCAACTATCAACTAAATTACCTACTGAATTTTCGGACTTGCAGATTTGGAAGATTCTTCTTTCTGGATCCAATCACGACCAAGTTTGATAGTTACATCAGAATAAAGATTACCAGAATTCTCGACTTTGACTTCTCCAATGCCTAATAATTGCGATATGCCTTCAGCAACTTCAGGATTACCTTTTTGGGCAATAAATTGACTAGTTGTCAAATCTTCCTTGATCTTCGGTGGATTATCAAGATGAACATTTTGATATCCTGCTTTATTTAGTCGCTTAATTAGCCTGGTAGTTGCATCTGGAAAATGGCTAGTATCTTGAATATTAATCTTGAGTTTTGCTACTTTAGTCTCACTTGGTGAAATTGTGCCGCGATCGAAATAACGAGCCATCATATTTTGAATGCCTGTCTCATCAGGCAACCAGTAGCTAGTCACACCATTCTTACCGTCACCATTGTAATCACCTGGCATCATCAGCATTTGCATTTTGGACTTGCCATTCTGCATTGAGAACCCACCGATTGCTAGCAATTCTTCAACAGTAAGATTTGTGTCAATATGAGATTTTAGCACTGTAAATAGTTGAGGAATTCGCGCCATCGTCATCGGATTGAGCGACTGTTCTAGCAATGCTTTGAAGACCATTTGTTGACGCTGCATCCGACCGATATCACCATTGGCATCATGGCGATAGCGCAATAACCCCAGTAATTTCATGCCGTCAAGATGTTGTTTTCCAGCTTTAAGATTGACATAAAAATGCTGGGAATCATCCTGATATTTTATATCTTTTGGAACAGTTACGGTGACTCCACCCAACTCATCAACAAGTTTAGCTACGCCCATATTATTGACCCGAATATAGCGATCGATCGCCACACCACCCAATACCTTGCTAACTTCTTTTGCCGCAGCCGCTGGACCACTTTCTTGATCTACAGCATTGATTTTTTCCACACCCCGCTCGTTGCGTTCGATCCTAGTATCACGCGGAATTCCTAGTACGATCGTCCGTTTAGTTTCAGGATCGAATCGCAACAGCATGATCGTATCAGATAGACCATCTAATGAATCAACCTCAGCATCATAACCAGTCTTCTTGCGAGTGCTACCATCACTAGCTTTGACATCAGATAAATTAGTTTTGATGCCCAACAACAGGATATTTACAGGCTTGGAAACTTCAGGCACTTGGAGCGGACTGCGAGAGAAGGCATCTTTGCCATTTTGATTGAAGAAGGCTGCATCTGCGGCTGAAAGCACTCGCTGCTGCAGCGGTGCCGACGTGAACGAAACAGCCACGAAAGCCACCGCAGCAGCCGAAACAGTCGCAACACTCCCCCAGCCGAGCCAAACCCAAAGTGGAATACCCTTGCGTTTTTTTGTTGACTGACGACGTACCATAGGAGGATTGGGGCTGTTCGATTTACGACGTTGCTGGTTAGCTTTTCTCGCGTCCACTTTACTCACGTTTTAAATTAGGGATTGGGGGATTTGAATGATTGCGTTTATAGCTTAACTTAAATCTTTAATATGTATAAATAGGCACGCAACTACTGGATTGTGCGTTCTGCTAGAGCACTAAATCCAGGCAACCTCAAAGATTTCTTTTGCCACAGTAGCACCATTAACCATACGCTAACCATAAAGTAGCCAGAGGTAGCTAAACTGTTTAGGAATAATAATCGTAAGCCCACTGCGGATGCTCCTGATAAATCTGCACCGACATTCAAACTTAGATAGATACTCAGCCAGCTAAATGCGAGGAGGACTGATAATCGACATACTGCCAATTGTCGCTTGTTCCGTTGACACCGATAAATTGCCCACATTGAAGGTAATAGTCCTACGACGGGCGTGAGGTAGAGAAATGTTTCCAATCTAGATAGTGCGTCAAGATCGCGTTGGTGGGTTGGTTCCTGGGAAAGATCTGGTAATAATGTCATAAGCTCTGGCTGTAGCAATGCTAATGGTTTTTTCTCTATAGATCTAAAATCCCCAGTTTTTGCTGTTTAGTATCATGTTGTTGAAAATTCTTTAGAAGCGGGGAGCGGGGTGGGGGTGTGGGAGTGTGGGAGGAATGTTAGATTTTCTTGATTATTTCAGGTGATCGATCGATCTTGCAAGTGCCGAAAGTCCTAGAAATACGCTCTAGTAATGAGAGGCGCAAGTTAACACATCATTTCTTGCCCCCAGTCCCCCACGCTCCCAACTCCCATCTACAACACCATCCCCCTATTTTCCTGAAACTGTCCACCAAGCTAGGGCATAAGCCTGAGTGGGTGAGCTGATAGCTTGGCGAAAATAGACGCGAATTTTGTACTTACCTGGATCGCGAACTTTGTGGAAGATATGCTGAATGCTGTCTACAGAGCTAGTTGACGACCATAAACTGCGATCGATCCGATCTTCATCCGCAGGCATCAGATAGAGAGTAAGCTGATTGAGACCACGATTTTCAAATGTTTCTCCGATATCATACTGCTGATTGTGGTTGCGATCTTGTAATTCAACTAATCGATCCCAAGTGAGCGAGATCGATACCCAACTATTTTCGGCAAGGGGTCGATCGATCTGATAATCTCGGTATACTCCTTTTGATACGGTATTATAGTCCCAACCGATCGATGGGACTGGACTCGTAGGCTGATATTCTCCAGCACTAAACTGTTGATAGGCTCGAAAAGCGTTTAATTGTCCTGCTCCCAACTGATAATCTAGCGGTACCTGGGGATCTCGCGCCGAAATAGATTCTGTCCAATCCCGATTATTTTTAGCTAGCATTGTCCGCGTCATCCCCAATCGCAGCCCATCTCCGGTATCTTTAATTTTGTCAGCAGAATTGAGTAGCACTGCCTTCATCACCTCATGACGGCGCGTATTCAGCGTCCAGAGAGAGCGAGTATTTCCAGGCATCTGACTTCGATTCCGCAATTGTCGATCTCCGAATTCCTGTAATAAGGCGACAGTGCCCGTTACATGAGGTGCGGCAAAACTAGTGCCGTGAGCTGGCACAGCTTTGCCAGCTAGATTGTACAGTTTCAGATTACCGCCTGGTGCCACTATGCCGATCGATCTGCGATTGCCGACATTTACTTCTCGATCCTCAATTCTTTTCGCAGTCCCAATCGGGGTTTCACTCAGATTAGAAAAATCTAACTTGCTATAAGTGCCCGCTCGTAAGTTTGAATAAGCAACATTAATTCCGTTATAGTTGTCCGTTGGAATCGAAATTCCGCCCTTGCCTTGGTTCCCCGCCACTGCATAGGTCACATTATGCACCCGCGCCGACCAATCCAGACATTGAGTAAACAACGCATTGCCATCCAGCTTGGCATTTGGACGCGGATCTCGCTCTAATGGCTCCCCAAAGCTGAGATTAATCGCGCGGACATCTCCGCCATTCTGTTGGGCGATATGCTGGGTTGAGAGGCATTCTTCCGGCTGCCCAGTCCGATCTACTTTTCCCATCGCTGTGGAATACAGTCGAGCATCTGGCGCAACCCCAGGAAATCGTTTATCGCGACTAATCATCACCGCCGCCACCATCGTCGCGTGCTGTTCCACCTGATCGTTAGTTTTAGCGGCACCGTTTTGATAAAAAACCTGTTCGGGCTGGAATTTCAAGTTTTGAGCAGCCTTATCCCAACCAAACAGCCCTGGACGACCGATTTCTACCTGCCCGATCGCAATCTTTTTACCTGTAAGATTGTATGGAGCCTGATGCAGTCTCAAGGCATCAATTCCTGCCGTCCCAACCGAACTCGCCGTCGGCAACGCCCAGCTAGGCGCAATCATACTCCCAATTGACACCCCGATCGCGACCCGTTGCCAGTATTTTTTCAATCAGTGGATCTCCAGTCAGATTTTAGATATTTACTATTTTGTTACATTATCACCAGTCCTAGCCAAAATTATCGCAAACTGTGAACAGGTAAAATCCCTGTGTTTGGAGGAATCTCTCATGTCTGATACTCAAGTATTTATTGCTTTGGCAATCGCGCTCATTCCTGGTTTCTTGGCACTACGCCTATCAACTGAATTGAGCAAATAAATCAGATATCTCAAGTAGCCCTATCTCTTTGTGGTTGCTTTAGAATCATCTTTTTTGTCTATCTGCCAATCTGGGACGTGATTAAAACTACGTCTCAGATTTCATATTCCCCCAGTCCCCCAGTCACCCCATCGCCAACCCCTTGTACTGCAACGTTGTATAATAGGTAAAATTCCAATTGGGTGTACTAAACTTCATGAATGCACAACATTCTTTCGAGCCACCAGAATATTCGATCCAGCGGCGTAGAGCGTCCGCATCACAACAATTAGATCGGCTTCAAGGCGATCCCCTGAGCAATCGCAAAATCGGATCGTCCCCACGAAAAAGATCGAGAGCAAAAGTCAATCCTGCTTATGCTCACCGTCGTCAGGGACTCGAAGCAGGGGTGAAATTATTCACTTATTCAGCTTTGTCAGTATTTGGAATTGTGACTTTGGTAAACTCGATCGGTTATAACTGGTCGCTGCATGGTAAGGTTCAACATCTCAAGACAGAAGTGCAAGATGCCAAGATCCGCACTGAAAAAATCAATAGTAACTTCAGTCGTTCTTTCGATCCGCACGCCCAAAGAAGTGTCATGGAAGACAACAGTTATAAAGTCGATCCAAATCGGCTTAAAATCGTCCTAATGGAACCTTCGGCAAGTCCGATCCAAAAAGTACGCAAGTAAATATTTATGAACAATCAGTGCGATCGATCCGATTGAACGGAGCGAATCGATGCGCCTGTAAACTCAACTGGTTGTGTCCAAATATTCGTCTCGTTGGCGATGGCAATTTGACCTTGTAACTGTCGTGGGTGCTTAGGTGTAAGTTTTTCTCCTAAGGATCCAGATATTTTCAATGGTGATGATTGGACACAGGTGGCTATGGGCAATAACCCACTTAAGCTAAATTGTTGAGTGGGTGAGCTGGAGGTTGATTGAGCGAGTTTACCCGTAAGTGTTGGTTGAATATTTCGCTGATTAGACAGAGATTTTTCTACTAGGTTATTCATATCTACTCCTACTAATCGATCGATCTTAATTAAGCTAGCATTGAGATAAATACCCGACTGTTGCAGCTTGAGGAGAAGTATTTTGTCCTGGAGACAACCAGGTAATTTTTGGCCATTTAGGAGATAATTGCCCTCAACAGAAACTGGTGCTTTGAGGTTAGCAGATCCATAGCTGGTTACAATCTGAAAAAATACGACAGTGATCCCAATTGCTAGGCTGTATAGTCCAACTGATTTAAGCGAAAAAACATTCATTGTTAATTATTAATTGGGATATACTTTTCACTGGCAAAGCTTGCAGCCAAGCTTAGGCTGGTGCGTTACGCTACGCGGTAACGCACCCTACAATAGCTCAAATTATCACTGTGCAAAGTATAGTTACTGATTGTTTTCGAGCATGAAGCTCAGGTGAGAGCTAAATTGACTATAACGACGGGCAATTAATAGCGAGGAAACACATTGAATAGCTAATCGATCGGTATAGCGATCAAGAGTCGGTTTTCTACGTCCCCATGTGCGCCCAATTCCGGTAATCGTTAGATCTACATGACGAGAAATCTCGGCAATTTTTGGAATTGGATCGACTGCTTCAATTGTGGAAATCGTAATTCTAGCACTTATTTCTGCTGGTAAACTTTCGATCAAACTATCAAGTTCGGCATTGAGTTCACCATCTTTTGGATCGGGTGAAATTACCTGCACTATTTCTAATTTTCGCTCTCGATCGTTTGAAAGCATTCTAATGGCAATTTCAATGGCTAGATCGTCATGATCGTTGCCAGTATATGGCACCAGCAAAGTTTGATAGGATCTATTAACTGAACTATCATCATTAGGATTGATAAATACCGCCATATCAGTAGGAATATTACCCAGCATCTGGGCGACTCTACCGCCTAATCGATTGTTTGTAAAAGTTGGACGATGCCAACCCAATAGAACTAGATTAGCTCGATCGAGTGCAGCAATCACCGCAGTTTTCTGGGCTACATCATAACCGATTTGGACGATCGGTTGAAATATTGCTCTGGATTCGATCGGCTCCAGCGTATTAATTAAGGTATTTAACTGTTGTAATCTGCGATCGATCAGCCGATTTGCCTCAAAAGGTGTACTTTGAAATAAATAATCTTCTTCGAGTTCAATGAGGCTTAGAGGATTGATTATAGCTGACTGGCGATCGTTTTGAGCGATCGATGCGGCTAGTTGCAGTAGTCCTGTTTGGGTATTGGGATTGGCAACTGGTACCAAAATTCGATAGCCAATTGGGATCGGTAGTTGTGCTGTTTCAGTGGCAGATTGTAAGGCTAAATTAACGCTTCCTGGAGAGTTTTCAAACCCTTGAGTAGGATTCGCTTGGCTATGCAGCCGGATTGACTTCTTCGGATACGTCCATTCCAATAGTGGTGAAGTCATAAAGGTAGTCACCAACGCCATAATCACCAGCATCGTGAATAGAATTGGTGAAACTACTCCTAGCTCCAAACCGATATTTAAAACGATTAATTCTGTTAATCCCCGCGTATTCATCAACCAACCCAGGGCAGAAGCTTCCTGTTTACCGATCTGACAACTCCGCGCTGCGTAGTAAGTACCAACATATTTACCAACAATTGCTACTCCCAAAACTGCCGCACACAATACCCAGAGTTCAGGACTATTTAATAAGCCAACTTGAGTCTTTAGCCCACTATAAGCAAAGAAAACTGGCAGCAGAAATATCAAGACAAAATCTTCCGTCTTCTGGGCAATTTCCCTGACCATTCGCGGATTCTTGGGCATCGCAGCACCGAGGAGAAACGCCCCAAAAATCAGGTGAATTCCGATCGCTTCTGTAATCAGTGCCGACAATACCACCGCCATGTAGATCCCTGCCAGCATCAACTGTGACAGCTTGCCAGCTCGATCGTAATAAGTAGACAAAATCTTTAATAACCACCTGCCCACGGTCAACATTGCCCCAATGTAGAGCGCGGAATAAATAACGATCGGCACAGCTCCAGCCATACTATTGGTTCTAGTAACGGCAATTGCCAGAGCTAATAAACACCAAGCCGTTACATCATCTACAGCCGCACAAGTCAGTGCCAGCGTTCCCAATCGAGTATTCTGAAGATTATTTTCAGTGATGATTCTAGCTAGAACTGGAAATGCCGTAATCGACATCGCCGCACCTAGAAATAAAGCGAATGCTGTAAAAGAAACACTATTATTAGACAAGATTGGATAAATTAATAGTGATAAGATTCCAGCCAGTGAAAATGGGACAATAATACTAACTCCAGAGGTCACAATTGCTGTCTTAAGATTGCCCTGTAAGTATTTTGGATCTAATTCCAACCCGATTAGAAACATGAAAAATATTAATCCAATCTGCGATAATACATTCAAGAATGGAATCGCAGACTGGGGAAATAATGCTCCTGCTAAATCTGGAGCTAGCCAGCCTAATAATGATGGTCCTAAAGCAATACCAGCAACAATTTCACCGATTACTAAAGGTTGACCGATCGATCTAAATAGCCAACCCACTAATCGCGATCCACCAATTACGACTAGGACTTCAATTAATGTGAGGACAACTGGGTTCATTAGTGAATAGTGGATAGTGGATAGTGGATAGTGAATAGTGCTAGATCTAAGCTAACGATCATTAGTGTGATTTCTCATTCCGACAATAGCTATAGCCATCCTAGTTGAGAAGCTTAGTCCCTAGAGGGCAGGCATGAAGCACTGCCCCTACAGATCGATATTTTCCGCAGTGAATCAAATAGGATCGCTATATAAAACCTATTTTTACTTCCAGTTGCTGATAAATTCTGCCCCCTTATCTCTGCCATGACGATACACTGCTACCAAGCCATCTGGAGTCGCTTTGGTAAAGTCTACACCCAATTCTTTGAGATGGACATCGGGACGGATGATGTGAATGGGTACACCGTGACTGTGAGTAGGAACTGACTCAATGTGGAACATATCTTGGTACATGGTTCCTGGCTCATTGGCAATGGCGATCGTTTCCTGATATCCTGCTGATACCATCGCCAGTGCTGGACATAGACAAGTATAAGCGGCATCAACATAGGGTTTACCATCAATCCAAGCTGGAATTTCCCAGGCGTGCATAATTCGGGAAGAAGCATAAGCGACAGCCGGAAAGTTGTTTGGGGTAATGCGCTGGTGCGGTTCAGGGTGATGGGTGCTAAATAAGGTGAAGCGCAAATTATCATCTACCCAACTGCGATCCTTTTGCACCGAAGCGCGAAGTAACCTTTTCCCTAAATCTTGAGCAAGGGGAGTTTGGGTTTGAGCTGCGGCTGTAGGATCGATTACGGCGTTAGTGGCAATGTAGAGCGTGGGAGTCTGTGGCTGGTATAAGTGTTGTCGCAACTGCTGACTAAAGACACGAATTCCTCGCTGTACTACCTTACTCATATTTTGAGCCGGATCCTGCAATGCTGACAACCCTGCTAACCAATAGTCTACCCCTAGATTGCTAGCTCGACCGATCGCTGCCCAACTAGTCGGAATTACTGAAGAAGATGCAGCGGCATAGGCATCAGCTACGATACCTGCATCTTCTAATGCAGTCAAAACACCATGAGCAAAAGCTCCTTTGAAGCTGCCGACGGGAGTAGCGATTGCTAGAGATTTTCGCGTCACTGTATGTTGAAGCCAAATTTAACCGATCTCTATTTTAAGGTAACAGTAACTCGATCTAGTTACTATTTTGGGGAGATGGGGGGATGGGGGATGAAATAAATGAGATCCTTACTTTTGCCGTCGAGTACTGGATTCTTGTGAGAATAGAGATAGTGCAATACAGTTAGAACATTCAGATCATCAAGACATAAACGTGACTAAAGATTTTCGGCGGTGTGTGAGTTGTCGCAAGGTTGCGCTGAGGAGTGAATTTTGGCGGGTGGTCAGATGCCACCCGTCCAATCAAATTGAGATCGATCTCGGCGATACTTTCCGCCAAGGACGCTCTGTTTATCTCTGCCCAACCGCCGAATGCTTGCAGCTAGCACAGAAAAAAAATCGCCTGGGAAAATCTTTGAAAGCTCAAGTTTCCCAGGATATTTATCAGGCTTTAGGTATTAGGCTTTAGGCACCTGATGGTGAAGTGTGCTGGGTTTCATTCTTCAACCCAACCTACAGATCTACTAATAACTATCAATTAAGGTGATTCCCGATAAATAATATACCCAATTTTAGACGGGTTTTGGTTTCGACTCCGCTCAACCATCGGTGGTTGAGCGGAGCCGAAACCAGAACCCAGGGTATATTTATTCCTGGGAATCACCTAATAACTGTCATCATCGACATGAGCATGAACAGTTAGCTCGTGATTGACTCGATTAAGCCTGTCGGATATGGCTTTGCGCCATTCTAGACTAATTTCAGGATCGGCTAATACTTCCTGTGCTGATTGGCGGTAGATGGCACTGGTAGTTGAGTCAACTCGATCAATCTGTTCGAGATTATTGTATACAGTTTGCAGTAAGCTTTGGGTCATAATTTACCTCAATGTATGAATTAGTCTTTAGTTTTTAGTGCTCTCAAAAACCAGACTTTTCCAAAAAGTCGGGTTTTTCACCCCACCAATACCTATGGGAGATCGGTGCTGCCCATTAGGAATAGATCGCATTCACGGGCGACACCACGACCTTCATTGACCGCCCAAACCACCAGACTTTGACCCCGACGGCAATCGCCAGCGGCAAAAACTCCAGGAATATTGGTGGTGTATTGTTCGTGTTCGGCTTGAATATTGCCGCGCTGATTGCATTCAATGCCGAGAGCAGCTAGCAATGGCTGTTCGGGACCGAGGAAACCCATTGCCAGCAGTACCAACTGTGCCGGATTGACCTTCTCAGTTCCAGGCACATGCTTGAGGGCAAACTGGCCCTGTTCGTTGCGTTCCCACTGAACTTGCACCGTGTGAACGGCGGTGACATTGCCATCTGCGTCACCTTCAAATTTAGTCGCAGTGGTCAGATAGGCGCGAGGATCTGCGCCAAATTTAGCAGCGGCTTCTTCTTGCCCGTAGTCCATTTTGTAGACTTTTGGCCATTCGGGCCAAGGATTGTCGGCAGCACGTTTGAGTGGTGGGGTGGGCATGATTTCTAGTTGCTCGACGCTATTGCAACTGTGGCGGATGGAGGTGCCGACGCAATCGGTGCCTGTATCACCACCACCGATGATGATTACATCCTTACCTGCGGCGGAGATAAATCGATCGTTTTCTTTGCCATCCAAGACGGCTTGGGTATTGGCGGTGAGGAAATCCATTGCGAAGTCGATCCCCTTGAGATCGCGACCTTCGATCGATAAGTCCCGTGGTTTCGTCGCGCCAGTACAGAGGACGACAGCATCGTAATCTTTTAACAAGTCGGCGGTGGAGAGGTCTTTGCCAACTTCGACATTGCAGGTGAAGGTGATTCCTTCAGCTTCGAGCAGTTTGATTCGGCGAAGAACAATTTGTTCTTTCTCCAGCTTCATATTTGGGATGCCATACATCAGCAGTCCACCTGGTCTATCGGCACGTTCGAGGACTGTGACCCAGTGTCCCGCCTGATTTAGCTGCGCTGCGGCACAGAGTCCAGCAGGACCAGAACCCACGATCGCGATTTTCTTACCCGTGCGTTTTGCGGGGGGCTGGGGGACGATCCAGCCCTCTTCCCAGCCTTTATCAACGATCGAGTGTTCGATGCTTTTGATCGTCACTGCGGACTTGTGGATGCCCAAGACACAAGATCCCTCGCAGGGTGCAGGGCAAACTCGACCCGTGAATTCAGGGAAGTTATTAGTTTTGTGCAGTCTATCTAGAGCTTCGCGCCAGAGTCCCCGATACACCAGGTCGTTCCATTCAGGAATCAGGTTGCCAATCGGACAGCCACTCGCCATGCCTGCCACCATACTCCCCGTATGACAAAATGGGGTGCCGCAATCCATACACCTAGCTCCCTGATTGCGGAGAGTTTGGTCGGGCAAGGGCAGATGAAACTCGTCCCAGTTCTGGATTCGATCGACTGGTGAGATTTCGCCTTCGACTTCGCGCAGGTATTCGATAAAGCCTGTTGGTTTTCCCATTGAGATTAAATATAAATAATTGACGATCCGAACCCAACTTGCGCTGCTGTTGGGGACTATTGATGGCTGCAATGCAACTTGCCACTACTGTCTATTTTAAGTCGATCGAGATTCTAGGTTCACAGGCTGTAATAATTCTTGTAGAGATTGGGACGTTGCACTTTGATTTAGCTAAAACACCCGAAGCATTTATGTAAAGCTTCGGGTGTCAGAGTTGTGGGCATAATTAAGATCTCAATTAGGCGATCGATTAATAATTAAATAATTATTAATTATTAATTAATTTAGCCAATTCCCTCAATTACGGGATGGAAGTAGAAAGCGAAACCTAATACAACATAAGCGGCAAGTAGCAGACTGCCTTCGAGCCAATTTGACCTACCATCCGAACTAATCGAATTGGCAATCAAGACCGATACGGCTACGGCTACCAATTCAAATGGATTGAAATTCAAATCCATTGGTTTGCCCATAATATAGCCAGCTAAAACTAAAACTGGTGCAACAAATAGAGCAATTTGTAAGCTCGAACCCAGGGCAACTGAAACGGATAAATCCATTTTATCCTTCATCGCAACTGTCACCGCAGTGGCATGTTCAGCCGCATTACCAACGATCGGCACCAGAATTACACCTGTAAATAAGGCGGTTAAACCCAACTCTTTAGTAGCAACTTCTAAAGTAGAAACCAGAAATTCTGATTCGACGGCAACTAATAAAGTACAGCCGAGTAATACCGCAATCCACAACGGTAAATTAACCTTGCCGTGGTCATCATCTCCAGCCAGATTTGCTGCTGCCAATTCTTCTGGATCCATCGCCGCTAAACCATCATCATCATACAAATAAGTATGGGTTTTCATCGAAAATACTAGTGTCAAACCATAGACAATGATTAGCACGATCGAGACTGCTACTGATAGTTTCTGAATTGCATCGCTATCAATCCCTGTAGAAGTATAGTCCACTGCTGTTGGCAACAAGAGCGCGATGACCGCGAGGTTCAAGCTTGATGCACTTACTCGTGCTACCACAGGTTGAAATGTTTGCTCCTTGAATTTTAAACCACCGAGCAACATCGAAAAACCCATGACCAGCAACAAGTTACCAATAATCGAACCTGTCAAACTAGCTTTGACGACATCAACTAATCCAGCATTGAGGGCGACGAGCGCGATGATCAATTCGGTCGCATTGCCAAAAGTGGCATTTAATAAGCCGCCTAGCGCAGGCCCCATGACTACGGCGATTTCTTCGGTGGCTGTCCCCATCCAGGCGGCTAGGGGGACGATGGCTAGAGCGGAGGTGATAAATACAACTTGGTCACTCCATCCCAGAAAGTGTCCAGCGATCGAAATTGGCACAAACAGCAGTAAAACGGAGAGAATATTTTTAAGATTTAGCATTGATGCTTGGGTAAATACACTGTCTCTCTAGAGTACCCGATTCCACGAAACGAACTACTCTCCCAGTCCCAATCTCGATCTAGTCTCTTGGCTGACTGCATTCAATTGCTGATGGATGGTTGTCTAGTTCCAATCCTCATCCAGCCCGAAGACTGGATGCAATAACGGACATTTCAAACCTGCTGATACCAACAAATTCAATAATAATCTCCGCGATCCTATTATTCCTCATATCTGTAGATAGATTCACATACCAGGTAAAAATAGCTCAAACCTTTACAGGCAATGCGATCGCGAACCGTCTAGGAAATTGACCATCACTATAGGTTCGCGCAACAAATTTCAGCTCACCAAGATTATTCGAGCGTTGTCACCATCTCACCTGTGAGGCTGAATGCACGGACTGCACTGATCTTGACAGGAACGACTTTGCCACGGAGTTCTGCGATGTCGCCATTGAAAAATGTCAGGCGATTGCCACCTGTTCTGCCGAGGACTTGATCGGGATTTTTGGCGTTTGATTCTTCTACTAGGACAGATTCTACTCGATCGAGATATCGTCCAGATCGCTCGATCGTTTTTTTACAATTCAATTATCTCAGCATCCAATAATAACTGACGCTCTTCAACTCGATTGAGACGGTTTAATTGTAGCAACCTAATTGTAACCCGACCAATCGCCGTTAAAGGCATAAACTCAGCCCCACTCAATCGAAAATGTTCGTGCCAGAGATTTTGGCGAGGATGATATAAAGGTACGATTTTTTCTGTGTCTGGATCGATCGAAGCAAGGTCGCTACCTTTATATTTATTGCACAAAGTACAAGATAGAGCTAAATTCTCTGATTCAGTTTGTCCACCGTGTTTTTCGGCAATAATGTGGTCAATCTCATGAGATGCAAAAGTAGCAAAATCGGGCATTAGACAATATTCACAACGATTATAAGCGCGTTCCTCTACCTGTCTTCGCAACGCAACTGGAATGTAAGTTTTGCTCATGCAGCGCGGGATTCCTTGATTTTCAAGAAAGCTCTAGCCTTCGCCATTCTGACAATATGTTCGAGATATTGATACCCTTGCCACAACTGTTCTTCTGCAGGGGTTAAGCCAATTGTACTGTTTTTTTCTAGTAAACTGCTAATTTGAGCTTGCAGAGACTCCGAAGGTCGCAGGGCAATAATAGCTTCATTAGAAGGAAGACTCGCGAGAAATTCTAGAACTTCAGACATTCCCGAAAATCCTGCTTGGGAGATCGATTGCAGCTCTCTTAGCCCCAATTCTAAGATTTGGGGCAGTTTATCTTCAAAGGGTTGAAGCTGACTAACAACTTCATCTGGTAACTCAAAGGTAACTTGCATTATACTTTGCCTTTAATACTAGAATATATCGACCCAAACGCTATTATTCAAGTTTAGTCACCATCTCACCTGTGAGGCTGAATGCACGGACTGCACTGATCTTGACAGGAACGACTTTGCCACGGAGTTCTGCGATGTCGCCATTGAAAAATGTCAGGCGATTACCGCCAGTTCTGCCCAGGACTTGATCGGGATTTTTGGCGTTGGATTCTTCCACTAGGACAGATTCTACTCGATCGAGATACCGTCCAGATCGCTCGATCGCAGTTTGGGAGACGAGGTGATTGATCCGTTGGAGTCTGTCGAGCTTGATGTCTTCAGTGACTTGATTTGTCCATACCGCAGCAGGAGTATTTGGGCGGGGGGAATAGGCGGCTGTATTCACCATATCAAAGCCGATATCGGAGATGAGGCTGAGGGTACGCTCAAATTGCTCCTCGGTTTCACCTGGGAATCCGACGATCGCATCAGCACTAACTGACGCATCGGGCATATACTGACGGATACTATCGATAATTCGCCGATACTTCTCGTGGGTGTAGCCCCGTGACATCGCTTTGAGAATATCGTTATCCCCTGACTGGAAGGGAATGTGGAAGTGTTCGCACACTTTGGGCAATTCGTGACAGGCTTTGATTAGTCGCTCGGTAAAGTAGCGCGGATGACTGGTGGCAAACCGAATCCGATCGATCCCTTCAATATCATGAACATAGTAGAGTAAATCTGTGAGGGTATTCAAGTGGCGACCTTCGGCAGTAGAGCCAGGTAGATCTCGCCCATAAGCGTCGATATTTTGACCGAGGAGGGTGATTTCCTTGTAGCCTTGACGTGCCAAGTCCTTGATTTCGGTGCGAATGGCTTCAGGTGTGCGAGACTGCTCGACTCCGCGCACGTTTGGCACCACGCAATAGGTACAGCGTTCATTACAGCCATAGATCACGTTTACCCAAGCAGTGACGCTACTGTCGCGACGGGGCTTGGTAATGTCTTCGATGATGTGAATCGGCTCGGTGGCGACTACCTGTGCCCCAGCAAATACTTGCTGAAGCAGGTCTTCCAGGCGATTGGCGTGCTGTGGCCCCATAATGATATCGAGTTCGGGAATTCGGCGGAGCAAGGCTTCTCCTTCCTGCTGGGCGACACAGCCAGCCATAATCAGGATCAGATCGGGATTTTCTTTTTTGCGACGGGTTTGTTTGCCCAGGTAGGAGTAGACTTTTTGCTCTGCTAAGTCGCGGATGGTACAGGTATTGTAGAGTACTAAATCTGAGGTGAACGGATCGTCTGTCCATTCAAATCCCATATCTTCGAGGATCCCGCCCATCCGTTCAGAATCAGCCTTGTTCATCTGACAGCCAAAAGTAGTGATGTGATAGCTTCGGGTTGCAGAGGTCATAGTTTCGGGGATAGGGAATAAGATGGGTAGGCTTTAGGAGAAATATTTGTCTTGGAGAGAGTTCAATGTCAATCGATCTGTGAACGCATTACTTCGTAAACGAAGTCAATCGGCGCGATTACAATTATACGCGATCGAATGTCAGCATACTTTAGGATTCGGCGGTGACACTGGTAGATCTAAATTGAACCGAAATTGCCTAAAATCAAGACAGTCAGATATTGACAGATAATTTTCGAGGTGATTTAGATGTCTAACTCTACTAGTAATAAACCTGCTGCGACTACCTACGGTAGGACTACCGCCAACGAATCTACCATTTCTAAATATCAATGGAACTGGCAAGGGCAGGTATTAACCGTTGCCTATGAAACTAGCGGTAACGGCACGCCAATTTTACTCCTGCCTTCTTTTAGCACAGTTTCGAGTCGGAGTGAGATGTCTGGACTAGCCCAGTTACTATCTTCCGAATTTCAAGTGACTACCGTTGACTTTCCTGGGTTTGGTGATTCCGATCGATCGAAATTAGACTATTCCCCACCACTATATCGCCAGTTTGTTGAGGATTTTGTCCGCGATATTTATGCAAGCGCACCAGTGACAATTATTGCGGCTGGACATGGGGCTGGATATGCCTTAAATTTCGCCGCCACAGTGCCAAACAGTGTCGCTAAGTTAGTTCTGGTGGCACCGACATGGAGGGGGCCATTACCAACGATGGCGGGGGGTCAGAAGCCCTGGCTCAAAGCAGTCCGCGAACTAATTCGGACACCAATTCTCGGTCAATTTTTGTACCAATTAAATACTACTCCCAGCTTCCTGGCATTCATGTATCGACGACATGTTTATGCTGATGCCAACACTCTCACTCCTGAGGTATTGCAGCAAAAACGTCAGATCACCCAACAGCCCGGAGCCAGATTCGGGGCGGCTGCTTTTGTCACTGGCGGACTAGATCCTTATCTCGATCGAGCCACCGCTATTACCCAGCTTCAATCATTAACGATACCTGTATTTGTAGCGATCGGTGCAAGTAGTCCACCCAAATCTAAAGCCGAGATGGTCGCATTTTCTGAAGTTAGTAGCATGACTAGCTGTATCCTGCCTGGAACGCTAGGACTGCACGAGGAATATTCGCGTGAATTACATGGTGCGATCTTACCCTTCTTAACTGGTGTAGAGCAGAGTTAACCCCAAAAAGTTCGGGAAACCGCACACAGATCGATCGGCATCCGTTTAGCACTCCCGCTCATAGAGTGCTAAATTTTGGAAGAGATGATTAGAAATATATTAATATGGCAAAAATTATAGCGTTTAACGAAGAGTCCCGTCGTGCGCTGGAACGGGGTGTGAATGCCTTGGCTGATGCAGTCAAGATTACCTTGGGGCCAAAAGGACGCAACGTCCTGCTAGAAAAGAAATTTGGCGCACCGCAGATCGTCAATGACGGGATTACCGTTGCCAAAGAAATTGAATTATCCGATCCTTTGGAAAATGCTGGGGCGAAATTGATTCAGGAAGTAGCTGCCAAAACTAAGGATTTGGCTGGAGATGGCACGACTACTGCTACTGTCCTCGCTCAAGAAATGATCCACGAAGGATTGAAAAATGTCTCCGCAGGTAGCAATCCAATTGGGATTAAGCGCGGCATGGACAAGACGGTGACAATGCTGGTAGCTGAGATTGCTAAACTAGCTAAACCTGTTGAAGGTAAAGGCATCGCTCAAGTTGCCTGCGTTTCGGCTGGTAACGATGTGGAAGTTGGCGAGATGATTTTCGCCGCGATGGAAAGAGTCACCAAAGATGGTGTGATCACTGTTGAAGAGTCCAAGTCTCTGACAACCGAACTCGAAGTAGTTGAAGGGATGCAGATCGATCGAGGTTATCTCTCACCTTACCTGGTAACGGATCAGGAACGGATGGTAGTTGAGTTTGATGACGCGCTGATTTTGATCGTTGACAAAAAGATTGGCTCGATTCAGGATTTAGTACCAGTACTGGAGAAAGTTGCCCGCGCGGGTAAACCATTGTTAATCATTGCTGAAGATATCGAAGGTGAGGCTCTAGCTACCCTGGTAGTGAACAAATCACGCGGTGTCCTGAGTGTAGCAGCGATTAAGTCGCCAAGTTTTGGCGATCGACGCAAAGCCATGCTCCAAGATATCGCCATCCTCACTGGGGGACAAGTTATCTCTGAAGAAATCGGCTTGAGTCTAGATACAGCTACCCTCGAAATGATGGGTACCGCAACTAAAATCACGATCGATAAAGAAAATACTACCATCGTTGCCAACAGTGGGAATAGTGCCGATCTCCAAAAACGGATCGCCCAACTCAAGCAGCAGCTAGCCGATACCGATTCTGACTACGATACCGAAAAGCTGCAAGAGCGAATTGCCAAACTCGCTGGCGGGATTGCGGTAATCAAAGTCGGTGCCGCCACTGAAACCGAACTCAAAGATCGCAAGCTGCGGATCGAAGACGCGCTCAATGCCACCAAAGCCGCTGTCGAAGAAGGAATTGTCGCTGGTGGTGGTACCACATTGATCCATCTCTCTAGCAAAATTGCTGGTTTCAAAGCTACCCTCGCCGATGTCGAAGAAAAAATCGGTGCAGATATTATTGCCAAAGCACTTGAAGCACCACTGCGTCAAATCGCTAACAATGCAGGTGTCGAAGGCTCCGTCGTCGTTGAACAAGTCCGCGCGGCTGCTGATAATATCGGCTACAACGCGGCTACTGGGGTATTCGAGGACTTACTTGCAGCCGGAATTGTCGATCCTGCGAAAGTAGTTCGCTCTTCCTTACAGAATGCTGTCTCAATCGCTGGTTTAGTCATCACCACCGAGGCTCTCGTCGTCGAGAAGCCCGAACCGAAGTCTGCGGCACCGGACATGGGTGGCATGGGCGGTATGGGCGGTATGGGCGGCATGGGCGGCATGGGCGGCATGGGCATGATGTAGCCCCAATTTTAATTTAGTTTAGATGCAGGCGATCGAGATTCGATCGTCTGTTTTTGAACTGTAGGGGCAGGTTCATGCTAGTAAGTCTGGATTTGCAACGATAAGTATCAACAAAACCTGCCCAACCCCCCTAGAAACGATTTTCGTTCCGTTCGCGTAGCGTTTGCCTTAGCAAAAAGGCTTCGCCAACGATTATTCGTGCATAATCGATTGTTTCTGGTGGGGTTGGGCAGGTTTTGTTCGTTAATTAATGGTGGGTTGCGAGTATTGTTAGCATGAACCTGCCCCTACGGGATATTTGAATTTTGAATCGCTGCCTTCACAGATATCCCGATCCAAAACACCCAAATATGCTGTATAATTGAGTGTTTGACACTCTTGTAAGGCGTTTGACTAGTGGTCGCGTAGCTTCACAAGAGCGGCTCAGGTTTGATGTAATATAGAGAAAGGATCCAGATGGCGAAGAAAAGCATGATCGAGCGGCAAAAAAAGCGCGAGAAAGTCGTTGCAAAGTTTGCTGACAAACGCGCAGCTCTACTCGAAGAGTTTAAAACAGCGGCTACACCTCAAATTAGATTTGCAATTCACCGCAAAATCCAACAATTGCCCCGCAATAGTGCGGCTACTCGCTTGCACAACCGTTGCTGGGTAACTGGTCGTCCCCGTGGATATTACCGTGATTTTGGTCTATCCCGTAACGTTCTACGTGAATGGGCACACCAAGGTTTGCTACCTGGCGTAGTCAAATCTAGCTGGTAGCTTTTACAGGGCTAAGGTTGAAGATCCCCATTTTTACGCCTCCAATCTCCAAGCAGATTGATTAGCTAAAGCGGGGACTTGCGCCCCGCCTTCCGGTCAGTCAGGGCTTTGCCCAATCGTCATCTTCAAAAATTTCAGACACATTAATTAGCAACTTCAAATATTTTTAGGCGTTGCTGAATTTGGGAATGGTGCGTAGATATTGCCCAAATTCAGCAACGCCTATTTTTACAGTAGTGGAAATTGTGGCCAGGTAAAGTGAACGGCTAAACCTTTACCTGATGCTGGATTTTTCAGCCAAATTTTACCACCAACTCGATCGACAAGTTTTTTGGCGATCGCTAGTCCGATTCCGGTATTCTCCTGGACATCCCGTGGCTGAAGGGTTTCAAATAGCCGAAACACGCGCTGACGGTGCTCGATTTCGATGCCAGGGCCATTATCAGTAATTACAAATTCGATTTGCGCTCCATCCAACTGCGCCGAGATTTCAATCTTACCGCCCTCTGATAGATGTTCCAGGGACAGCTCATGGTGTTTGACGGCATTTTCTAACAGTTCTTCGATCGTTTTCCGCAGGTGCGGTTTACAAGTAATCAGCTCTAGATCTGTAGGCTCAATTTCCAGATTGAAATTGGGTGGAAGGGGAAAATTTGCTTGGATTTCTCGGAATAAAGTAGCAAGCTCGACTGGTTCTGGGGGAATGGGAGTCTGTCCCAAATTGGCGTATTCCCACAGTCCATCAATCAGGTGGTTGAGGCGATAGGTGCGCTGACGCAAGAGCTGGATATTGAGATCGAGTTCCGGTGAGGAGTAGGGCTGGACTTCTTCTTCGATCCACTCGGAGAGGGTGGCAATTCCCCGCAGGGGAGTCTTGAGATCGTGGGCGGTGGCGTAGGCAAATTCGGCCAGTTCTTGGTTGCGGGTTTCGAGGTTGAAATTGGTGCCAATCAGGGCAGAATTGAGCTGCTCGACGGCTTTAAGCTGGGTTTGGAGCTGTTTGGTCAAATTGGTTTGGGCGGACACATCCCTGACGATGGCGATGGTCTGGTGTTCTTCCTGAATTTCACTCAGGGAAAGTTCAATTGGAAAACTAGTTCCATCCTGACGATAGGCAGTAAGCTGCCAAATTCGCCCCAATTTGGGCTGGTGGTTGAGCCAAGTGACTAGTTCTGCTAGGGGTTGAGAGTGGGGCGTGATTACACTGGCAAATAGCCGCATCATGGGGCATTTGAGGAGGTCGATGGCGGTGTAACCAAACATCTCAATCAGGGCTGGATTAACAGTTTCAATTTGACCCGATCGATCTAAAATCACAATCCCGTCGATAATATCCGTAGTCAGGGTATCGATCGTGCTATCGCGAGTTTGGATTTGGGCTTCCCGCTGGCGCAGTTCTTGTTCTAGTAGTTGAAATAGATAAATACCGCCGACGGTAGACATGATGCCCGTGACGGTAAATAGCAGTTGGAGCGAGTGAATTAAAATTTGCAGATCGTTGAGGTTTGTATTTTTACGATTGAGAGCTACTTGTTCATTTGCTTGCGCGGTATCAATTGCTTGGCGCAGAATGTCCATTTCGCGCTTACCTTGCTTGAGCAATCGTGATTTATCGACAACAGTATCAACAGATTGTACCTTTATCAGCAGTTTTTGGATCGAGAGAATTTGCGATCGAATTGAATCTAATTGCGCTAATTGTTTGGAATTGTTGCCAATCGATTGCTGGAGTTTGGAGAGGGCGATCGGCATCGTTTTCTGAGCAATTTGATGACGTTCTAAAAATTCAGGATCCCCAGCAACTAGATATCCCCGCACCCCAGTTTCGGCATTAAGCATAACTACCAGCAGCTCTTTAGTATTGGCAATTCGCTCCTGACTAATGGCAACTTTGATTCTCATGGCATTGCTCTCACCCCGCGACCACAGCCAAGCTCCCATCGTTGCGAGTAAGCAGAGGGCGGGAATTGTGACGATCGCGGCTCCCCGATAGGAGAGGGATATTCGCGACCAATAAGTTAATAGTTTGGATTTTTCAAACATTAATAACCATAAATTCAAGATTTCGTAGGGGCGGGGTTGATATTAATTGATGTTTTCAGCCACGTAAAGCAGAATTTACACCCTAGTTTATATTCATCATCCAGCCAAATTTGACCACCTTCGCCTTCGACGATCTTTTTAACCAGGGCTAACCCAATTCCGGTATTTTCGGTCGAATCTGTGGGTGAATTGAGCGTTTGAAAAATCTCAAAAATCCGATTTCGACTTTCACCTGCGGGGATACCTGGACCATCATCGGCGATCGAGAAACAGTAGCGATCGCCCAAGTCTTCAGCCGCAACTTCCATCTGACCATTAGAACGATCGTGATGTTTGATTGCATTACTAATTAAGTTAGCAAAAACCTGAGTTAATAATAGTCTTTTGGTGTCCAAAATGGGCATTGAACTGATAACTTGAATCACAAAATCATCTGGTGGCGAGAGGGAATCGATCGTCTCAGCTAGAACTTCGACAACATCGACAGTTTCGGTGGCTAGTTCTTCTCTACCTGCCCGTGAATAGCGCAGCAGCCCATCAATCAGGGCATCCATTCGCTTTACCCGCTGGCGGAGTAGTTTGAGCTGGGAATTTTCGCCTGGAATCTGTTCCTGGAGATCTTCTTCGATCCATTCTGAGAGGTTGGAAATTGCCCGTAGGGGAGCCTTGAGATCGTGGGCGGCGATCGATACAAACCTGTCTAGTTCGACATTTTGTGCCTGAAGTTTTTGCTGGGTTAGCATTAGTGAATTGTTCAGTCGCTGGAGATCGGCTGTTTGGATTTGGATCAACAGTTCCCATTGTTTTCGTTCGGTAATATCATAAACCAAGCCAGACATCGATCTTGGCTTGCCCTGTTCGTCGGGATGGAGTTCGCCAATTACATCAATCCAGCGGATTTCACCGTTTCGCAGCACGATCCGATAGTCGCAGCGATATTCGGGCAGTATCCCGTCAATTGCCTGCTGTAGGGTCATTTCGACTCGATCGAGATCATCGGGATGCACTCGATCGAGCCATTCACTGTAAACTTGGGTAGTACTCCCAGGCTCATAGTCAAACAGCACCTCAAATTCTGGTGTCCAGAAGGTTTGTTTAGTCTGCAAATCCCAAGTCCAAGCTCCCGCCTTGCCTACCCGCATGGCGATCGACAGCCGTTCGTTGTAGAGTTGGATCCGCAGCCGTTCGGTTTCGGCTTGCTTGTAGGCGGTAATATCCCGCATCACTGCTACTGCACCCAGTCTTTCACCCGTAGGGCTATAGATTGCTGTGGCGTTGGCGAGGATCGATCGATTTCCACCCCGCTTGGACTTGATCATCATTTCCTGACTGACGACAGTTTCCCCCTGAAAAGCGCGGAACAGCGGTACTTCAGAGCTGGCGAGATTCCTGCTACCATCTCGATCGTATAGATCGTAAAACTTTGCCCAATCTTTCGGCTCGATCGATTCGGGGGGCATCCCGTGAAATTCCTGTGCTGTCAGGTTGAATAATACTAACCGTCCAGCCGCATCGCAGGCAACAATCCCATCGGAAGCATTGGTAAGTAGAGCTTCGAGAAATTGGTTAGATTGTTGCGGTCCAGGGATGACAGCCTCCCCACCCAACCGGATCGCCGTACAGATCCAGATCGTCTGCCCAAATTCATCTCGGTCGGGGGCTAATTCGACCTGAAACCACTCCCAATTGGCTTGGGTACTTAACAGCTCGATTTTGAGCGCAAACTCTGTGCCTGAGCTATTAGCCTCTTGCCAGGAACAATCCCAAGCTGCTCGCTGTTCGTCGTTCAAAATTTCGGCAAATAGCCAGCGTTCCGGTTCAAAAGTACGCCACCCCAAGTATTTGCACCACTGCTGATTGACTGCAACGATTTTACCGCTATCGCTCATCAACCAAGCCAGATGGGGAATTCGATCCAACAATTTTTGATAACTAACATTCACTGCGGCTAAATCCTATTGTTGCTTTTTTAATTCGCGCCTAAATTGAGCTACCTTCAGTAGCTCCGGCAAGCTCGCGCCAGATTGTCAAACCACCAATAATTTGAGCCACATTCATGAAGCCATTACCGAGTAAAATTTTCACTGCCTGTAGCGATTGCTCGTCAGATTCACCATAAATATAAATGTCTCGATAGCGCGTCAGAGTCGATCGAGCGAGATCTTCGAGCCGACCAAATGGCACCGAAATTGCTCCTGTGATATGCTCTCGATTAAAGTCTTCGGGACTACGCGCGTCAATAATCGTTAAATTTGGCTGATTCGATCCTAACCGAAATTTTAGTTCTTCAACAGTCAATTCAGCTTCAAGCATCACTGATATTGGGAGCTGGGTTGACAAATTATTTTGCAATTCTTTGATCCCATTGTGTGAATTTGCCATATTAGTTTACCAACCTAATTTAGATTATTTACAGCTTCCCACATCTGCCAAAACTTAGCTTCTATCTAAAGATAGACATCCGCCACAAATCGATAGAACTCATTGGAGATCTTCTTAGTTCCTATACGAAAATATTAGTACTAAGCTTAGATCCAGGGCGGGCATGAAGCACCGCCCCTACAGTTTAATTGTGTAGGGGCGGTGCTGTCTTGTCGTTTTCTTATTCAGGGGAAACCCCTGAATAAAAACGCCGCTGTCTTGTCGTTTTCTTATTCAGGGGAAACCCCTGAATAAAAACGCCGCTTCATGGCCGCCCAGAGGTTATCGCAATAATAGTATCTATAAATTAGTGCAACATGTGAGCAGATGAAAACGATCGGAACAAGCAATTAATTTTTCGCAGGAGCAACAGCAACCTTCATCGTCACCGCCCCAACGCCTTTAATTTCCTTAGCTAATTTATCAATTCGATCGTATTGTGCTTGAGTGGGGACAGTTCCCGTCACGTTCAGCGCACCATTTTTAGCAGTTACAGCCAATGCACTAGCGGGTAAATTGGCTTCTAGTTTACTCCGTACTTCACTTGCCAAATCCGTATCGCTGCGATTTGTCGCTTCACCTTTATTCGTGGTGTCGTTACGCTGTTCTCGTGCCCGAATATCCGAATTTAATTGGTCGCGTCTGACTTTACTAGTCGCGTCATCTTGGCTGGATTTAGCTGCTGTGGTACTGGGCGTTTCGACAACTTGAGTTGCCGTCGAGTCGGGTGCGTCACTGTTAGTTTTAGCTACTTCCTGACAGCCTGATGTTATCAAAGAAATAGCACAAAGGGCAGGGATCAAAATTTTTAGGTCAATCACGGGTTGTTTCCTGTAGAAAATAGTGGGAATGGGTCTAGGATTGAGATGGGAGAGTCCCAGCACACTCTGGGTTCCGAGACTCTCCCGTTTGGTTAGAGCAAATTATTGGCGTGTCTGCCAGAGGCATTCGTCACGTCGTATGTTTGCCACTGATGAATACCTTTGCGAGTCAGAATCTCGCCCGCATGGAGAACTTGAGCATCCGTACCATCGATGACGACGAGATAGTAGCCCTGTTCGAGCAAATCGCTGTAGACTTGGGCATCATTGTCGGGAACGCCCAATCCAATCAGCGCGCCCAATAAACTAGCTCCACCCGCACCAATCGCTGTCCCTGCCAATGTCGTCGCTAAAGCTGTCGCCGCAGCACCAGCTAAGATTACAGGTCCTACGCCAGGGATAGCCAGAGTCCCCAAGCCAACTAGCAAGCCTGTGACACCGCCAAGGGCACCACCTGTCACGGCACCCGCCACCGCACCTTCATCAGCCTTGTTATCGATACTCTGTTGTACTTCTACCCCAGCAACTTGGTCATCTGAATCGGCATTTCGTCCGACGACAGAGACATTTTCCATTGGGAAACCGCTACTTTTGATTTCTAGTAGTGCATTCTCTGTATCAAAACGATTAGCGAAAACACCCACTGCTCTGCGTTCATATTTCATGTTCATAATTTTTTCAGGGTAATGGTGGAAAAGATTAGATTCGATTCTCCAGGGGAGAGGCTCTGCCAACGAGGATCGATATCTGATTTACACTTTCAGCATATTTAAAGTGTCGGTTTCGATCGTCTACATTTTGAGATAAGTTAGATCATTCAAAAGGATGAGTAACTAGATTTGCGCCGCAAAGTACCAGCTTGTAACTCTCGACAGAATCTAAGTATTTCGTGCCATCAATCCCCACAGGTAAATAGCCAATATCGCACCTGCTACAGCGACTGCTATGCCTGGAATACTAAGACTAGTAGCTACAACTTGGATACTTCCAGTCGAGATCAAACTGTGTAAACTACCACCAATAAATGCCCCAACCACTCCCAAAATAATTGTGGATATAATGCTGCCACCTTGACTCCCAGGGTAGATAGCTTTGGCGATTGCGCCAGATAATAAGCCGAGAATTGTCCAGGCAATAAGGTTCATAATGCTCTCCTTTGACTACTGATTGACGGGCAATATTCATAGCCGTAGCTGCGATTACTGCTCTGTTACATCAACACAATATTCGATCGGATCGAGAAGTGAATCTCCCAAATGAGAGAATAGCTAACAGTCAAAAGTAATAGCTTTGCACAACAATGCTGATCCATGCTTATTTCAACTCTTCACCAGCAATATGTCGGATTTCACACTTTAGATAGATGAATAATTAGATTTACTGGCTCTATATTGGAGGCACAGACAAAACAATTGACAGATTTTAAGGAGCTTAAAATGGAAAGACTTGGAACTGATAAAGATGGGTATGATGCCAATATTATCCCTGGCGAGACTGCTGCTAGAAAAGAGCGAGAAGGCGATAATTACAAGAAAATTCCTGAAGGGAATTTAGAGGGCGGAGCAGCCATCGATAATGAAGGATTGCTCAATAACTATGCGGTTGAGCCGGAGATGTACTATGAGCATCCTGGCGATGTAGAGGTAGAATCAGCCACTTAGACTTGAGTAGATTGGGAACCAGTGTAGCACTTGAGAGCGATCGATAATTACGTTATCGATCGCTTTTTTAATAACAGCATCACTCTTTAGATAGATAGTTTAGCTACATGCTCTCTGTCAATAGAGGTACAAAATTGATATTTTAAGTCCACTAAATTTCAGCCTATAGGTTGATTCGATCGACTACTAATTCGCGGTAACTTGGATACATCAACACGAAAGTAAGCATAAGTTACTTTCAATATTAACGGAAAATTCCAATGAATATTTCTTTTTTCTACAAACAAGCGATTCGGACAGTTCAATTTTGTTTAGCAGCTTTAGTTTGCAGTGTAGCTCTCAACTTTAGTGCGGCTGCTCCTGCACATGCAGCTCAATTACAAGCAGCACCAATGCCCCATCTAGCCATATTTGGTTGGGGCGAACAAAAGAAAGTAGAAGGTAAAGTCGAACAACTTATCGGCAAAACCCAAGCAAAAGCTGGTAATAACCTCGATGGTAACACCAAACAGATCGAAGGTCGTGCCAAATACGAAATTGGTCGTGCTGAAGATGCGGCGCAACGAACTGCTGACAAAACAGGCAAGATGGCTAAAGATATCAAAAAAAGTGCCGATAAAAATCTCAGCAAGGCTGGAGATTCAATCAAAGATACTGCTAACGATTTGATTGATGGTGCTAAAAAAATGGTCAATAACTAATTACACACTTTCGACGATCTGATTTGATTAACTTTTCTTAGTTCACCTATAGCTACCGGAGCAAATACTATGTCTTTCCGTTCCTTATTCTCAATGTTTAGCGTGCTGATTATTTCTGCTGCTTTAATCTTTGGATTAGCTGTTACACCCTCAATCGCCGGATCTAGCAGCGTTACCAAAGGTACAGAACAATTGAACAAAATTGATAATGCCGCAGCCCAAGTTGCCGAGCGTTCTACACCGATGGGGCTAGCAGAAATTGAAGCCCGTAGTAAAAACGGTTTAAATGAAATCCAAGGGTCTGCTGATGCAAATAAAATGAACAAAGCAGATACTTCTAAACCTGGTCCCGCTATCGCCAAGAAGATTGAAAAAGCCCTTGACAAAATTACCAAATAGTTAAGCTTTCGCTAAATTGGGTAATTGTGAAATCTCTATCTCACTTTTACCCCAATCTCAGGATCGGGGCTTCGCTATGGGCAGTTCATATTGAGTAAATTGGGCACGATCGATCGTGGTTATCAAGATTGCCATAGTTTAAAATGTCTGTGTGGCATTAATTCCTTTATTTAGGTCAATATTACTTTGGAAAAACCGATTCGGATTGCGATCGTTGAAGACCATGAATTGACCCGCATTGGGCTAGAAGCAGCTCTCAAACGTCGGGATGGAATTGAGATAGTGGGAGATGCTGCTAGTGGTTATGAGGGCTTAAATCTCTTAAAAACAACCAAACCGGATCTGGCGATCGTGGATATTGGATTACCAGATATCGATGGGATCGAAATGGTGCGGCTATTTCGGGAAAATCAGGGCGAGAACCCCCTCCCAACCAAGATTTTGATGTTGACCATGCACAAGGGTGAAGACTCGGTGATGGCGGCATTTGCGGCGGGTGCAGATGCCTACTGCATGAAAGATATTAATATGGACAAGCTCGAAGAAGCAATTCGATCGACCCATGATGGCAATCCCTGGATCGATCCGACGATCGCCAGCATTGTACTTCAGCAACTCCGTAAAAGTAGCTCTTCAGCAGCAGAGAAAGATCGGACTGTCCAAATCAAAGGACTGGAAGGAGACTATGCGGATATTGTCGGTAGTGCAGGCTTGACCGATCGCGAGATCCAGATTTTACAATTAATCGTGCGCGGCTGTAGCAATGGTGAAATTTCTGAGCAATTATTTGTCACTGTTGGCACAGTCAAAACCCATGTGCGACATATTTTAAATAAACTTTGTGTGGACGATCGCACTCATGCGGCAGTTTTGGCTTTACGAGGTGGATTGATTGAATAATTGAGAATTGCGGATGCATTTACCGCAGGGGTTCCCCGTCGGTAAAAATGCACCAAGGAGAGAATTGATAGTTGATAATTATCAATTTAGTGTGTTATCTAACGAGACAACACACTATTTTTTTGAATATTTTATCTTCCTCTATCAAAAGAGAGGGATCGATCTGTCTAACATCCACCACTTTAGATAGACGGATTAACCTGCTAAGTTGCGTAAAGTAGAGACATCGAGAAGTTCGATACTAAGTCAACTAAATGTTACTGAGTTAACTTCTTTATTTCTAATCAAAACTTATAGGAATATCTATCATGAGTCTCGAAGAAAAAGCTAAAGCAACTGCTAAAAACGTTGAAGGTAAAGTTCAAGAAGCTGTTGGCAATGTAGCTGGAAGCAGTGCAGATCGCCAAGAAGGTCGCGCCAAGCAAGCTGAAGGTGATGCCCGCAACGCAACCGAGGACTTCAAAGAAAAGGCAGCCGATGTCGCTGAAGGTGCAGCAGAGCGGATCAAAGCTGCTGCATCAAAGGTTGCTGGCAAAGTCGAAGAGTTTGTGGGCAATGCAACTGACGATCCAGCCAAGGTAGCGGAAGGTAAAGCAAAGCAGGTTGCAGGTGATGCCCGCAATGCCAAAGAAGATCTGCGCTAGTCCCTAACTGCTAGCCAACTTTCCCCACACTTAACTTCTCTTTCAATTAAATCTGGGTGGCTAAACCCACCCAGATTTTTAGTCTAGTACAGGACGGCACAAATAAGCATAGAACTGGTTGAACAATCTGTAGTCGAATCGATTAGCGAACGACATGTTGGGCGATTACTACAAGAAGCAGATCTAAAACCGTACCAGAGTAACTACTGGTTGAACCCCCCCCGACCATCAATTCAAACCGAAAGTCAAAGATATCTGCTCTGTCTATGAGCTAGCTACCGTCAGAGCGATGGAAGGAGAGTTAACTTTCAGCTTGGATGAGATGACTGGAATTCAAGCATTAGAAAGGCTGATGCCAGATATTCCGATGAAGCCAGGACGTTGTGTCAAACGGGAATTTCAATATATTCGGCATGGTACTCAAACCTTAATTGCTAGTTTCAATGTCGCCACAGGCGCAATTGCTCTTGCCACCGTAGGAGATACCCGAACGGAACAGGACTTTGAGGCTCATGTGCGTAATTTGATTGAACACTTGTACTAGTTTGTTTTCTAGACATTTTTAGTCTAGTTATCGCAATATTTCTGCTGGATTCTGACAAATTGTCGGTAGCCAGGATGCACAAGGATATCTGTCTTCCAATCCCTGCAATTGTTCGCGGGCTAATCGCACGGATGAATACAGTGATTTTCCACTAGCAAAAGCAGTCAAAAAGCTTTCCAAAAATTGTTGAGCCACGAAATCGGGAATGGGTTCACGCATCACAATCGCTTGGGGAATTTGGATTGAAAGTAATTCGGCTGCTAAACCTAAACCATCACAAGCATTGATAATTACTAGTTTTAAACCGTTGGCAATAGATCGCTTTAGTGCATATTTTAATTCTGGAATAGTCAACTTATCGATGGCATTGATTTTGAGATATCCAGTAGCTAAGTTTGCAGTGCTGGCACTATGTCCAGCAAAAAATATTATGTCCCAAGAGTTTTGCCATAATTTATCGTTCAGAAGTTGGCGAGTCGGTTCGATCAGAAATTCGACAGTGGCATTGGGAAACTTGGTTAATAAATGATAATCTACGTCTAAATCTATGCCCTGTCGATCGCCAAAAATTGCCAAGACTTTGAGATTTTGAGTCTGATTTATCTGCTGATTAATCAAACTAGCCTGGTGACTCGACCACCCTGAAGGAGTTCGCTTGCACGTTCGATAGACATTGCTAGCAATTGCTAGTTCTGCATCAGGAAACTGTTCAAAGAAACTCCACAGTTGAAATGGTAATTTACGAATATGTGGGTTATCTGTTTGAAGAATAATTTGGATCGATCGATCTGACTGAAGTTCTTGCAGCATCAAATCTTTAATCGGTCTAAAATCGATGCTATCAAGCCATTGATTAATTTTCTGATTGAGATATTCAGCTTTGACTTGACATGGAATTGACGATCCAAGCTTACTGAGATTAGTGATCTGTCGATCGGCAATATCAATCCGACAAGCACAATTTAACAGATATTCTTGATAGCTAATTTGCCAATCCTGGTAAGCCGCGACAACTTCATCCTCATTGCCTAGCATACCAATCGCTGCGGCACTCGATGATAGCCCCCGATCGCCAATTTCGACAGTTACAGCCAAATTGCGATTGATATCTCGCTGTCCCAATTTAATCGTTACTAGCTGTTCGGGTTTGGATTCAACTGGTGCTGGAGCTACTAAAGATTGTAAGATCTGATTTAATTGAACTTGCTGTGATTGATAGATGGCAATCTCACGATCGCGTCCAGCTAATTCAACTTGATGGCGTTGTTCTATCGATTGCAATTGCAACTCATAAGCAGCATTAAAATCCTGATGCAATTTAGTTTTGTCCAGATCGATTGGAACTTCAACTTTGACAACAATTGTCCCTTCACCCTTTCGCTCGATACTGTGAATTGCTAGGGGTAGTCCTTCATTTTCAATCTGAATCTGTTGCCAAGCAGTATTAAAAGATGTCCAGTCAATGCCATGCTGGAAAATCAGCTCGACTGTATTCCACACCTCCTGAAATAATCGCGTGAAATCACCTGGGTTGAAAATACCACTACCTGGACTGCGCTCCTTTCCCTGTGACTTGAGATAAACATATTCACACCTAATATCTGTCAAGTTAGTAGTCCGATCGATCGACCAATCTTCAATGCAAGCTCCAGTCAAAGTTGCACTTTCAAAGTTGGTATCTAAGGCGATCATTCTAGTCAGATTGGCAGATTTTAGTTGAGCATGACTCAGATTAGCATTGTGTAAATCTGCACCTGTGAGATTAGCATTACTGAGATCTGCGTTTACCAAATAAGCTCCATGTAAATCGCAATTTTTGTAATTGCGATCGCTACCAATGTGAGTAACTAATAAATCTCTCACTAGAGAGTTTCTTAAAATAGTTCGATCGACTCTAGCCAGATCGATGTGTCTAGCTTTATGGAAATTAGTATGTGTCAGATTCGCCCCGCTCAAATTGGTATCTGTAAGCAAGGCGGACTCTAGACTTGCATTGCTGAGATTCGATCGAATAAAGCATGTTCCATAATAAGTAGAGATATAAATGGCAGTTTTGTCAAATAAATTATGCCCATCTTTATTAATCAAGACAAACTTCTGCATCTTGAAAACAGTCCAAACAATCGAACCTGATATGAGCAAGATAATCAGCTTCATGAAATGAGATACACCAGTATTTATTGCTGATGCCAGCGCAATCATCAGACCAATCATTACTGCTAGCAATAATTGGCGATCGTTCCTCACCATGCTTTTGACAATTGACAAGGATAAGATTGTAAAAACAGATTGAAACAGAACTAGTGCGGCAGATCCCCCGATAGTAATTACCATATTTCCAGCAATTTCCCAGGTTTTACTAGCTTGCTGACAAGCGTAGATAACACTACCAGAAAGAGCTATATTTATCATGACCAAAATGCCAATACCCAGCATAATGGATACGATCGGTTTCTTTAGTCTTAAGGCAAATATGACAAAAATACTATAGGCAATACCCATGCCGCCGGACATTGTGCTCCAGGGAATGAAAAATTTAATCTGACTAAATGGCGCAAATACCTTACTTTCATTCGTTAGCAAGCCTGCTGTCGAAGAGCCAATGAATCCAGCCGATACTCCTAAAGAAACGGCAAAGATGAATAGGGTAACTCGGAGAATTTGGTGATGATGTCTGGGGATGCCCGATTGACTGTAGCTTAGATTTGCCCCTACTAGACTAGCACGCTGAAAATTCGCCCCGCGCAAGTCGGCATGACTAAGATCGGCACCATCTAAAATTGCGTCTGTGAAATCAGCCCCGCTGAGATTGACACTACTAAAATCAGAGCGACTGAGATCCTCTCCCCGAAAAGATCGTCGCTGTAAATTCTGAGATCGCAGTACCAGGTTCATCGCAAACTAGAGATATGCTACAAGTTTCATATCTCTAGTTTGTCATAATGGGGGTCACTCGATCGTATCGGATGTACTTTTTACGCTTGATCGCGATTTTATGTGGTTTTGATGTTCATATTCACAACTAAATCGTTGAAATCCCTGTCGCCGCCACCATACTGATCTTCTACGGCAAAAGTATTAGGACTAATTAGTTTGAAATGGTCGAAATTGTCAGGATTGGCACCAAGATAGTTGAAGTAAGCATGAATCAATTTACCATCACCACCATTCGTTGGATTCTTGCTGACAAAATCAGCTAGTGTCCCCTGCGCGACGACAACAGGCGCGTAGATGCCGCCACCAACAATATCCCTGCCGAGTTTGCTATCGATTTTACCCGCTTGTAAAATGGCATTTCTAATTGCTTCTACGGCATAGTTCGGATCCCCTGGTTTGAGCGTGCTGCCATTGGCAAGTTTGATCGTGCCGATCGAGTCTTGCACAGCGTAGAAGCCAATGTTATTGTTATACGCAGCATCACCTTTGGTTACAGTATCGACCTTGAGTGTTTTACCTGGATAGTTCGTTAGATCGATCGTCCGGTTTGTGGCATTTTGACCCTTGGTACCGATCGCATTTACAGCCGAAGTCGGGAAATTGGAAACAACTGGAGTTGTTGGTGTTGTTGAAGTTATCGGCGTTTTGATGGTATTCCCGCCGACAATTGTACCTGCACCGTTAACACCTGGACGTTCAAGTCCATTAATCACGCCATCAAGAGTACCTTTTCCTGTCCCAATGTCAATTTTAATCCGATTTGATTCCTTCTTTGCATTTGCAGATGAAAAAAGAGCACCAGTGTAGCCAAAGAGTTGACCGCCTTCAAAGCTAAGACCATCTATACCCTTAAAGCCAATTGACCCAATTTTACTAGCTCCAGCAGGATTACTGAGGGGAATTTGCCAGAGAGTATCGGGTTCTTTTACCTCCAAGCCTCCGGTTTCTTTTAACTCCAAGCTTACGGTTCCTTTTAAATCTAGGCTTGTAGCTAATAATCGATTGTTAGCGGCATCAAGAACTAGATCTCCAGCAAGTGTAAATTCTTCGGGTAAAGTCCCTAACAAAGTTTCAGTGGGCTGATCGGTTGTGAGATCGAATTGATAAAGATTCTCACGATTGTTTGCGCTTGAGAATCCAAGGCTATACAGCTTTTTATCACCACCGGATTCGATCGAATTAAACGAAACATCATTCCCTGTGAAATCTTTCTTTAGATTGAGAAGCTGATTTTGTTTATCAGAAGCAAGGCTCGGATCGATGCGATATAGACTGCCGAAAAGTCCAAGTCCATACAATTGACCATCATTAGTTTTGGCAACATCAGTAAATCCCGTTAAACCAAATATGTTTTCGCCAGGTCCTCCTAATGAAAAATATGCCCCGCTCTTTCCGACAGTTCCTATTCCTGAAGCAGGCGCGATCAGCGAAGTCCCTTTACCGCCATCTGTGACTGATAGTTGATAGTTACCAAATCCAGGAGTAGTCATCGGGCCTATAATTGCAGTAACGGATGGATCCAATCCAGGATCTGTCGTGATAATAGTAGAACCACCAGTGACTCTAAGTTTGTAATTAACTCCAGGCAGGGTAGTTTGAGCTAGTGACAAAGATGTAGAAAGTGCGGAAGAAGAGACAGATGCTCCTGTTGCTGCATTGATCAACTCAATTTTGGGGTCTCTTACTGACGACTCAGGATTGAGCTTGATATTTAGCTGACTGAAACCAGCCAAACTGGGAAGATCGTAGTCATCATAATACTGAGAACCATTTGCGGTCAGAGTATCTGTACTGGAGATCGAACCTGAAATTGGGGTGCCTAATGCGATAGTTGCCATGATTATTTAGATGATTGATAACATAAGTTGCCTTATTTTTATCAACGTATCAGTGGCAAAAAATATTCCATCGATCTAAAAAATTGAAACTAGATCGCAAAATCAACGATCGATTGTACCCCATTCCATTCCAGACAGACACTAAATATTTCCCGTGGTGTACCACTGAGCTTGAGCTGAATACAGTAATCTTCAGACTGAGCCACAACTTCCCTCATCCTATTGCCACATTCATCCTGCAAGATTAGCTTCAAGTTTGGTGGTAAAGATAGAGCGGATCGATCTGGATAAACTTGTAATAAAATTCCAAACTTATTATTTGCTTTGGGGATGATATTCACCACAAAATCTATCATCACGCCTAGATCGATTGACTGCAATTTCCTGATACTTCGATCTTGATATATTGGCTCGATTTTGTGTAGGCTAGCTACCGCAGTCCAGAGGGTTTCATCATCTTGAGTTGTTTTGACTAGTTCAACCAGAGCGGCGATTGCATCTGCTCTACTAGTACCAATCGATCCCAATCTTTGAATCAATTGACAGCGGTATTCTTCATCATCACTAAATTTAATTTTAGAGATCGTCTCGGTGATTTCATCCTCAGCAACCACGCTGCGAGTAGCAATCGCCATACCCCAATCCAACTGTTGAGCGTTTTGCCACGGGGGTTCGACGATTTGTTGAAACCATTGCGATAGAGCAGTCCGAATTTTGACTAAGCAGCGGGACTCTCGATTCTCCCTTGGAGAGGCTCTGCCAACGATTGTGGCAGCTAGATTGACTAGTTTTGCCGATCGAGCCATGACGATCGAGTTGAGGCTCTGGAGCCAAATTTGTTCGCGGTGATGAAAGCCATCGGACACTGCTCGATCTGGTGCAATGTCCAATCCTAGCGTCCGAATTAATGAAACAGCAGGCATCTCCATTGACAATCCATGATAAACATCGCCGACTGATAGTAACAGATCGTAGATTTGCCGAGATAAGCGGTTGCCAACACGTTGGACTAAATGATCGATCGATAAGCTGCCCACATTCCAAGTCTCGGCAAGTAGATCTCGATCCAATCCCGAAACGGCAGATGGAATCAATAGATCTACACTACTGAGGGATTGAGTCTCGATCGAGAGTAACATCACTGAGCAGACTTGCGGCGCGATTGATTGTGGTTCGCGCACAATTGCCGCATAGCGCGTCAGAGATGGGTTTTTTATGAGCGAATCTTGCTCGATCATGTCATTAGCACGATGATTTATCTCCCAGATTTCGCCAGGATTGGGCTGAGATCTAGGACTAGCTAGAGATCGATTGGTTAGCATGTCAGAGTGTTGAGATATGTCTGTGCTCTGTGATTTTTGAGTGTGGAATGTCGATGACATCATTGGTAGGACAGGCATCTAGCGAAATCGATCTCAGCCAAAACACTCAAATTTTCAGACCTATATAATTATTAACGGATCCGCCGCCAAAAGTATGCCGACTATTCTAGATCTCACTCAAAGATTACTGGCTTCGTTTTGGCACCACCTGGAGATGAATCCCCAGGCTAATAGTTCAAGTCCACTTCAGTGGACTATTAGATTCTGGCGTTGCTGAATTTGGGTATGATGCGTAGATCTTACCCTCACCCTAAATCCCTCTCCCTGAGGGAGAGGGACTTTGAATCAGAGGTAATTCATACAACAATTCAGCAACTCCTAGATTCTTTAGTCCACTTCAGTGGACTTTGAGCCACTAGCCCGCACTTTAGTCGCGGGTGGGTGATGAACAAAAGCCAACATTCTTAACCCGAATTCACCACTCCTGCTCGGATCGAGTTCGAGCCTGTGCTGGTGAGGCATCCAGCCCCAGTTCGATCGCTAACAGTGCAAATAGTTCTCGCCACCGTTTAGACACGGCACTTTGAGTCAAACCGAGTTCTCTGGCGATTTCAGCTTGCTTTTTTTCGTTAACTTTACTGAGCCAGAGATAATAGTACGATCGATTTGGATAGCGTTTGTCGATCGTGGTGATTGCTGTATTCACCCGCAGGATCAGATCTGCTTCAGCAATCGCATCAAAAACATCATGGGGATCGGCAAGGGTATCGAGGATTGTCAGGTTTGCGGTTGATGGTCGATCGATACTATCCCATTCGCGACATTTTGACTTTGACTTGCGAACTAGATCGATGATCTCAAATTTGGCGACAGTTAGTGCCCATCGATCGAAATCTAGTTCCGTGCCATGAGTGAATTTACCTGCTCTAATCGCCGTGACTAGCTTGCATTGAGCTGATTGCAGGGCATCTTGCCAGTCTACGGTAGTGCCTCTCGTCTGCTTGTGAGCAATCTGGGCAATCCGCCGTAAGTGGGCGGGGTCTGTCAGTCGATCCTCGTAGTTGGGCGGTTTACCATCAGAGTCCATGCTTCTTTGCTGCCAATTATTTGACAGACACCGTGAAACTCACCAAGCTATCCTGTCCCAGTTGTAATGAATCACCATTAATCAACCGATATGGCACACCCGCAGTCAGTAGGCTACCGTTTAGATAGATGCCATTTGTACTCATATCGACGATCGTGTAAGCATTGTGCGACCAATCCCAGGTGACGCGGGCATGATTGCGCGAAATAATATCTTCACCAGGAATCCCGGTCAGATCGATTTCTGGTGGCACTAGTTTAGTCGGACTGCGACGACCGATGTAGCCAGCTTCGCCCAGTAATGGAAACTCTTGACCCAAGCTGTGAATGAGTTTCAACAGGGGCACCTGGGGATCTGGCGGCAGGCTTGGTGGGGCAGCAGCAGGGACGCGGGACTGATAGGAAGTTCGGTCTAGTCCAGCCGCAGCAGGGGGGACTGATGGAGTTACTGGTGGGGCTGGAGTGAATTTTGGTGGTGCTGGAGTCGCCGGAATCGCGGCAATTGGAGCCGCCGGAGCGACGGACTGGGCGAGAGCATTGCCCAGGGATGTACCACACATGGGACAGGCTTTGGCATTGCTAGGCAAGACGCGATTGAAGTATTCGCAGCTAGGATTCGAGCATCTATTTACAGACATTGGATTTTAGATATTTATCTGGCAGGGGTTGTAATGGCACCAGCCCTACTTTACCAAGCAAACATTGTCCTTGACGGGTCTTGAGCAGCTCGGCAAATTTGGCACCCGCAGGCGGTAATGTATTGTCCTTAGGATACACTACAAAGACCGGATAGCCTAAGGGGTAGCGACCTGATTGGAAGCTGGCAACATCGAGATAATTACTTTTATCACAAAGGTTGGCCGTTGGATCGATCGATTTGCCACTTTGGAGCATCACCTGACTGGGTGGTTTGTCGCCATTGACGATGGCGAGGGGATAGCTAGAACACTGATCCCATGCCTTGCTAAGGATGCTGAAACTAATAATCCCCGTGCGATCTTCATCAAATTCTTTGAGAATGAGCTGCTGGGTTTTGGTGGTGTCGGTAGGCGTAACACTATTGGTAAAGAGGGCAATATCTTCGGGATTATCTTTGAGCACCAATGTTTTGAATAGCTGCAATGCCTCGATTTCTGTCGGTGCGAGGGGCTTAATCGGCAGACTCGCGCCGCCAAGCTGTTGCCAGTTTGTCAGTTTGCCCGTGTAGATTTGACGCAGTTGTTCGATCGTGATTTGACCTTTGAGCGTGGTGGGAAGGCTCTGGGCTTTCTTGCTAGCAGCGACAAATACTAGTAAACCATCATAGGCGACTGGGGTGCGATCGAGTTCATCAGTCATCACTGTCGGCAGGCTGGTAATCGCAAACTGCTGCTGACGGCTGACCACAGCGGCAATAGGTTTACTCGCACTATCTAGATTCGCTGACGCAATCGGTTGATAGCCAAAGGTGCTGGGAAGATCTGGCTTGGGCTTAGTTAATATAGCTTCCAGGGTACGATCGCTTTCCTTAGTTGCCCGTAATACGTTTGTCCAAGTGCCATTCTTCTCGCCCGTGTAGCTAAATTCACCAGGCGGGACACCATTCACATCGGCAAAACTAGCGATCAGTCGCGGATCTGTCGATTTAGTCGGAGTCGCCCGTCCCAGTAAGTACCAAATCGCCGCACCAAGTAATAGCAATAATGACCCGCCCCCAATTGCCCCCAATAATCGCCAGCGTCTGGCTGGGGCAGCGATCGGAGTCATCGGATCGATCGACTGACTTCCCTCAGTCTTAGGCAGCTTCAACAGCGCGATCCGCGCAATTTCGGCACTCTCAAATCGTTCACGAAGTGTCTCCAAAGGAGAATCGCCCCCACCACTCAACCGCAGGATAAATTCCCGCAGCGGCAGATCGGTTTGTCCCCATTCGTCATTTGCACGATTTATATTCCTACCCGCCCAAAAATTGGTGATAGTCCGCCCCAGAGAAATTAAGTCCTGCTGGGAATCTGGGGGCGGTGACTTGGAGATCGATCGAGGGATGAAGAGATGCTCCCACAGGGCTAAATCGCTGAGATAAATATAGAATTCTCGATCGGTAATCGCTTCAATTAAAATACTATCTAAATTGAGGTTGCCATGAGCCAAACCTGGGCGGACTTGATTATTTGGTAAGCGAATTTTTTGGGTGTGTAAAAATTCTAAAGTTTGGAGCACTTGATTCAATACTTCTCGCACTAGTTCTCCACTCATCCCTGGATGTTCGCGTAAATACTGACTCAATGTTTTAGCGTTTGCATGGTCATGTTCAATCAAATAGCAGCGTTTTTGATTGCGATCGGCAATTGCTTCCCACGCCTGAACTAGCCGGAAATTCTGGATTCGACCATCAGCTAGAGTCACTCCAGCGACTTGTTTAAATGTATCTTGAATTCTGGAAATCTCGTCTAGATCGAAACATCGATCGGGTAATAAGTATTCTTTGATCGTCACAGTTTGACCATCTTTGAGGTTTGTTCCCGCATACAGCCTTCCCATCCCTCGAATGCCGATTAAACTCGTAGCTTGATAATTGCCACGCAAACCATCAAGAGTAGCTGGTAATGGTAAGATCGCTGGAAAACTACAGTCCAAACAAAACTTTGCACCTTTGATTTCTTGGGCAGTTTCAGTCGGTCGATCGCACTTTAACGGCGCATTGCGCGAGCAGGTGTATTCTGGATATAAGTTTTCTGAGATATCCATAAAAGTTGGGAGTTGGGAGTTCAGCTAGAAAATCCCCTCCCTGGAGGCTACCGTGTATACACATCTCTAGTTAGAAGCGAAAACCCTAGAAATCCCCCTAAATCCCCCTTAAAAAGGGGGACTTTGAATTCTAGAATTCGATCTTAGCCCCCTTCTTAAGGGGGTTTGGGGGATTTCTAGGGTTTTCGCATCAACTCAAATGGACTTGTGTATACACGGTAGCCCTCAGGGAGAGGGACTTTGAATCCGGCTCCCTTCTCCCTGAGGGAGCGGCGTTTTTATTTGGGGGTTCCCCCCGAATAAAAAAACGACAAGACAGAAGGGCTGGGGATGAGGGCAATTAACCTACGCAAAAAAAGTGGGATGCTCCCTCGTCCAATTCGATCGGATGTATGTCTGCGTTACAGCCTTAGCAAAAGAACGAACTTACCCAATTCTCGCCAAGTTAAATGACCTCAAGTAGCACTCCCGCCAAAACCAGCAACGGTCAAAAAAACCATCAATTCGATTCATTTGTAAACAGCATAAAAATCAAAGAGACTTGGAAAAAGGCTACTGAAATCCGCAATGATTTTGCCCATACAGGCATGAGTAATGCACCAGAATCGATCGATCGTCTCAAGCAAAAGATCAATGGAGTGATTGAGGAAATCGAAACTTGCCTCGATAAATTTTTAGCCGCAGCAATCGATCGACCACCAGGTTTGTCTACTACTACAATAGCGACAGCTAGACCAAAACCTTGATCGAAGCCACGCCGTTTACAATAAAGGTATAGTTGAGGTCAAATCATGAGTTCTGTCCTAGAAAGAGTCTTAGCAGATGTCGATCGATTAGATACCCAAGAGCGGCTGAAAGTTATCGCTCATGTTGTCGCTGGATTACAACAACCCGAACCATTACCAAAACATAAATTAAGCCGTAAGGATTTATTTGGCTGCCTACGTGGACAAATCGCAATGACAGAAGATTTCAATGCGCCCCTGGCTGACTTTGCCGAGTACATGTGATGAAATTACTTTTAGATACCCATGTTTTGATTTAGTTGGTAGAAGGCACCGATAATTTGAGTCAAGCGGCAAAACAGGCGATCGAGGACGAAGATAATAGTCTGCATCTGAGTATTGTTAGTTTGTGGGAAATGACCATCAAAACTAGCTTGGGTAAACTTCAGCTAAAAATTCCACTCGATCGCATCATGGAATCTTATATCCTCCCCAGTGGCATCGAAATTTTGCCAATTTATTTCGAGCACCTATTAGTTTTACGAGATTTATCTTTACATCATCGAGATCCATTTGATAGACTACTAATCTCTCAAGCACAAGCCGAAGGATTGACATTAGTATCTAACGATAGATTTTTTAGTGATTATTCCGTGCAGACTCTTTGGTAGGATATCGATCGAGGATTTTTCGATCGTAATTACATTATTTGAAGAGATCGATCTATTCATTCCGATCGAGTGCTATGCTTAGACCATTGAAGTCGATGTAATTTTCCAAATCGACGCAACCCCCATCGAACCTTGAAAACCGCATAAATTCGTCGAGCCGCGTCGATGCCTTGTCTAACAAGGCTTTGGGACTCTAAGTTTTCCAATTCCATCTAAAGTTTCCTCATTATTTAGAGGTTGCGTCGATTTGAGGGCTGAAATCCTCTCTGGGTATGCCCCCGATCGAAGACTCTCTTGAAGTACGCTTCCCCGCAAGGGGATGGAAACGATTTCTCCTGTTGCTCTTTTGTGGAAAAGATTCGTAGAAATCTCTTGAAGTACGCTTCCCCGCAAGGGGATGGAAACGAATTTGGTGCATCCACAAAACATTCATCTTAGCAATAAGCTCTTGAAGTACGCTTCCCCGCAAGGGGATGGAAACGAAGAGTTTTATGCGAAGACCAGTTTCATCAAAGTAGCCTCTTGAAGTACGCTTCCCCGCAAGGGGATGGAAACAATCTCCTTTTATCGCAAAAACTTTTCCGTTAGGACTCTTGAAGTACGCTTCCCCGCAAGGGGATGGAAACAATTCGTCATCTGTCAAGATATCAATTAAAGTACGCTCTTGAAGTACGCTTCCCCGCAAGGGGATGGAAACGTTGGTGGAACAAGTTTGTAGAAATACGATCGCGGTTGAAACTCTTGAAGTACGCTTCCCCGCAAGGGGATGGAAACCCGAAGAAACTAAACTACCAAAAAAACTATGGTTAATACTCTTGAAGTACGCTTCCCCGCAAGGGGATGGAAACCTGCAGATGCGCAACTTGTAAAAAACAGCACTGGTATTCCTCTTGAAGTACGCTTCCCCGCAAGGGGATGGAAACTTGTCTGAATCAGAATAAACTGATTGACCTAGAATCTCTTGAAGTACGCTTCCCCGCAAGGGGATGGAAACTAAAAACGCAAGCAGTGGTTGCTTGCGTAACAAAATCGAATAAGGTAGATGAATTGCTAGATTAATCTTGCCAACGAGGTAAACCGCGATCGCCGATTAGGGAATCTAACGGATACTGTCTGGAGGGTTTTTTCTCTTTATTCTTTTCATTCTTTTCATTTGCGGTAAACCATTTAAAAGATTCACCATCGGGAGTGGGATTGGGAGTGACGCGGGGATAATGAATGGGTTTACCATCATCAAATCCATGAGCCGCTTGACAAAAAGCTTTGATAAAACTGACTTCGGAAAAATCATTGCGGTAGGCAGCAGTGACGGCTTGTTTAAAGGCAGAAATCGGGATCGAGAGATCGAAATCAGCAGGTGTGGGGGGAGTAAGCAGCGAACCATAGTATGTTTGCAAATCTTTACCAGTCAGCAGATCGGTTTTTTCCCAGTCAACAGCGAGAGTAACACTACCAAAACCAAATGGTTTACCACCACCCAAGCGATGATAATGATTTTCGGGTAGAGTCAGTAGCCACAGTAACGCACCTAGTTCTACCGAGGAGAGATTGGTAATCTCGATCGAGAATTCAAAAGTCACCTCCGGCTTTACCCACTCAGTAATCGATCGATTTTGGTTGTCTTGTTGTTCGATTCCCTCCTTGTCCTTAGGGCGACGATATTCTTGATAAGGATCGGTGTGTTGACAATCTTCTGAAGGTTCTTTCCAATAGTTCTCAGGTAAACTTTGGTGATGGGGATAGACTTTGCGCCCACGTAATCCGCTTCCAGGCTGATATAACTCTTGCTTGCCGATTTCCTTTTTGAAAGGTGTACCTTGATCGTCTTTTGCCGCATAAAAACGCCCTTGCTGAGGTTGTGGTTGTCCTAAAATTGCTAGAGGAAGTCCCGACTCGAACTTCTCAACGGGATTGGAAGTAATACAGCAAACATCAAAAATCCGCAGGTTGCCCCGATAAGCACCTTTACCAGCTTGATTTACCCACCCAAATACGCGATCGGCTGGCGAAAGTTCTTCATCTTTGGTGGCAGGTTGAAGCGATCGATCGAGCAATGATTGAGGATCTGCATCATAAAAATGCCGTGAAACAATTACAGGCAATATAGCTTTAATATTTTTAGATGTTATCTTTCGATCTTCACCTCTTTGTAACTTGGTATCTAGCTCGACATAACAGAGCGTACCTGGGGTTAGTTTTTCCGATCCAGGCTCATAAATATGCCTTGAAAAAGCAGTTTTACCAGGTTCGTGTCCTAAATACTCATCAGGATAATGATTTTCTGCTTTTCTTTTGTCTAGATATCGCTGATTTAGCTTAACATTTTTATAGTCAAGAACTATGTCAGCCCACAGTCGATCAAGCCGATCTTCGATAACTAATTTTTTGTCATTTTCATCATCTTCTATAAAAACCCTTTCATATCTTTTTTCTTTAATATTAGCTCCGCTGATACAAACAATGCCTTTATGCCACGTACTATTTCGATCTGGTGGGGATTCATGATCGCGTTTATAGATACGTGTTACTACATTCTTCATTAACTTACCAGAAAAATATGGTTTGACATCTTCTGGTAAATCATTTGCATCATTACTGGAATTAAACCTTACCCAAACTCTATCTTTATGACTTGGTAGATATTCAGATTCATGGTGATATTGTAATGCAGCATTAATTTCACCTTTATCAGTTTCAGTACTATCTTTTTCATAATATGGTAGTTTACCCGCAGATCCCATAACCCCATATCCTGGCATGATTCTTAGTATTGTTCTACCATCTGCCGACTTTCTGACTACTGCTGGATATACAAAGACATTAGCAGCGGGCATTCGATATACTAATGGTTTATCATGTTCGCTAAACACCGACAATCGTGAATTTGTAACTCCTTCATAGGCAGATCGGAGCATTCCTTTAATCGAAGTAGGCGGTAAATAGGGTTTACCATTCAACATCCGTAAAGAAAAAGTTTTATGTCCTTTTCCATCTTCGTTCGCCTGAAAAGCATCGGGAATCAGCAACGGAGTTTTGGTAGTCAGTTTGACTCGAATCGAACCACTCCAATTTCCTGGTAAATATCGATCGTGTCCAGAAGGGAGACGATCACCTAATTCATTAGTGACTTTATCACGAGGAAGCGCGGGGACAAAATTATAAGGATTATGAAAAAACTGTGGGGATTTATCGATTACTGGCTGTCGATCTGTAGATGGTTGAGATCGCGTTATAGGCTGCTGTGTTGTCCGATCTTTTTTGAGAATTGGTCTTGACATAGAAGTTACACCATTGTTATTTCAATATTTACTCAAACTCATCAATCTTTCTTCTACTACCGCCACATTACCATGATCGTCACAGACCCCTAAGTATTCTCGAAATCTTAACTTCACTCGATCGTTACGCGCGATCTTCCCAATCGGCACAGATAGTTTACCAGTCCTAGCAGCAGAGATACAGCTCCAAGTATCATCATTTCCCCCTGTACCTTCGCCCCATAATAAATACTGACTATCAATGATATCGATCGCCTGAATTTCTGGTATATCTTTAGTTAGATATTGATGAATATCAGTTTGGGATAGCAATATCGCTCTACCCGTCCCGTTCGATCGATTCAGCCAGCGGAGTTCTGACTGCTGGTTAAAGATTCTGGCTTCAAATACACGATTTAGATCTAAATCCTTACCATTTTCATCAGTAATTTTATCGCCTTGAACTTTACCAAATTTACATGATTCAGGACTATAAAATAAACCGACTGCATCAGAAAAACATCCAGCACAATTTTTCAATGCATCAGGTAGAGTAGTCTCGTCAGCGGCTCTACTATATAGAATTCGATCGTTACTCATTAATGTTTACCTCCTGCTTAGACTTAATTACTGCTTGCCAAGCACTATCGATCGTGTTTAATAACTCTGGATCGATTCCAGCAAACGATCCATTGGAATTAATCAACAGATTGAGATCAGTTAATTTACCCTCTAAACCTTGTCCGCAAACATGAATGCTTTCGACCTCGATCGCGCCCATACCCCGATTTACTCCATAACCCAGTGGAATTTTCTGTCGATAGAGATCGCGCAATACCAACAACATTAGAGCGATCGCGGGTAATTTCATTTCAGCTAATCGATCGAGATTTACAGTCAATTCAATCTGATGCCAATTAATGCCAAAGGGTTCGAGATTGCTGTAGAGCATGTGTTCGGCGGCTCCACCAGTCCAACGATCGATCGCCACATGCACAGCCTGTTGAACTGAGGATAAACCAGCATTACTTAAAGCGGTAATCAATTCCCCTTCAGGATTAAATTTTTGCGGAGAGCTAGAGGGTTTGTCTTTACGGGTGGCTTGAATTACTTGTTGCCAAGCTGCATTATTCATCTTGTTTTTGCTGTAACAATCATCGACAAACAAAGCCCCTTGCCCTAACTTTTGCCGATTTTGATCCGCAGCCGCTCCAAATAGATTCTCGACAATTGGTACTTTTACTTGGTTAAGAAAATCATCATTAGCTGAGATGTCCATCACCGTTCGCACAATCCGCTCGGCTTGAGATCGCAAGGCACCTTTAATCGAGCTACCAGGAATAACTAGAGCTAGCTTTTCTCCATCCGCACTAGTTAGCGGGATTGCATCCACAGCATTACCCTCGATCGCATCTTTGACCATCACTGCGCCAATTGGTTTCCATGTAATGGCGATCTGTAATTGTGCTGTCTGACGGGGTGGTTTAGGCGTGTAAGGTTGATAACTCGAACCGATTGTATCCCTAAGTGCTTGAAGCATTCCCACTCTAGTATTTAAAATCTGAGCAAGCTTCTGGCAATCTTCTAATTTTACCCGCCCCAAACCGCGAGTTTTTGCCGCTCCCAGTCGAATATTACCAGCACAGAGGGCATTTAATAGATCGTCTAGAGCATCACTAAAATCTCCTTCAGCAGCGATTTCCACAGACATGGCGAAGCTACACCTAACACCCTTGGGAATAACAGCTCGATCGAATTTCTTCCCATCTGCGGCGGCTCCCGATTGGCGATTTATCCCCACACTATCCCGTATTTCGACCCCAGGGCGATCGAAGTAAGCATCTTCGATCGAGATAAAACTAGCATGACCTTTATCCTTCTCCTGATATCCCCACAGACTTTGGGTTTGCGCGTCACCTAGATTGCCAGACATCCATTGCCGCAAAGCACCAGCCAAGCTAGTACCTGGGATATAATAGCGACCTCGACCATCGACAGCTAGAGCCAGATCGATCGTCGGATCGAGACTAATTCCACCCACATGTATGGGGCTTTGGGTAATCAGTACCCCTTTGACTTTAATTCGCTGAGTTAACTTGCGTGCCATTATTTGTACTGTCTTTTTTAGGTTCTAAATCTCGTTTGTGAGCGCGAAGACAATCGATCGCCAAATTTTGAACGGTTTGCTGCCATAGTTCTGTTTTTAGGGCAGTTATCCCGTCATCAGTAAGGGTCAGAAGATCGAATTGAATAGTAAAAAATGACCATACGGTATCAGGAGTTGTCAACAAGGCAGAAATTTTGGTCAAACTATCATCCCCCCATTTATCCTTAATTTTTTGGGGTAGTTTAGCAATCCAATCATTTACGAATGAATTTTGATCTGGAGCTGATTCGAGGCTATTCAAGACGATCGATCTCAATCCTCCCAATTGGCTCATGCTGGGTTCGCTCTTTTTTGTTTTATTTTTGTCATCAATAATTATTTTGATGCCAAGGATTGCTTCACGTCGAGCTGGATCTGCGGCTAAACTCACCGATTGGCGGCGAATGGCTTCGCGCCATGCTTCTAGTTCGATCGTGTGGGCATAGTCATAGATTTCTGATTGGTTGTCGATCTCAATTTTTTCGTAACTACTCAGGCTTAAAAAATTAGGAAGATTTTGGATAAGCGGTAGTTATGGCTGTAGAGTCGAAGGAGACATCAAACAGACAACAGAGCATTGAAACAGGCACCCCAAAAACTAACCATCAGCAAAGACGAGATTATT
>JANNDL010000226.1:0-23444 GCA_031387665.1 Chamaesiphon sp. OTE_75_metabat_95 | reverse complement strand
TGACAGTCGCTCGATTGTTCTGTCATCACAGTTTTGGGCTGAAGCGCGCACTGAAGATAATTATTTTTATTAAAATATTTACAACCATCACAGATAATTCGCTCTCTAGCTTGACGGCTTCGATCTCGCTGCCAGCCCCTGAAAATGCACACAGAAGTTGAAATAGCGATCGCAGCAGAGATGCCAAAGATCGTTAATGCTGGTGCAATAAGATCCAGTTTCGGGGAAAATTCAATTTTGCCCCGATTTAAAGGTAATGAATTAGGGGTCTGAATTATAATTAGTTTTGCTTCCATTAGCTGTTGCCCTCTAGTTTAATGGATGCCGAATTTCTGTAGTAATTATTAGATATATGGAAGTTAAAATGAGTACTAATTCCCACAGCAGGAATCAGTACTCATCTAAATAATAAGTGTTACTACATGGCTGGCACTGCTTCACGTTTCGTTAGTGCAGCTTGAAGTTTGGCTTCATCTTCTTTTGATAGTGAAGTCCGTAAAACTTTGCCCTCAAACTTGCTTAAATCTGCCAAAACTCGGTCTGGAGTAGATTTCCGCACCAGTACAAAGATCGCTGAAGTTCCTGGTTCGATCGTACTGCCCAAATCGCGCATGAAATCATCATTAATCCCGATATCACTCAGTGCTCCTGAAAGTGCCCCAGCCGCCGCACCAACTAACGCAAAAATTGGATTGAAGAAGATTACACCTAGTAAAAGTCCCCAATAACCTCCGCTTACTGCACCCGTAGCTACCAGCTCTTGAGCTTGCTTGATTTTGACTTTACCTTCTTGATTTCTGATCACTACAGCAGCATCTTCTAAATCGATTAAATACTCCGATTGGAGCCTTCTGAGTTCACTCATTACCTCATCTGCCTTAAATTCATCCTTGAAACCAACAACAATTAAATCGCTCATGTGATTACCTCTCAAATAAATGTGATGAACAGCTTGTCTGCTCCAGTTATATCAATTGTTGACAATAAATAAATCACCCAAAAGATAGATGCACTCATGATTTTCTAAATGCAGTTGATTTTAGTCAATTTTAAAGTCATGACAAATTATGATTATCAATAGAGTCCACTTCGTGGATAACTGTAAGCATAGATGGTTTGCAACGTTTAATATAGGTTTGAATATCTTGAGCCAATTCGCTCTCCAAATCTTCAACATATCCTGGCATGGCTATATTTGCCTCACTTATACTGGCAAAAGGGCCAAAATAATAAGTACATTGAGGCTGAGTCATCAAAATTTCGACCCACCAAGCTTGCCCTAGAAAATTTAGAATATCAGTCCAAATATCTTGAATATTCATGTTAAAGTCTGCTTTTTAGTTTTTACCTAATCATACACAGCATTAGCAATTTAGCCCTATCCCTTTAGATATACTTTCAGGCAATATTCACTCACCCAAAAGAGAGAAATATATTAAGCGATAAATCCCCCAAATGCCAGATAGACAAGCGACTTAAATTCGTGGAAAATTGATTTATCCCACCTCATTGAATTTGGTGAAGCTTCGGTGTGAATTACATCGGTTGAAAGTTAATAACTTATCTACTCTAATATTTTGCATGAAAAATAATGTCATCAGTGATAATCTGCCAGATCAGGTAATTAGAAATGTTGAAATGATCGATCTACATCGAGAGCGTCATAATCAAAATACAAAAGCCGATCGACGAATTCTCAATAAAATTGCGGCTATCTTCGGTCGCCCTCAATTCCTGTATTTTCAAGTAGTGTTTTTTACGGTTTGGATTGGCTGCACTAACTTAGCAGAAAGAAATATCATTGCCAAGAATTTCCCACTATTCGATCTGCATCTACATGGACTAGAGATTGCTTCATTACTAATTTCTACCGAGGTATTAATCGATCAAGTTCATCAAGAGAAACTTAGCAAAGAGCAATCACATTTGATGCTACAGCTAGATCTCCTTACTGAACAAAAGATCGCCAAACTGATATCATTAGTTGAAGAACTGCGTACCGATTTACCTAATGTCAAAAATCGTGCCGATCTGGAGGCTGAAATCATGCAGCAAGCGATCGATCCTCAAGCAATTTTAGAGGTCATTCAACACAATTCCAAACATACGTCAACCCCGCCTGTGGAGAGCGAAATCATCGATGAATCCTAAACTGTCGATAGTTGAGAAATTCAGGATAAGCCAGAACACCTCAAAACCATTCACGATCGACTCCCCACACTTTCTAATCTCAACATTGGGATGATATTTGCGTGGAATCGGTAACAAGACAGGGAGGTTATCAACGAGTAAAAACTCTGGGACATCCTCGATTTGACGAGTAAATGGCTCGTAATCTGGACGATTGGCAAATATTACTCGATCGGAATCATCATCAATCAGGCACTTTAACTCAAGAACCTCGCTATTAACGAGGATTGAACATATGCCAGGACGGGGACTTGAACCCCGGGCACGAGGATTTTCAGTCCTCTGCTCTACCAACTGAGCTATCCCGGCGCGTCGCTTCATTGAAATTTGGCAACTTGACTAATATAACAAAGATTAGTCGATTATGCAATAGGCAAAAGGAAAATTGATTATTCCCGATTTCCGCTTTTGTTTGCTACGATCGATGGAGACAATTAGCCACCGTCAGAAGAATATTGTTAAACTTTTTCCAGCAGCTTATCACCCCAGTAGATCCACATGCCGATCGGAAGTACGATGGTTGGTCATTGGACGATCGCGATCCACAGGTAATTCGGGAAGTATTCATGCCGATGTGGGAGTGGCTATATCGTCATTATTTCCAGGCGAGTAGTGACGGATGGGAGCATCTCCCCAGTCAAGACAGGATGTTGGTCGTCGGTTCCCATAATGGCGGGTTGGCGGCTCCTGACATGTTCATGCTGATGTATGAATGGTTTGCTCGATATGGTACCGAACGCCCTGCCTACGGGCTAGCACACCCCAGTGTGTGGAAACATTTTGGCATCACCGCCAAGCTAGCGGTTCAGTCTGGCGCAATTATTGCCCATCCCAAGATGGCGATGTCGGCACTCCAAAAAAATGCCGCGCTCCTGGTCTATCCAGGCGGTGCCGAAGATGTGTTCCGCCCCCATAGCCAAAGACACAAGATTCAACTAGCTGGACGCAAGGGGTTTATCAAAGTTGCGTTGCGAGAACATGCGCCCATCGTTCCGGTGGTATCGATCGGTGCCCATGATGGTTTGATTGTCCTAGCTGATTTTTACCATATTCTAGACCAACTGCACGATCGGGGGATGCCCTGGTTATTTGGGATCGATCCAGTGGTTTTCCCTGTCTATTTGGGCTTACCTTGGGGGATTTCGTTTGGGCCATTACCCAATTTTCCGTTACCCACACAGATACATATCCGCATCTGTAAACCGATCGAATTCAGCCGATATGGTCGTGGTGCTGCTAACGATCGAGAGTATGTCGATGCTTGCTACACCCTTGTGGAACAGCAGATGCAATTGGAACTAGATTGGTTAGTCAAAGACAAAGGTTAAACTCACGCATAAAACTCACAACTTCCTCACATTTATTTGCTTCAATAGAAGTGAAGAAATTCTAAATACTTGCAGCAAATAATTAATGGTGATGTTGCAGGCTAGGGCAAGGGGAAAAGGCTGACTATTACATTCATTTATCCCTACCCTAATTCACTATGGAAGGAGATTAATATGACTGTGGAAAATGTCCGGTCAGTAGCCTCGCGATATGTACCCCACACGGGTAAGATCGCTGTCCAAAGTCCGACCGCCTACAAAGCCACCCGATTGATGGCTGGAGCTGTTAACGTGGCTCAAATGGCTTTAGCGGAAGCTTATATTAACGGTTTAGAAATACCCGATCCGCTGTTTCGACAGGTCATGGATACATCGATGTCAGCGTTGTTTCAACATGCTCCAAGTTTACTTGCACCCTACGAGTGGGTGTTGCAAGAATCAGATCGACTAGCCGAATCTTCCCGCGCATTAATGCAGGTACAGTATGATTTACCGCAAGCAATGCTGAATCAAATGTTGGGGGATTGGCCGCTGATTTATCCCAAGTATAGTATGGGTTTGTGGGAAGATGGTGCAACCGATTTAGAACAGTCGCAGATTCAGATGATCGATCGGGTAATTGAACGACTAGAAATAGTTGATGGCGATCGCATCTTGGATTTTGGCTGTGGTTGGGGCTGTGTACCCAATTATATTATGTCTAAGTTTCCCAATGTCCAATTTACCGGATTGAATTTAAGTCATCATCAGTGCGAATACATTCGTCAGAAAATGCAGGATCCGAATAGTTACCTGAGTTCGGGCAGATTTACACTCCATGAAGGTGACTTAAACGAAGCCCAATTTGACGAAAAGTTTGATAAGATTCTCTCGATCGGTGTATTTTGTCACGTTGGTAATCTTACCAATGCTTTCCAAAAGTTAGCGTCGTTGCTGACTAGTGATGGTAAAGTATTTATCCATCTGATTACCGCCCGCATTCCTAATAATATGTCATCTGGGTTTACCCACAAATATATTTTCCCCCACGGTCGCTATTGGAACTATAGTGCAATTCCTGCTCACGATCGCGACCTGAAAACGATCGATCAATGGTATCTCAATGGCATCAATTATCACAAAACATTTGCGGCATGGCTGCAACGATTTGATGATAGTCAAGCAATGGTTAAATCCCTGGATTATGGCATGGATTATGCCAAGTTCCGGCGAATTTGGCGATTCTATTTGCTCTTAATGGGGACAGCTTTTGCAACCTGTGATGGTGAATATAATGGCAATGGTCAATATCTTTTGACTCACGCATAATTATTCGGTTGGGAACATCTCACTTTTATGCGTAGGTTGATCGCCCTCACCCTGTCTTGTCGTTTTTTTATATCTCCTGGGGGAGAATAAAAACGCCGCTAAATCCCTCTTCCTCAGGGAGAGGGACTTTGAATCCGGCTCCCTTCTCCCTCAGGGAGCGGCTCGCGTAACTCCTGACGGAGAGGCTATTGCTAAAGCAAACGCTCCGCTACCGCCAACGTCGGGTTTCCCGTAAGCGCAGAGCGCAGGCTACGCCAACGCGTAGCGTCTCCCCTGGAGACGGTTTAGCGAGACAAGACAGAAGGGCTGGGGATGAGAGTAAACAACCTTTGCACAAAAATCGGGTTTATGACTAACCTGTTACCGTATGTAAATGCTGACCACAATAGCCGATCGAGATTTTGCGATCTTCATGATCGACATCAAAATAAATACGGATTTTGCGACCAATTTTTAGGTGCATATCCATCCGTTGCGTTTTCTTGCCAGTATAGGGAAAATCTCGCTCATACCCATACTTACCCATCGTACTCATCGATTCGCGACTACAGGGCACACCGCGCTGTCTGAGCAATTCGGGTATACTATTGCCGATCGATCCTTGAAAATAGAGATCGCCGACTTCAGCGAGGATTTCTAGGACTGTATATACTTTTTTGGGTAAGTATCGATCGAGTGTCGCTGCTGTGGTAAAGGCGTTATTCCAAATATTTAAAATCGTAAAATTTGTCCGCGCAAACATTAGAGCATCACAGACTGTTAGGCATTGAATACTGGTATTTTCAACAATAGTATTATCATCGACTTCTAATTTTTCTAGCTCACCAATTGTCAGCTTAAGTTCAGCATTTTCACGCTGAAGTTTTTCATAGCTGATGTATTCGATATCGATCGATTGGCATAGATCCTCGATATTCTTTTCGGCTTCATATTTTTCTTGGGTAGTCGCAGCCAATTTTTGAGTGATTTCTGTCACCTTAGCTTGAGCAGATAGGGCGACAGTTTGAGCTTCATTTTTCTCTTGCGTTGTAGCCACCAATCTTTCCACAGTCTCAGCAACTTTTGCTTGAGCGAATCTAGCTTCTTCCTCAGCTTTGAGCTTCTCTTGAATCTTGGCGGCTAATCGATGGGAGATATCAGTCGCTTTAGCTTGAGCCTGCCGAATATCTTCTTCTGCTTTGAGTTTTTCTCGATCTGTTTCCACGGCTTTTGCTTGAGCGAGTCTAGCTTCTTCCTCAGCTTTAAGCTTTTCTTGAATTGTCTCTGCTAGTCGATGGGCGATTTCATCTACTCTGACTTGAGCGAGTCTAGCTTCTTCTTCGGCTTTGAGTTTTTCCTGAATTGTCTGTGTCAATCTTAGATCGATTTCCGCTGCTTTCGATCGAGCAAGATCGGCATTTTTCTGCGCTTCAATTAGCTCTTGAGCGGTTGCATCGAGTCGAAATATTGTTTCGGTTAGTTCTTGGTGAGTAGCTATAACTATTGACTCAATCTGGATTTTGTCTAGCCGCGCTCGATCGATCTGTGCTTGAGCCTGCCAGAGTTCGCGTTCAAATTTAATCTTTAATTCAGCAGTTTCCGCCTGTGCTAGTGCTAATTTCCGCGATCTAGCATCAAAAATTTCTGAGAATATGCCAGCAAGAATACCACTAATCAGCGCGGTACTGGTAATCAATCCATAACCTGCCCAGGGATGGATATCATAACTATAAATGATCCCTGTACTGGCGATCGCTGATAGTGCAATGGCTGCAACTGCCACAACCACAGAACTTTTGTCGAAAGAATCTTGTTGAGAAATTGCAAGGCTAGAATTGGATAGCTTGCTCATGGCTCGTATATTACCTATTTGTCTATAGGTAATATACAAGGGAGTAGCTGGGCAATCAGGATGATTTTCAGTTAACCATCCACCATCCACCATCCACCATCCACTCACTGCTGCCAATATTGATAGGCGGTATACGCCATCGTCACAACTCCAGTAATAATTGCCGACTCATCCACCATAAACTGGGGATGATGGAGGGGATAATTCTTCGCGTCGGGTAGCCCCACCCCCAATCGAAACATTGCACCTGGGGCATGTTGGAGGTACACAGAGAAGTCTTCCGCGCCGAGGGAGGGTTCGGGGAGGATTTGGATTTTATCGTTGCCCCAGGCGGCTCTGGCGGATGATTCGAGGATCTGGGTGAGGGCGATATCATTTTGGACTGAGGGCACGCCGCGCCGATAGTTGACCTGGCATTTCGCGCCATAGGTACGGCAGATATCGGTGACGATCTGCTCGATCCAGGTGGGGAGCAGTGCGTGGGTTTCGAGATGGAGCGATCGAACTGTCCCCGACATGCTCACTCGATCGGCGATAATATTATGGGCACGTCCACCGCTGATGGTGCCAATTGTGAGGACAACCGGGCGTAAGGGGTTCTGGGTGCGGCTAATCGCCTGCTGCAGCCCTGTGACTACCTGAGCAGCAATCCAAATCGCATCGACGGCTTCATGGGGTCTAGCACCATGTCCTGCCTCGCCGATAATTGTAATTTCCAAGTCATCGGCAGCGGCGGTTAAGGCTCCGTATCTAATCCCGATCGATCCGGCTGGAATCGATGGAAATACATGGAGGGAGAAAATACTATCGACCTCTTTCATCGCCCCGTCCTCGACCATCCAGGCGGCACCCTGAGCGATTTCTTCGGCAGGTTGAAAGATGAATCGGGTTTTACCAGGGATTTCTACTCCCAACTGCGCCAGAATCATCGCGGTGCCCAAGCCTACGGTAGTATGGACATCATGACCGCAAGCGTGCATTACGCCCTGATTTTTGGAGCTAAATGGTAATTTAGTATTCTCGATAATCGGCAGCGCGTCCATGTCTGTGCGGATCGCTAGTAATCTATTATCAGTACCAGCCCCTGACAGTTCGGCGACAACGCCAGTTTTGCCGATCTCTTCCTGGGCGTGGAGTCCAGCGGCTGAAAGTACTCCGGCAACATAGGCGGATGTCTGATATTCCTTACCGCTCAGTTCTGGATGAGCGTGGAGATGGCGACGGATTTCGATCAGTCTAGGCGTGAGTTCGGTGGCGATGGCGTGAATTCGATCGAGCATTTATGGAGTTGGGAGATTAGAATTAGTGCGTGGATCTACCCACCCCGCCCTACGGGCACCCCTCCAAGGGGGGGATTTTTCGGACTAGGGGTCAGCGATTTTAGTCTAGTTTATGAATGTCTATTGATACATGGAATATTATGATCGATCCTCCTACAGAGAGGCTTTGCCAACGCAACAACAGAAATGAGACAATCTTGGGCTTCGATCCAGGGAAGGATAAATGTGGTGTAGCGGTGATGGGTGGAGATCGAACACTACTCTATCATCAAGTATTGGTGACGATCGAGGTAATTAGCAAAATTAGCGATCTGTGTCAGCAGTATAACGTTAGTCGGATCGTGATGGGCGACCAAACTACTTCCAAACAGTGGCAACAGCAGTTGGCTACTGCATTTCCTGATTTACCGATCGATCCGATCGACGAACGCTATTCTAGTTTAGAGGCACGCGATCGATATTGGCAGATGTATCCAGCAAATTTTATCACCAAATTAATCCCCCAAGGAATGCGGCAACCACCTCGTCCGATCGATGATTTGGTGGCGATTATTTTGATTGAACGATATTTGAAATTAGTGGATAGTGGATCGTGAATAGTGGATCGTGAGCATTTCAAGATTCAAATTGTACTCGAAATAAAAATAAACAGTTTACAAATCACGATCTTTCTTTATACCCAAGAAATAAATATTCACTATTCACTATTCGCTAATTTACGCTGCGATCGAATAATCTAGAGCAGATGAATGTTGAAACTGAGTGAGATCGTAGGGAAAAGGTGCTTTGATTGGGCGATAATCCGTTGGATGAGCTTCGCCGTGGCGAATTACTGCATTGATGATCGTGCAAGGTTCATCCCCAATATTAATTGCTGAGTGAGGCACCATCGGGGGAATAGTGACCACCTGATGCCCAGAGTCGCTCAGAGGAATATATTGATACTTGCCATTGTGTAAGATTACTAGTGTAAAATTACCCCGCACAACCATTAATTGATCGGTTTGATACTTATGCACAAACATATCATCGATCGTGTTGGGCGGAATTTGCACCAACATTGTTTCGTGACTAGATTGGGGAGTATAAAATTGGATCATCCCCGCTTTTACGGATGTAAGTTGATGAATTTCTACGCCTTTGGATAATGACATACAGGGATATCTCCAAAAAATGGAATAGTTAGTCGGAAAAAGGTAGTACACCACCGATCGAATTATACATTCGGCAAACTTTAGCAGGGTGCTAAAATTTAGCTGGCATGAGTCTATCCTAACCACTAAAAATCCTAGTGTTTGTAACCAAACAAACAAATTATGTATATTTATGACAAATGCCGTAATAATTGCCCAAAAGCAGAGTTTTTTATGGTTTAAAAATTAATGCCGATCCGTGCCGTTACACCGCGCAGGGAATGGTAGCCAATGCCCAAGTTGATTGCATCGCTGGCTTTGTAGTTTACGCCGCCGCCAATGGCTCCACTAGCCTCTGTTTCGTTGGTTTGCTTGTAGAGGTCATTTGTCGCCTGAGATTGGGCGATGCGCCCGACACTTTGAAAGTACAAGCCGACACTACCATAGACAGAAGTGCGAGGATCGACATCGAGAAAGCCGAGTACATCTGCACCCCATTGTGCGCTGAGTTTCTTTTGCCCGAGATCGGTGAAGAGAAAATTGCTCGGCAGTGGAAAATCATTCACCGCTCCAGGCAGACTATCCTGATTAAAGATACCCGCAATTTCAAAGCCGATATTTTTGTACTTAACGCCCAGTCCAGGTGCGATTTTGCCATCTTTAAATCCACTAGATACTAGCAAGCCAAAGCCAGAACTGTATGGCTCAACAGGTGTTGCAGTTTGGACAATCCGATCTTGAGATGGTGAAGTTTCGGGAAATGTATTGGAGGGTGGGTAGTTGTAGAATCCAGGCGAGAAGATAATTGGTGAGGTGCCGTAGTAAGGGCGAAGAAAGGGATCGTAATAGTAATTAGGGCGACTATTGTTCTGTTGGCGCAAGCGCGTGATTTCGGCATCAGCTTCCCGCACTTTTTGAGGATTGCTGCCAGATTCCCGCACTTTATTTACCTGCTCTCCAACCTGTCGTTCCAAGCCTCGATCTGGATCATAATTATTATCTCTGACTTCTCGCTTGAGGCGTTCTCCTTCTTTGAGCACTCGTTCTGCTTCCCGTTGCTCTTGGAGTCGCCGCTGGAGATCGGCATCATCACCTTGAGCAATCTTAATCGGTCGAGTCGCTGTTGCGGTTGAAACTTGGACTGGAGATGCAGCAAAGCTACTTTCGACCCTGATTAACGAAACGGCAAACAGAATCGGTACGAGCAAAATTCGGAATGTTTTAAACGGCATAGCTCAATGTGGGATATTAAGTGGGCTTAGAAATATAATTGGGATTTAGTCATTGCTATTATGCTATTACATCAATACTATTTTGTGTGACCTGTTCAGGATCTTCGGCTAATCTACTCAGATTCCCAATCTGCTTACATCTTCCACCGATACACACAGGCTAGTAAGGGCGGGGATCTGAGGGTACCCTTCAGATCTATGCTTAATACTAATGGTGCAAGATGTGAGGATGTGAGGTTAACGATTAGCGTAAGATATAAGCATTAGATCGACCCTTCCCTCATTTCTGACTTACCTATGACTGACTCTGAGCGACTGCCCCACAGCAATCCCGTGCTCGACGTGCGTAATTTGCGGGTAGAATTCCCTGGTGCCAAGCAACCAGTAGTGGATGGGATTTCGTTTGTGCTTGAGCCTGGACAGACACTGGGGATTGTGGGTGAATCAGGTTCTGGTAAATCCATTACTTCCTTGGCGGTGATGGGATTGTTGCCCAATCCAGGTAAAATTAGTCAGGGAGAGGTGTGGTTTCAAGGAAATAGATCGGGGGATGAACCGAAGCCACAGGTAGATTTACTAACATTATCGCCCACCCAACTTTCGAGCTATCGGGGTGAACAAATGGCGATGATTTTTCAGGAGCCAATGAGTTCGCTTAATCCCGTATTTACGATCGGATATCAACTGATTGAAGCTATTTTACAACATCAATCGATCTCCAAAGCTGAGGCGAGAAGACAGGCAATTTATAGCTTGCAGGAAGTTAAGCTTATACCGAGTGATGACAAGCTGCGGGAACAGTATCTAGAGAAGATTAAATCGATCGATCTAGCAACAGAACCAATTCCACTCACCACAGATCGAGACATTAATACTGTTATCAACCAGCAAAAATCAAGTTGGCTCGATCGATATCCCCACGAACTTTCGGGTGGACAATTGCAGCGAGTCACGATCGCAATGGCAATTTCTTGTAACCCAACTTTATTGATTGCCGATGAACCAACTACAGCTCTAGATGTCACTGTCCAAGCAACAATTTTAGAACTGCTCCAAGAGCTAAGAGACAAGCGACAAATGGCGATGATTTTTATTACCCACGATCTGGGTATTATCGCCGAGATTGCCGATGTTGTCGCCGTCATGTACAAAGGCAAAATAGTTGAATACAAGCCAATTTTAGAACTATTTCAAAACCCTAGTCATCCATATACAAAGAGTTTACTAGCTTGCCGACCAAGGCTCGATCGAGACACCAAAATATTGCCCACAATTAAAGACTTCATGGAAGAGTATCTGCTTTCCAATGGTGAAATTCATATTGTTGAAAAACCAACATCATCAGTAGTAATCGATTCTGAAGATATAGCTAATCAACCTGCAATTAAACTACCGAAGGTTGGCAGCCGACCACAGCCATTATTATCAGTTAAAAATCTAAAAGTTGGATTTCCTGCCCAAGGCATGTTTGGCAAAGATCAAAATCAATATAACTGGGCAGTAAATGATATTGAATTCAACGTTTATCCAGGCGAAACCCTGGGATTAGTTGGTGAATCTGGCTGTGGTAAAAGTACCCTAGCCCGCACAATTATTAGACTAATCGAACCGCAACAAGGATCGATCGAATTTCAAGGCAAAGACATCACCAAACTCAAAGGCGAAGCAATGCAAATTCTGCGCCGCGATCTCCAAATCATCTTTCAAAATCCCTTCAGTGCTCTCAATCCTCGGATGAATATCAGCGATTTAATCATTGAGCCGCTAGTCATTCACAAAACAATTAAAGGCAAAGCTCAACGAGAAGAACGCGCCATCTATCTACTCGAACGAGTTGGCTTAAGCCCCGACTACCTCAAATCATATCCCCACCAGCTCTCCGGCGGTCAACGTCAGCGTGTCTGCATCGCCCGCTCCCTCGCCCTCAACCCCAAATTCATCATCTGTGACGAGTCCGTATCCGCCCTAGATGTCTCCGTCCAAGCCCAAGTCCTCAACCTGCTCAAAGAGCTACAGGGCGAATTTAACCTCACCTATATCTTCATCTCCCACGATCTGAGCGTAGTCAAGTTCATGAGCGATCGCATAATGGTGATGAATCAAGGTAAGATCGAAGAAATCGACTCTGCCTACGCCATCTACAAATCACCCCAAAAAGAATACACCCGCAAATTAATTTCCGCCATCCCCCCAGGTACAATCGAGCGAATTATTCATCAGCAAAGTAAAAGGTAGTGGTTTAGTGGTTTAGTGAATAGTGGTTTAGCTAATAGTAAACTAGTAATCAGTTTTCACCTAAAACCTAACATCTAAAGTCTAAAGCCTTCATAAGCTAAGAACTAACAACGAACAACGAACAACTAAATGATTACCGTAGCCCTACCCAAAGGTGGTTTGCTCAAAGATTGCATCCAACTATTTCAGTCTGTTGGTTTAGACTTTAGTGCCTTCCTCGATAAAAGTAACCGCCAACTCGAAATCACCGATCCTACTGGTAGGGCGAGAGCATTACTGGTGCGGAACCATGATGTGCCCGTTTATGTGGAGTATGGACAAGCCCAACTCGGCATCGTTGGCTATGACGTGTTGCGAGAAAAAACACCCCAAGTCGCTCAGTTAGTCGATCTCAAATTTGGCGGTTGTCGGCTATCAGTAGCCGTCAGAGCTGATAGTCCCTATCGGAATACCTTAGATTTACCCGCACATGGTCGAGTGGCTTCCACCTTTGTCCATTGTGCGCGAGAATATTTTGATAGTATCGATTTACCGATCGAGATTGTGCCCCTATCTGGTTCAGTAGAATTAGGACCAATTACTGGCATGTCCGAAGCAATTGTCGATCTAGTTTCAACTGGCAAAACACTTCAGCAGAATGGGTTAATTGAGATTGAAACTCTATTTTATAGTAGTGCAAGGCTGATTGCCCATCCGCTCAGTTATCGGATCGACAGGGATAATTTAAGTGATTTAGTGGCGGAGATTCGCTCTAATATTTTGGTGGCTAGTTAGGATTTCTAGCTTATTCTGGAGACAGAAACCCGACTTTTAGGAAAAAGTCGGGTTTCTTGCAGTAATGGTAAAAATTGTCACCGAGTCTATCGAGACAATTTGAGTGATTTGGTCGCAGAGATTCGCCCCAATACATTGGTGGTTAGTTAGGATCGATTATTGGATTAGTTAGCCGCTATGGGAACAGATCCATATCAGTTAAGGCTCCCAAGCTACTAGAAGAAACCAGCTTGGCATATTTACCCAAAATCCCTGTTTTATAGCGGGGTGCGGGTGCTTGCCAGCTAGCGCGACGAGTGGCTAGTTCTGCCTCGGAGACATTGAGCTGTAATAGTCGCTGGGGCGCATCGATCGTAATGCTATCACCTTCCTGGACTAGAGCGATCGTGCCGCCAACATAGGCTTCTGGAGCTACATGTCCGACTACCATGCCGTAGGTACCACCAGAAAAGCGTCCATCGGTGATTAAACCCACGGTGTCGCCCAGTCCCGCACCGATAATCGCCGAGGTGGGTGCGAGCATTTCCCGCATTCCTGGGCCGCCTTTTGGCCCCTCATAGCGGATCACGATTACGTCGCCTGCTTGGATTTTGCCAGCGAGAATTGCATCTAGGCAGGTTTCCTCTGATTCAAAGACCTTGGCTGGTCCGGTAATTGCGGCTTTTTTGATACCCGTAATCTTGGCAACGGCACCTTCACTAGCTAGGTTGCCTTTGAGGATGGCGAGGTGTCCTTGGGCATACATGGGATTGTCCCACTGGCGGATCACATCCTGGTCGGCGCGGGGGGTGCTGGGGATATTTGCGAGTACTTCTACGACAGTTTGACCGCTGATAGTTAGAGCATCACCGTGGAGCAAGCCCTGCTCTAGCAATATTTTCATCACCTGGGGGATTCCACCTGCTTGGTGTAAGTCAGTGGCGACATATTTACCTGATGGTTTGAGATCGCAGATGACCGGAACTTTAGCCCGAATTGCTTCAAAATCATCGATCGAGAGTGGTACGCCGATCGTCCGAGAGATAGCTAGCAGGTGCAGGACAGCATTGGTAGAGCCACCCACTGCCATAATTACTGCGATCGCATTTTCAAAGGCTTTGCGGGTCAAGATTTGCTTAGGTAGGATCTGATTGCGGACGGCTTGAACCAGGGTGTGGGCAGACTTTTCAGCACTAACCGCTTTTTCTTCATCTTCAGCCGCCATTGTTGAAGAGTAGGGAATGCTCATCCCCATTGCTTCGATCGCCGAAGACATGGTATTTGCGGTGAACATCCCCCCGCAGGAACCAGCTCCAGGGCAGGATTTCTCCTCGATCGCCTTCAGCTCTACTGCGTCGATTTTACCCGCGCTAAATTGACCGACAGCCTCAAACGCGCTGACAACTGTGAGATCCTTGCCATTGTGATGTCCAGGCTTGATCGTACCGCCATAGACAAAAATCGCTGGAATATTCATCCGTGCGATCGCAATCATCGCCCCTGGCATATTCTTATCACAGCCACCGATCGCCAGGACAGCATCCATACTTTGTCCAGTACAGGCAGTTTCGATCGAGTCAGCAATTACTTCCCGCGATACCAGGGAGTATTTCATCCCCTCGGTACCCATCGAAATTCCATCACTGATCGTAATTGTCCCAAACATCTGGGGCATCGATCCAGCCTCTCTGAGAGCTGCTTCAGCCCGAATCGCCAGCTTATTAATCCCCATATTGCAGGGTGTAATCGTACTGTACCCATTCGCCAACCCCACAATCGGCTTGGTAAAATCATCGTCTCCAAAGCCCACGGCTCTGAGCATCGCCCGATTGGGAGCGCGTTGTACGCCTTGGGTAATGGCTTGACTGTTTCTGTTGTCTGACATAATTTCTGTACGCTCAATATTTCCACTCACCGCTTTAGCTCATCGCGGCGATTGAGCGATCGGCTATTTGTATCCGATCTATTCTACGGGTTATTTGGACATCTGGGCAGATTCCACTGAGCATCTGAGCAATTCTCATTTTGGATCTTCAACTGACTTAATTTCCTTGACTTGGATATTAAATTTCCGATCCTGCATTCTATCTGCCAATCCAGCGGCATCTTGCACCCAGAACTGCTGTCCAAACTGGACTAGCTGATAACCATCTTCACCACGGACGATCGCGTATACAGGTGTTTTCGGCTCTAAGCTGTCCCCAGAGTACTCTTCTAGCATTGTCTTGAGCTGTTGAATTTGAATGTCGTCGGTTGCAATATTAACTGGTAGTTCGATTAGAACTAGATGTTTTGGTTCAACTGCTAGATCTACTGCTCTAGCAACAAAAGTATAATCGATCTCGATCGCTTCATCGACGATCATCTGGAGTTCATCTTCATCTTTCTTCCGGCTGACTTTACCAACTAAAATCACTGATGTGTTGCCGATTAGGGCATCTTTGTTTTTCTCATAAGCCTCTGGAAAAACTACCGCTTCGAGCTTACTCCCAGCCAGATCGGTGAGCTTGAGAATTGCCATTGACTTATTGTCTTTTTTGGTCTGAACTACCTTTACTTCGGTGAGAAGTACCACGATTTTAACATCCTTACAAGGCTTCTCAATTTCCACCAGTCTTTTAAAATCATGCTGTTGCAACCTAGCAATTCTCTCAGCATTCTTGAGTGGGTGATCGGAAACATATATGCCCAGTAATTCTTGCTCAAACTGGAGCCGCTCTTGGGATGAAAAATCACTAACGATCGGCGATTTTGGCGTAGCTTCAAATCCACCTGAATCTGGCTTGGAATCACCTAATAAATCAAATAAATTACCTTGCCCGATCGCTTTTTCTTTAGCCTTACTCTGCGACCACGGAATAATTACTTCGAGATCGTTAATAAGCTGACGACGATTGCGATCGATATTATCAAATGCCCCACATTGAATCAATGATTCCAACGTCCGCTTATTCACAGACTGCAAACTGACTCGCTGACAAACATCGGCAAGAGATAGAAATTCCCCGCCTTCTTCGCGAGCGTTTAAGATATTCTCAATCGCAGCCTCTCCTACGTTTCTAATTGCCGATAAACCGAATAGAATATTTAGCCGATTTGGTCGTTCGGGATCGATTACTGGTCGAAATTTCACATACGATCGATTGATGTCCGGCGGCTCAACTTTGATGTCTAAAGTTTGCTCACAGTTATTTAGATATCTAGTCATTTTATCTTGATCGCCACTATTGGCAGTCAAGAGTGCCGACATATATTCAGCCGGATAATTAGCCTTGAGAAATGCTGTTTGATAGGTGACATAAGCATAGGCAGTAGAATGGCTTTTGTTGAAACAATTAGATGCGATCGAGCCATTTTCTAGTAAAAAGTTATGAGTATTTGCTAGTCCAATATCATAGACTGATTGAACACCTAAAGACTTACAGCCAATAATTTTAACCATCCTAGTAACTTTCTCCCGTTTGGACAACTTTTTATTTTTTACTCAAACTAGCTGGCAGCGGTAGACTGACGGTAAATGTACTACCCCGATTTATCTGACTATCGACTTGGATACTGCCATTGTGAGCTTGCACAATTGCGCGCACAATCGCTAAACCCAATCCTGTTCCGCCTGTATTACGCGCCCGATCTGCCTGTACTCGATAGAATCGATCGAAAATATGTTCTAAATCTGCCGTCTCAATCCCCATTCCATTATCCCGTACAATCACGATCGCGTGACGATCTGAGGACTCTAAACCGATTGTAACTATTCCGCCAGCAGGAGTGTATTGAATAGCATTCTGAATTAAATTAGCGATCGCGCGGTATAGCCGATCGCTATCTCCCATCGTGTAAATTGGCTGATTAACCAGGATTTCTAGGCGCAGATCGATAGAATTAGCAATTGCCAGAGGAGCTAATTCTTCTTCCAAATCACTCACCAGATCGTTCAAACAGCAGGGCTGCAACTTCATCGACAGTTGCTTTGCTTCCAACCGCGATAGCCACAGTAAATCTTCAGCTAGAGAGGTGAGATGGCGAATTTGACGCTGGGCAATTTCCAAATTGGTGCGGGATTCTGATTCAATTATCTTTGTCGCTAGCGCACTTTCTACCGCAATCTGGACAACCGCCAGCGGCGTGCGGAGTTCATGGGCAGCATCGGCGGTAAACTGCTGCATCTGTTGATAGGACTGATAAATTGGCTGCATCGCCAATCCTGATAACCACCAACTCGCTCCACCGATGAGTAACATCGCTAATGGAATCCCAAAAGTTAGGATCAGATGCAGACTACCCATGTATTCATCCAATTGCTGAAAAGATTGGGCAACCTGGAGATAACCCCAGTCGCGATTGTCGATCGTTTTGAGTGGTAGGGTGTGGATATGGTAGCGTTCACCACGAGCGTCTGTAACAGTTTGCCAATGTATCTGGGAGTGGGAATGTGTCGAGAGTGGAGCAACATGTGGCGCGAACGGGTGAGGCTTAGTGCCTAATGTGGCAATCTCTTGACCTGCTAGACTGATTAATCTCAAGCAATAGCCTTGCTGCTGAGTTAATTCGGCAATCTTCGAGTTGGCTTTAATCGGAGTACATACTTTACCTGCCATGCACAGTCCTGGAAGTAGACCTTTCGCGATCGGATTGACAATTCCTGGCTGTTCTAATACAGCTTCAAGTGTATCGTGAACAGTACCAGATAGAGTATCCAATTCTCGATTTACTGTCCGCTCAAATGCCCGAATCAGAACTAAATGAATCGCAAATCCAGACATGAGCGTAATTAGCCCAATCACGATCGCATAAAAGCCAGTTAGCTGAATGCGGGTACGATTAAATAGTTGATTTTGATGCACTTTAAATAGTTGATAGTTGTTGGCGGAGCCTCTCTGAAAGAGAATAGCTAATAGTTGATAGTTACCTCTTTATTTACTACTAGAATTAAGCCGATATCCAAAACCGCGAACGGTTTCGATTGCTTCACCACAACCAAACTCCGCTAACTTCTTTCGCAATAGCCGAATTTGAGCGGCAACAATATTACTTGCAGATTCAGTATCTAGTGCCCAAATGCGGTTGCGAATTTGGTCGTGGGTGAGCGTCCAATCTGGATGTTGCATCAGATATTCTAATAGTTGAAACTCTTTGGCAGTCAGTCCGACAGATTGATTTTGTCCGCTGGAATTGATAATGAACACCGCATTGTTACCATAATCTAACCGAAGCTGACCAACTTGCAATTGTTCTGGCTGAAATGTTGGAGCGCGGCGATGAAGGGCACGAAGCCGCGCTAATAATTCCTCCATCCCAAATGGTTTAACTAAGTAATCATCGGCTCCAGCGTCCAATCCGGTGATTTTGTCTTCCATGCGATCGCGTGCAGTCAGCATCAAAACTGGTAAGGTATATTTGCCAGCGCGTAACCGTTGACAGATCTCGATGCCCGATATTTTGGGCAGCATCCAATCAATGATTGCCAACGAGTAAATTGTGGGATTTGTTGCTAAATACTCCCAGCCAGATTGACCATCTTGCGCCCAATCGACGACATATTGATGGTGAGAAAGGCTGGTTTGGATGATGGCACCCAAATCTGGTTCGTCTTCGATTAGTAGAATTTTCATACCTGGTACTAATCATCCCTAAACTAGATGAAATTAACGTGAAATCTCGACTTAGCTTATTTCATCTTAATTTCATCTCATCTCTCTAAAATTGTAGTAACATCAAAATTATTATTTTTAATCGTCATGAATCACAAAACTAAGTTACTCACAGGAATTGCGGTGCTGACGGGAGCAATTGGATTTAGTTCCTTGGCGATCGCTAATTTAACAAATCAGCCTAAACAAACCTCCGAGATTGCCCAAAACGCCGGAGGGATGAATCACGGCGGCATGAATCATGATGGGATGAAAAAGGGCGGCATGATGAATCATAGTATGGATGTCGGTCCTGCTGATGCTAACTACGATTTGCGGTTTCTTGATAGTATGATTCCCCACCATCAGGGTGCATTAGTCATGTCGCAGGAAGTACTAGCAAAATCCAAACGACCCGAATTAATTAAGCTAGCCAAAGGTATTATCACCGATCAGAAAAAAGAGATCGCTCAGATGCAACAGTGGCGCAAACAATGGTATCCCAAAGCATCGGCAACACCGATCATGTGGCACGCAGAAATGAACCATGAAATGGCAATGACTGCCGAACACAAGCAGTCGATGATGATGAGCATGTCATTGGGAAAAGCTGATGCTGGATTCGATGTGAGATTTCTTGATGCAATGATTCCCCATCATCAAGGTGCTGTGACAATGGGACAAGATTTATTAAAAAAATCCAAACGCCCACAAATGCAAAAACTCGCTCAAAGTATCATCAAATCTCAACAAACAGAAATAGACATGATGACTAAATGGCAGAAACAATGGGCTGCGAGTAAATAGTTATAAAAATTCATTTAATTTGAGATGTAAATGGGGGTGTAAGTTATTGCTTATATCCCCTAATTAAATTTTGACAGAGGTGTGTTGTGAATCAGATCGATCTAAGCTCATACCCGATTAAGCTATGTCAAATTAGTATAGAGATCCTAAATGAGAAGCTTAGTCCCTGGGCGGGCATACTTCGGCTACGCTCTGCGAAGGCAGACGCTACGCGAACAGTACGAGTGAGGCACCGCCCCTACAGGTTGACTTTACTGAGAGGAACTCAAATAGGATTGCTATAATGTGTGATTATAAATGTCAGTAAGGATATAATTAATTTCATTTAATGATAAGTCTTCTCAAAAGCTTGTCTTCATTAACATTAGAAGTTCATCTGAATTTCATAGTATTTTCATTAAAACTTCATTCTATATTGTTAATTTGTAAATAGAGAGGTTATTCAATCCACAGCAACAGGTGTATTTCTTATGAAACGTTTATTTCTAACTAGCTTATCAATTGTCGCCATTTCATTAGCTGTAAATACGTCTGCACAAGCAAGAGGTCGAACAGAAGTGCTAATCCAGCCGATGACAAAAATAAGTAACAATACTTTCACCAGCAAATATATCACGCCGTTTAACTTGGTTAGCAGTGCTTATCAAGGTCAATATCGGGATCATTCTATCCCTGGATTTGGTTCATTAATTGATGGTGCCAGAATTGGCAGAATTACGGCTACAGATTTAGTCAAAGCAGCCATTGCATCTGGAGATTTATTGCCAGAAACGATCGATAATCGCGATTATCTGCGTCGTGTCGAAGTACAGTTAAGATCGCTTGGACGTTAAGTTAGGAACTTGCGTGAAAATAACATCCCAGATATTTGCGGGTTTAGGTTTCGACTTCGCTCAACCTCCGAGGGTTGAGCGAAGTCGTTGGCGGTAGGCTGCCGTGGGCACAACCTAAACCCACTGGTAGTTTATTAAATTGCAAGCCCCTTACCTCAAAGTAGGTTCGATAAGATCTCAAAACAATAAACTTAGTCGCCTGACGGTATGCACAGCCTCGATCTGACAGCTAAATTTATCCAGTGTTGAGATCTTACGATCCTGGTTTCAAACACATATTTTGCAATAATTTGCCAAATGTGTAGAAATTTCACTAAAATTTCACATGGGCACAGCTCGGCACTACGATCTAGCTGTGAAATTTGCTGGCGATAATCGCAATGCTAGCGGTAGCAAATGAGTTCATTCAAGGCTGGTAGTGAAGCTACTGGGGCTGTAAACGTTGACGCTCAGACTGCTAAAAGATTGGGAATTAAAGTCGAAGCAGTTAAAAACCAACCGTTAGATATTGGGTTAAAAACCACCGGACAGATTGAAACTTTACCCGACCAAAAAGTTGAGGTGACTGCACCATTGACTAGTAAAGTAGTGCAGCTATTAGTTAAGCCTGGGAGTAAAGTTACGAAGGGTCAACCGCTGGCTGTAATTGCTTCACCAGAGTTAGCTAACTTGCGGGTAGATGCCCAGGGCAAACAAGCCGACGCTCAAGGAGCATTGCAAAAAGCTCAGGTTAATTTGCAATTAGCTCAAGCTAATTTAGTCAAGCAGCAAACAATTAGTAACGCCGAAGTCGCTCAAGCGCGGACTAAATTAACAGCTACTCAAGCACAACTCGATCGAGACAAGCAGATAATTAATCAGAGCGGAGTTTTGAAAGTAGCTCAAGAAAATCTCAAACTTCAGCAGCAAATCGCTAATGCCGAAATCACTAGAGCGAATACTGAAGTTACCATCGCCCAAGAACAATACGATCGAGACAACGAATTAGTCGCCAAAGGTGCAGTAGCCAGACGGCAAATGTTGGAATCTAAAGGTAAACTCGAACGCGCCAAAGCTGAAGCGGCTAAAGCCAGAAGTCTCCCCCAAGTCGTGCAAGCCCAAAGTGAAGTTAAAAAGGCTGAAGTAGACTTACCATATCGCGAACTCCGCGAGTCTCAAGCGAGTCTGGCTGAAGCCCAGGCACAGTTACAACGGGTAGAAACGCGGCGGGATGTGTTGGAAGCTCAAGCACAACTCAAACGCGTCCAGTCGGATGTAGTCATCGCTCGATCGCAATTACAACTTAGCACTACTGCCTATAAAACTCGACTCCAACAATTGGGCAGCACTGCCAATGCCCAAGGGCTGGTGACGATAACTGCCCCCATTTCCGGTACTGTTGCCAGTCGCGATGTCAGTGTCGGTCAATCCTTGCAGGATGCGGGTGGTAAACTGATGACCATTATCAACGATGGTCGGATTTTTGCGACGGCGAATATCTATGAGAAAGATTTAGGACTGGTAAAAAACGGTCAAAAGATCCGTGTCAAAGTTGCTTCCTTACCCAATCAAAGTTTTGAGGGCAGAATTACCCAAATTGGCACATCCGTACAGGGTGAAACCAGAGTCGTCCCCGTACAAGCCGAAATTAGCAATCCTAGCGGTTTGCTCAAACCAGGGATGTTTGCCGCGCTCGAAGTGATTACCGATAAAACGGCTGCGTCACTACTGGCGATTCCGGCGACGGCGGTAGTCGATGCCAATGGTAAAAAAGTCGTCTACGTTCAGAATGGGAATGCTTTTCAGGCTGCGGATGTCACCTTTGGGCGCACTACTGGGGATCTGGTAGAGGTGAAGACAGGTTTATTTGCAGGCGATATGGTTGTTACTCAGCGGGGGACGCAATTGTACGCCCAGTCGTTGCGGGGTGGGGGTGAAAAACCGGAGGCAGATGGCGATAAGCATGAAGAAGCTCCCGCTAAAAGTAATGGTTTTGTCATACCGCCTTGGTTATTACCTGTAGCAGGGGGCGCAATCCTGGTGACTGGAGGTGCTTTGCTACTGCGAAAAAGGTTTCGTTCGGCTCCAGCAGATGGTTTGGATGCTATTGAGGCGGATGCTGATGCTGGCAATTTAGATCTCGCGTTACCTGCGGCTGAATCTACCACACCCGAACTGCACACCGATAATCATCATTCCCTGCCTTTGTCGCCTGTACTGATGGGCGGCAAGAGCGAGCAAGGGGAGCGAGAGTGAAAATTTACAAATATATGGCGTTGGTGAATTGAGGTATGAAATGCACCTGAAATTTAGGGTAGGGGCAATTCATGAATTGCCCCTACCCTAAATTTCGGTGAGCCAGACGTAGGGTGTGTTTCTGCGCCAGCAAAACGCACCAATCCTCGTGCAATCGAATCTAAACGGTGCGTTACCCTTGCGGGATAACACACCCTACAAACCTCCCTGTCAACTGTTTAAAAATGCTCGGAAATATTGTTCAATGGGTAATTAATCGGCGGTGGCTGGTCGTACTAGCGACTGTTATTGTCTCATTGTGGACATTTTATGTCATTCCCCAGATGCCGTTGGATGTGCTGCCCGCTTTCGCCCCACCCCAAGTAGAGATCCAAGCTGAGGCACCCGGACTCGCACCAGAGGAAGTAGAATCACTGGTAACGCTACCGATCGAAAGTGCGATTAATGGTACGCCTGGAGTCACTGCCGTGCGTTCGTCGAGTGCGGCGGGGATTTCGGTGGTAAAGGTGATTTTTACTTCGTCAACCGATATTTATCAAGCGCGTCAACTGATTACCGAGCGACTGCAACAAGCGATTAGTAAGCTACCCCCAGGAGTCGAAACACCCCAATTATCCCCCACCACTTCTCCCGTCGGTTTGGTAGTGCA
>JANNDL010000247.1:0-2744 GCA_031387665.1 Chamaesiphon sp. OTE_75_metabat_95 | reverse complement strand
ATGATCGTTGGCGAAGCCTTTTTGCTAAGGCAAACGCTACGCGAACGGAACGAAAATCATTTCTGGTGGGGTTGGGTAGGTTTTGTTTAAGATCGAACGGTGACATCGACAATTGCTAGCATGAAGCGGCGTTTTTATTCTGGGGTTCCCCCGTCTTGGCTTTTTTTTTTGCGGGGGTAACCCCCGAATAAAAACGCCGCAGAATAAAAAAACGACAAGACACCTGCCCCTACAAGATGCTTGAATTTGGAATTGCTGCGTGCGAAGTATCGCTAAATATTTCAGCAGATTGGGAGGAGGGAGAATTAATTAATTCTTCCTCCTTCAACTATTTTTTGAGAAAATTTCAGGAATTACGCTACCGCTAATGGTAGCTAATTTAGTAACTGAACATAATCGATCGAATAGGAACAACTGAAGATGATCCGCTGGCGAAAAATATTACACAAATCGATTAAATTTCTGCTGATAGCCATCACCATCTTATTCGCAACTAGCGTTTATGCTCAAGGTGTTGAACCCCGCTGGTTCAAGATTAAAACAATCGATGTCAATATTGCTGGATTGAACCCAATTTTTGAAGGATATAAGATTGTTCAACTAACCGATCTTCATGCTCGATCTGCATTAATGGATCGTCAACAATTAGAGCGCGTTGCTAGCCTTGCCAATCAACAGGAACCAGATCTAATCGCCCTCACAGGTGACTATATTAGCAAGGATGCTGATAAGTCCGAAGAGATGCTGTCCAACGCTTTTGGACAGCTCAAAGCAACGGATGGCGTAGTAGCAATCATGGGCAATCACGATCGTGGCGGTGATAGTCTGCCGCTCGAACGTGCTTTTCTAAGAGGTAAAGTAATGCTATTAAATAATGCAGTTTATTCGATCGACAGGAGTGGTCATAAGTTAAATATTGCCGGAGTCGATGATGTGTGGATGAAACGAGCCGATCTCCCGAAAACGATCGCCCAATTACCACCAACTGGCACGAATATTCTCCTGGCACACGAACCAGATTTCGGTGATATAGCTGCCGCAACAGCTAAGTTTGGACTACAGCTTTCAGGACATTCGCATGGTGGGCAAGTCGTGATTCCATTTGTACCCAGAGTCACAGTTACTTGGGCTAAGAAATATATTCAGGGGCTGTATCAGATCGGTGGGATGCAATTATATGTCAGTCCAGGTGTCGGCACAACTGGGCCACCCAAAGCGAGATTCAACTGTCGTCCAGAAATATCTGTGATTGTGCTGCACCCTGCTTGATTGGATTCGATCTACCGTCCTGCGACTTTTGATGTTTTGAGCATACTTTATTAGTTCATGCAAAAGATACAGAGGTTCGACGCTGGTACGAACGCTTTAATTTTGAGCCAAGTGAGATCGATCCATTATCTTTATTTCTATTGCTAAAGGATTTGAAAAAAATAATCGAAATTGACTAACAAATGGTTCTTAATTTCAATCCTTGGGAATACTAGGGGTATCAATTATGAACAAGTATGATGACTCGCTGGCAGAAAGTATTACACAGATCGATTAGATTCTTGCTAGTTGCGATCGCAATTTTATTTGCTACTAGTGTGTATGGGCGCGGTGTTGAGCCTCGCTGGTTTGAGCTGAAAACGATCGATATTAGCATCGCCGGACTGGATCCAGTCTTTGAAGGGTATAAGATCGTGCAACTGAGTGATATTCACGCTCGATCGGGTATTATGGATCGCCAGCAGTTGGCAAAAGTCGCCAATATTGCCAATCAACAACAACCAGATCTGATCGCATTAACTGGTGACTACATCACCGATCATCCTGAAAAAGCTGAAGCAATGCTGACCAAAACTTTCAGCCAGCTTCGAGCAGTTGATGGTGTAGTAGCAATTATGGGTAATCACGATCGAGAGGAAAAAGATGATAATATTCCGATCGAACGTGCTTTAGCCAAGGCTAAGGTTAGGCTGTTAAGAAATGCGGTACATTCAATCGAGAAATCTGGTCATAAATTAAACATTGCTGGTGTCGATGACGTATTTTTCGAGTACGCAGATCTGCCGCTGACAATCGCTCAGTTACCCCAAACTGGTACCAATATCTTACTCGCTCATGAACCAGATTTCGTCGATGTAGCTGCTGCTACCCACAAATTTGCGCTGCAACTTTCTGGACATTCCCACGGTGGTCAAATCGTGCTTCCATTCTTACCGAGATTATTACCGCACATGGCAAGGAAATATGTGACTGGGCACCACACTATTGGCGGGACGCAACTATACGTCAGCTCAGGTGTCGGCACAACTGGCTTACCCCAAGCCAGAATCAATTGTCGTCCAGAAATATCTGTAATTGTGTTACATCAAGCTTGATGCGCTTGTGCATAAATTCGCAGCGCGGCAGACATCTTTTGTTCATATTCCTCGCCCTGGGCTTGAAACCAAGCAAGTGTCGTAGGATCTACTTGGACAGTAACATCCAACGATGAAATAGGCTTCCACCACCGTGACTTAGTAAAAAACTCCTCGGTCAAAGGAGGAATATCAGAGGTATCAATTTCGGCTTCTGTAAGTGCGTCAACTTTATCCCAGTTCGTCTTTGAGGTATTGTTCTTGACATCCTCCCCGACCTGAAGGTACGGGGATTCCTAAACATCGCTATTTAGGTTTCTGCTTCAAAGCACCCGCCTTTCGAGATTTACTCTCTTCGGGTCTTACAGTTGCTCCACAGACTGAAACGGCAAGCCCTGCCGC
>JANNDL010000175.1:0-8879 GCA_031387665.1 Chamaesiphon sp. OTE_75_metabat_95 | reverse complement strand
GCTGGTGTCTGTGGTAGTTGATGAATAACAATGATGCCAGTCTTCAACGCAGGACTCAGCAGATACACACCCTCACCCCAAGATTCGATCTGTGACTTGGCTCCGAGACTTTCCAACAGATCTACCGATAGCGTCGGAGTCAAAATCCATAACTTGGGTAACTTTTCTTCTTTTGGCTCCGGTTGCTTATTTTTTTGGCTTCCCGAATCAGATAGTTGTGCAGATCGAATAACTTGGACATACAGCTACGAATCTGAGGAAGTTTCACAGAACTCCGAAAAGGCTCAAATACAGTAGCAGTTTCAGCACACTGCGCTAATAGTCCTAAATCTGAAGTTATTTTCTCGTTCGGATTTGGAGTGAAATAAACATCCATTTCCCGAACTTCGCCACTAACTTTTAGTGAAGTCTGAACCTCGCCTAACGGTGATAATAAAGATTCCAGAAAATCTTTCGCAAATTGATCGTGTGGAAATCGAGTCATCGATCGTGCTAGTTTTAGTGAGTTGCCTGAATGCAGTATAGGCTTAGTGTCTACACCACATAAGTAAAGACATCGACATCGGTTTCACAAACACACAGTTGGCGCGGCTGGGCGTTGATAATACTGTAGAGGATAATATGCCCCAGATTGCTCGCCCCAACTTCATAGATCTTTGGATATGTCAGTGCCCAGCGAACTGTCGCACTCTCCCACGGTTTATGCACCGCACCAAGTTCGTTACCGAGATAACGAGCGGGTTTGAGGATTTCAGGAGTAATGAGACTATCTACTGCAACTGCCACGATTTTGGCTCCTACGTTATGGGATCGAATGCAGACATTTCGGAATCTCTATGATAGCGTCTAACCAACAATCGAGAGACACAGAAGCGGCTTGAATGTTAGGATTGTAATGGGAACTCAAATTCAGTTATCTTCCAAAGAGTGAAAACCAATCTATGGCTCGCGACCTATTTCACAATATTGTTAGGATAGCGTTAGAAAAAGATGGTTGGATAATCACTAACGATCCCTTGAGTATCCGTTGTGGTGGTGTTGATATTCAGGTCGATCTTGGCGGTGAGAAACTACTCGCAGCAGAAAAAGACACCCTGAAGATTGCTGTGGAAATCAAGAATTTTGTCACTGCATCAAAAATTTCTGAGTTTCATACAGCATTGGGACAATTTATCAATTATCGAACGGCACTAAGACTGGAAGAACCAGAACGAATCTTGTATTTAGCAGTGCCTCTGGTAACTTATAATGATTTTTTTAATTTGCCATTTACTCAAATAATCATCACTGAGAATCGAGTAAAAATCCTAGTCTATGACACTGAGATAGAGGAGATTGACAAATGGATAAGTTAGAATTGTATCGATCGATAATTACCGAGATATTAACTAAATATTCTCAGTACAAGCCAAGCTATGGACAAGTAGAGATCGAACAAATTTTTGACCGCGATCGCGATCGATATCAATTACTTGCGATCGGCTGGAATCAACAAAAAAGAATCTATGGCACGACGATCCATCTAGATATTCAGGATGAGAAAATCTGGATTCAACAAAATACGACAGAATTCGATCTTGCTATCGATCTAGTAGATATGGGTGTACCGAAGCAGGATATTGTGATTGGGTTTCACACTCCAAAAATGCGTCAGTTAACAGGTTTTGCCATAGGATAAACCTATCACCGAGTTCTTTACCGAGGTAACGTGCTGGTTTGAGGATTTCAGGCATAATGAGACTATCTACCACAACTGCGATAATTTTGCCTCTGATACGGATTAATTGGGCGATTATCTACGGTAGTGCAGATTTGGTAATGTGGGGTTGGGTGGCTCTATCAAAGTACGTCAATGCATAATATAACGTGGCATTAAGTTATATATAACAAGCAAGACAATCGATTGATATCTCTATAAACCGTATGGTCCAGGTTCAAAAACGGCTGCAAATATACTACATTTGTTGATTGTGTGTACACAAGATGATGGATTCAGGTAACTACAGCCTATAATAATACCTGGACTAAGAGCAAAAAACATCATAAGTTGCAACCATTGTACCGGAGAATATTTTTGTCCATTCATCTTCTTTAATTTCGATTTTTGCTACATCTTTGGATATTATATACCCGATCGTAATAGAGGTTCAGAGTTGATGTTCGATCGATCTTAATTCTAGGAACTGTATGGGCGGGTTTATGCTATGGATATCAAAATGTACTGATTAATTCTAATCGAATCTGCCCGTCATCTCTAGATATTGTCACTCGATTCGGGTTTGTGGATTGTAGATTCGATAAGGGTTTGGATTTGGGGACTCGATCGCTTCACCAAAACTTAAACTCACCGTAGGAAGCTAAAATAGAGATACCACCGACGAGGCAAAACCATGAGTCCCGTAGTAGCAGAAATTTTACAGCAGATCGATCGACTCCCACGAGGCTATAGTGTTGTTTTGCCTATGCAAGAGACTGGCAAGATATCTAAAGTAGTACTAATTTTGGGGCGTAGCTTGAATCGCAGCATAGGCTCTGATTTTAAGAAAACCGATAAGGGTATCAAGTTGCTCGTACAAGTCGATTTCTGCGATTTCTGCGGCGGTTAAAGCAGCCTCACGGTTCTTTTGGAGGAGGGTTTGCAATCGAGATTGAGATGCTTCAGATACAATGATTTTTTAATCTGCCATTTACTCAAATAATCATCACTGGGAATCGAGTAAAATCGGCTCTTCACTGGTTAGTATGCTTAGTTAGTGCTTAGAATATACTTTTACTCCCTCTAGATTAAGTATTTCAGTTAGTAGTTGTAGTTCCTTTGCTGTGAGCATTTTTGCCTGATTTCTCTAAACATCACTTTTAGTTAGACTACTTTCAACAATAAAACCCTCTGTCTGTCAACTACCACTTGGATTTTTCACTAGTAGTACATATTTATTTAATTTTATTTATTCTATTTGCTGTCGATCGAGCATACTAACTAGTGAAGAGCCAGAGTAATTTAACCAATTATTAACCGTAATTTCAGCCGATCGAGGTTTACTATTTGTGCTCGAACCTGATACATTGAGCGAATACTGACCAATGAAGTAATAATTGTACCCTCTTAGATATGAAAGTCCTGGTGATTGGCGGTGATGGTTATTGTGGGTGGGCAACTGCGCTGTACCTGTCCAATCGCGGCTATGATGTCGGGATTTTGGATAGTTTGGTGCGGCGGCATTGGGATTTGGAATTAGGCGTAGAGACACTTACACCGATTTCTTCCATCCATCACCGGATTAACCGCTGGCGGGAATTGACGGGTAAATCGATCGAACTATTCATCGGCGATATCAATAACTACGACTTCTTGCAAAAATCTTTGCAGAAATTCCAACCTCAAGCTGTCGTCCATTTTGGGGAGCAGCGTTCGGCACCATTCTCGATGATCGATAGGGAACATGCGGTGCTGACTCAGGTAAATAACGTAGTGGGAAATCTTAACTTACTCTATGCCCTGCGCGATCATTTCCCTGACTGTCATCTGATCAAATTGGGCACGATGGGCGAATATGGTACGCCGAATATCGATATCGAAGAAGGATACATCACGATCGAACACAATGGTCGCAAAGATACTTTACCCTATCCTAAGCAGCCAGGTAGTTTCTATCACTTGAGCAAGGTGCATGATAGTCACAATATCCAGTTTGCCTGCAAAGTCTGGGGAATCCGCGCCACGGATCTCAATCAGGGGGTGGTGTATGGGGTGTTGACTGAAGAAACAGGCATGGATGAACTATTGATCAATCGGCTTGACTATGATGGCATCTACGGCACAGCCCTGAATCGGTTTTGCATTCAAGCGGCGATCGGGCATCCTCTTACAGTCTATGGCAAAGGTGGTCAAACTCGCGCCTTCCTGGATATCCGCGACACCGTGAGATGTGTAGAACTCGCAATCGAAACTCCCGCCCAACCAGGCGAATTCCGCGTCTTCAACCAGTTCACCGAGCTATTTAATATCAAAGATTTAGCTCTCAAAGTCCAGCAAGCAGGGACTACCCTGGGATTGAAAGTCGAGATTCAATCGATCGAAAATCCCCGCATCGAAGCAGAGTCACATTACTTCAATCCCAAGAATACCAACCTCCTAGAACTAGGACTCCAGCCACACTTCCTCTCAGACTCTCTCCTCGATTCTCTCCTCAATTTTGCCATCAAATATCAGGAAAGGGTCGATCGGGATCAGATTTTGCCGAAGGTGAATTGGAAAAGAGGGTGAATGGTGGATGGTGGATGGTGAGTAGTGGATCAGCTAGTGAGAACCAAAAGATCGAGGAAAAGAGGACGCTTGCGTCCAAATTCACCATTCACCATCCACCATTCACCATCCACTATTCACTCCCCGATTGATGTAAAATAATAATAAATAAGATGCTGTGTTCGGAGAAATAGATTTTATGAAACGGTTTGCTCGTCTGCTCGTTGTCTTCAGTCTTTGCTTGACTTGTTTTGTTGGTGTTTCGCAACAGGCAATGGCAGCTAGTTTGAATAGCTCCATGATTTTGGCTGCCGATGCGGGAGCAGTAATCACCAATAGTGCCGATGATAAATTAAGTACAGACTTTGGCAAGAAGATCGACTTAAATAATACTAACGTTCGGTCTTTCCGCAAGTATGCAGGACTTTACCCTGCTATCGCCAAAAAGGTAGTAGATAACGCTCCTTACAAGACTGTCGAAGATGTACTGAACATTCCTGGTTTAAGCGAGAAGCAAAAGGAAACGCTCTCAGCCAACCTCGACAACTTCACCCTGACAGCCACAGATGATATCTTCAATGAAGGTGGCGATCGTTATAACAATGGTTATTACTAACAATTATCCCTAATTGATAATTTTGACAGAACCTCGATCTCCCACCTTGAACCCAAGGTGGGATTTTTCGTGTCATCGATCGCAGATAATGGGAATTAGTGGTTTAGTGAATAGTGGTTTAGCGGTTTAGCGGGTAATCAATTGAGTCCCCTAGTCCCCTAGTCCCCCCATCGCCCCATCCCCCCGTCCCCTAGTCCCCCAGTCCCCCAGTCCCCCAGTCCCCCCGCCCACCCTCCCCATCCCCTCCTATGCCCCTACCTACTAGCTTTGATGTCATCGTCGTTGGAGCGGGAGCGGCTGGATTGTACTCAGCATTGTGTCTACCAGCAACTCTGCGGGTGGCAATTGTCAGCAAGGCTGATTTGCCGCTATCGGCGAGTGATTGGGCACAGGGGGGGATTGCGGCGGTGGTAGATCCGCAGGACTCGGTTGATTTACATATTGCGGATACTTTGCGGGCGGGGGCGGGATTGTGCGATCGATCTGCCGTAGAATTTTTAGTAACTCATGCCGCACCTTGTATTGATTCCCTAGTGGAGTTTGGGGTGGCATTCGACAGGGTGAGCGTGCCGTCTGAAGGGAGAGGAGATGCTAAATTGGCACTGACTCTCGAAGCCGCCCATTCGCGTCCGCGTGTGCTACATGCAGCAGATACTACCGGACGAGCATTAGTTAGTACTTTAGCCGATCGAGTCCTCGCCCAACCAAACATCACCGTATTTACCCATGCTTTTGCCTTAGATTTATGGTTGGAAGCTGGGGTATGCAAAGGTATCAGTCTGCTATACCAGGGGGAAATTACCTGGATCGCGGCTGCTGCTGTTGTTTTGGCAACTGGTGGCGGTGGACAAGTCTATGCTCAAACTACCAATCCTGAAGTCAGTACTGGCGATGGCGTGGCAATGGCACAGCGGGCGGGTGGACGATTACGAGATTTAGAATTTGTCCAGTTTCATCCGACTGCGCTCACCAAAGCTGGTGCGCCCAGATTTTTGATCAGTGAGGCGGTGCGGGGTGAGGGTGCCCATTTAGTCGATGACAGTGGTTATCGATTCACTTTTGACTACCATCCTGCTGGCGAACTTGCCCCCAGGGATGTCGTCAGTCAGGCGATTTTCAGTCATCTACAAAAACACAGCCCCGATCCGACTAGAGGCTGTGTGTGGCTCGATCTCAGCCCGATTCCTGAAGCCAAAATTCGCCATCGGTTCCCAAATATTATCCAAGTTTGTCAGCATTGGGGAATTGATATTCTGCACGAGTTGATTCCAGTTGCGCCAGCAGCGCACTACTGGATGGGCGGAGTCCAGACGGATTTGATGACGCAAACTAGTATTCCTGGAGTGTATGCTGTTGGTGAAACTACCAGCACCGGAGTACATGGAGCCAATCGGCTGGCGAGTAATTCTCTATTAGAATGTGTGGTGTTTGGTGCCCAATTGGCTCAACTCCCAATTCAGCCACAAGTGGCAGTTGAGATCGGATCGATCGAACGAGTAGAATTGAATCTACCCTCGAACACACAATTAGAACACGATCGAGACTGGGTAGATACAATCAAAGATATTCGGCAAGAATTACCGATTTTGATGTGGCAAGCCGCTGGAATTTGTCGAGAATACCATAGTTTAAAATTAGCGATCGATCGAGTTAAATGGTTACAAATAGAATTTAACAATCTGTCAATTAGTCAATTAATTGCCCAGATCACACCACCCCAAACGAGAATTTTATCTGCCGAAATATCTGAGCAAGAACTTCGTACTTGGGGCGAAACTCGCAATCTACTGGAAATCAGCATACTAATTTTAACTGGCGCAATCATGCGAACGGAAAGTCGTGGCGGGCACTATCGCACTGACTTTCCAGCGATTGATCCAACCTGGCAGTTACATACTTTAGTCACTGGCGATCTGTGGTCTAAGTCTAATTTATTAGAATAGTTAAAGACTCTCAACCTAAATCTCTCATGGAGCTAGCATTTTTTGATCATCCATATTTTGACCATTTATCTGCGGCTGGATGCACTGCTCAATTCTTGGTGATACTCTACGTTCCCAACTGATAATACTCGATCGTATTGATTTTGAGTTCGCATTGCTAATAGCAATACTGCAAAAGCACCAATTCCAGCTACATACAACGGATAGGAATAACTAGCATAACTTTGAAGACTAACTGCTGCACCAGTTTCCCTAGCCAATTTTTCAGCAGTTTCAATCGTGGTTCGATCGATTAGTAGTGCCGAAATAACTGGCCCAATTCCAGTGGCGATCGTTAAATAAGCTGCATTCAAACCAGAGGTCATTCCCTGTTCTGATGGTTTGGTATTGAGCGAAATCAAGCTACTAATCATCGGCTGAATCGGTGAATTGAAAATAGCAAAAATCAGACTTACCACTACAAAATAAGCAACATTAGGCACGATCGGCATCAATGCAAAACAAGCACTCCGAAAAAATAGTCCCATGAACATAATTCTAGTCGAACTAAGTTTCTTGCTCAAAAATTTAATTCCTTGAGTCTGCATCAAAGCTCCCAAAATTCCAAAGCTAAAAAACAATAAATCAAAAGACTGTAAAGTTTGCCCTAAGACTTTGATATAGTAAGCCTGAAAGGAAAATGTGAACATCCCAAAGGTAGTTCCAGTCAATAAGGTTACTCTCAATAATGCCCCAACTCCTGGTATTGATAAACCAGAAATTACATTTTTCAATCCTAGACTGAAGATATTATCAGTTTTAGGTGCTGCAACTTTGAGGGTTTCTGGCAATACCCAAATAGTCAGAATCAAAGCAACAGCAGCCAAAACAGATGAAATGATAAATGGCGCGCCGAGCGATATTTGGGTGCTAAAATAACTAATTAATGGCCCCACCACAAAGCCCACACCCAGAGATGCTCCAAACAAACCAAAGGCGCGAGCACGCTGTTCCGGCTTGGTAATATCGGTAATAATTGCTTGAGATACTGAGATATTACCACCCGTGATACCATCCAAGAACCGAGCGAAGAATAATACTGATGCGGTACTGGCAGTACCCACAACTAAGTTAGCAATTACTGTACCTGCTAAACTAATAATTAATAACGGTTTACGCCCAAACCGATCGGATAGTCTGCCAATAGTTGGTGCTGCTAAAAACTGAGCAATAGAATAAATCGCAAACAAAAAACTAGTCTCAAAGTCACTCAAGCCAAAGTGCTTACCATAACTGTAGATATTCAGAATTAAGGCGATTAGACTTAAGGAATTAACAAAATTGATAAATAAGACAATACGCAGAGTTGGATTCATGAGCTGTTCGGGGCAGATGCAAGTGTGGCATGATAAAATACAAGGATCGGATGTGGGAAATGATTTAATCGCAGCACCATATTGCGCAATAAATCTTGGTTGCAATCTGATTTGGCGATCTATGTTGACTTCAAATTAAACTAATTCACATAGCTATTTAGTTACGTGAATTAGCGAGATGTATTTGGTAAAGTTTATCTACCTATCTACCTATATTTATTCTACCCAGCTCGATCGATAAACTAACAGCAGGTTAGTCATGATGAACGCAAAAAGTCGGTAGGGGCAATACATGGATTACCCCTACCGACTTTTTTCTGATTCTGATGATCGGTTCTACCCCAATTCCACCCTAAATACTTCGCCAAACACCTTGAGTTTGGAATTGCTGGGTTAGTTCAATTTCGTTTGACGTGATGCCTCATGTGGTGCAAATGTATGCTATGCTTCGCTCCAGAGTTCTCGAACTCCATCTTCGGGCAACCAACTGGCGATTTCTTCAATTCGCTCCGCAGACAGTTCTTTCTTGGTTGCCATAAATACTGCATTCACGGACTGTTTCCGATAGGTAACTTTTTCTAGAGAACTTCGTTCTAGTCCGCTTTCATTAGCAGCCCGAAAGAAAAAGAGATCGGAAGTAATCTTGAAAATACCTGGCCCTTGCCACGGTGGACGCACCCGACTGAGCAAGGCAACAAGTGGATTAGAGTCTTTCCACAGGT
>JANNDL010000152.1:0-17764 GCA_031387665.1 Chamaesiphon sp. OTE_75_metabat_95 | reverse complement strand
TTCGGGTTGCATGGCAGCGCGGGGATGGCATCTGTCGATAATCTCGAAGATCTTGTCGGCGGACACATTTGGGTGGGTTTGCTCTGTATTGCTGGCGGTATCTGGCACATCCTCACGAGTCCAACTCAGTGGGCGAGTAAGGCATTGATTTGGTCTGGGGAAGCTTATCTGAGCTACAGCTTGGGTGCGCTTGCCTATATGGGCTTTTTTGCAGCTTACTTTGTGACGGTCAATACCACCGCCTATCCTGAGGTCTTTTATGGGCCTGTGGGATTGAATCTTGGTACGGCAGCCGGAGCAGCAACTGTCAGAACTTGGTTGGCTACTAGCCACTTTATTCTGGCAACATTGCTGCTCAGTGGTCATGTTTGGCACGGGATTCAAGTTCGGGCGGAAGCGGCTGGGTTGGATTTTCGTTCAAGTCAGATGGTTGTTACCGAACAGCCGGAATAAACTAGCTGTTCTGAATCACTACGACGCTGTTTGTTTGGCTCACTGTTGAGAATCTTTCTTTATCTGAAATTCATCAACGGTCAAATATATACATCAGTCGGATCTCACAGCTAAAAACCGAGAAATTTAGCTGAAAGCAATTTCTCCTAAATTTCTCAGCACAAATAAAAACATTCTAGATTGATGATACCAAATTCAGCTACCGCCTGCGGTTGATGAATCAAACGATTGATTGAGGTTAATAAAAAATGCAAACTTACGACAGACCAAAAGTCCAGTATGGCTGGTGGGCAGGTAATGCCCGCTTTGCCGAAAAGTCGGGGCTGTTTATCGCCGCTCACGTCGGACAAGCGGCCCTGACGATGTTCTTTGCCGGAGCGATGACGCTGTTTGAACTGTCCCGTTACAATGCTGCTACTCCAATGGGTGAGCAGGGCTTAATTCTGTTACCTCACTTAGCTACCCTCGGTATCGGTGTGGGTAAAGGCGGTGAGATTGTCGATACCTACCCGATGTTCGTCGTCGGAGTGGTGCATTTGATTTCTTCAGCGGTTTTGGGTGCGGGTGCTTTATTCCACACGTTCAAAACCCCTGAAAGTCTGGCAGATGCTAAAGGCAAAGCTCTAAATTTCCACTTTACTTGGGATAATCCCAAGCAGTTGGGGATGATTCTGGGACACCATTTACTATTCCTCGGCGCAGGTGCAATCTTGCTCGCGCTCAAAGCAATGTGGTGGGGTGGCTTGTATGACTCGAATATCCATGATGTCCGAGTAGTGACCGAACCAACTCTCGATCCTCTGGTGATTTATGGTTATCAGACTCACTTTGCAACTGTGAATAGTCTCGAAGATTTAGTCGGCGGACATATTTATGTCGGTGCGTTACTAATTCTCGGTGGCGTATTTCACATCGTCAAGGAACCATTACCCTGGGCGAAAAAAGCGTTGATTTGGTCTGGTGAAGCGATTCTCTCCTATTCGCTGGGTGGGATTGCCTTAGCTGGGTTTGTAGCTGCGTACTTCTGCGCGGTGAATACCCTGGCTTATCCACCAGAATTTTATGGTGCAGTATTGGACGTGAAATTGGGAGTATCTCCTTATTTTACCGATAGTGTGAAATTGCCCGTTGGTCATACCGCCCGTGCGTGGTTGGCAAATGGTCATTTCTTCTTGGCGTTCTTCTTCCTCCAAGGTCACTTGTGGCACGCACTGCGGGCGATGGGCTTTGATTTCCGACGGGTTGAAAAAGCTCTGAATGGAATGAATGATCCAGTCCCATCTTCGGCTGAGTAAGTAATTCGCTAATATCTCACGAGATGTAGCGGGTGAAATCAGATCTGTAGGGGCGGTGCCTCGTGCCCGCCCTGCATCTACGGTGCCAACAGATCGATTCCTAGTGCTATTTCCAGATGGCGAGGGTACCCACGAGGGGCACCCCTACAGGTTAATTGTGCGGGGGTGCCCCTGGTGGGTACCCTGAATCTCTGCTTTTACTATTCACTACAAGTATGACAATATCTCTACAAAGATCGATCGCAGAAGATCAGCCAAAACTGGCTTGGCTAGTCGGTAATGCCCAATTAGTCAACTTCTCAGGACAGCTCCTCGGCGCACATATCGCCCATGCCGGACTAATTATGTTTTGGGCTGGGACTACGGCAGTTTCCGAAGCTCTGCGGTTCCGGCCCGATGTACCCTTCGCAGAGCAGGGATTTATCCTTCTGCCCCATCTGGCTACTTTAGGCTGGGGCGTGGGTGCTGCGGGGGCGATTGATACTTATCCCTATTTTGTTATCGGAATGCTCCATTTAGCAGCTTCGGCGGTACTTGGTGCAGGTGGACTGTATCACGTATTCCGCGCTCCGGCGAATCTCAAGGATGGACAAGGGCGAGTTGCCAAGTTTCACTATGAATGGAATGACCCCACTAAATTGGGCTTTATTCTCGGACATCATCTGATGTTGCTCGGATTTGGGGCATTGGCTCTGGCGGGTAAGGCGATGTGGTGGGGTGGGATTTATGATTCTGCACTGCATCGGGTGCGGTTAGTGAGTGCGCCAACGTTAAATCCGGTCACAATTTTTAGCTATCTCGGCGGACTAAACAATGGGGTTTGGACACCGATGGGGATGGCTAGTGTCAATAGTTTAGAAGACATTATTGGAGGGCATTTATGGATTGGGGTAATTTTACTTGGTGGTGGTGCATGGCATATTTTGGTTACGCCGAAGGCATGGGCCGTGAAGATTTTACGGATTGAGGCTGATGCAATTTTATCTTACAGTTTGGGTGGTTTAGTGTTTATGGCACTGGTAAGCTGCGCCTTTGTTGGATTTAATACTACTGCTTTTCCGGTGGAATTTTACGGAGTCGATCGATCATCAGCCGCCGGAAGTCAATTTTTTCTGGCTCTGATTGCGCTGGTGGGTCATCTTTGGCACGCCTATCGCGCGCGGATGGTTGGGGTTGCGGCGTAGACGGTGCGTTATGCTTACGCAGTAACACACCCTACGGTTATTTGAATTTGCTCGCATTTATTAATTGGAATTAAAAGTATGTCAAAGATTGGACTTTTTTTTGGAACTCAGACTGGCAAAACTGAAAGCGTTGCTGAAATGATTCGAGATGAATTTGGAGCGGATCAAATCGATCTCCATGATATGTCTCAAGTGAGTGTGAGTGATTTTGATGGATATACAAAGTTAATTATTGCTTCACCCACTTGGGATATCGGCGAATTGCAGAGCGATTGGGATGGATTTTTTCCAGAGTTTGACACAATGGATTTTAAGGGTAAAACTGTTGCTTACTTTGGTACTGGCGATCAATTAGGTTATTCAGATAACTTCATGGATGCGACCGGAATATTGGAAGCAAAGATTACTTCCCGTGGTGGTAAAACCATCGGTTACTGGTCAACTGATGGCTATGATTTTACTGAGTCAAAAGCGGTAAAAGATGGTAAGTTTGTCGGACTTGCGATCGATGAAGACAATCAACCCGACATGACAGATGAGCGTGTCAAAGCTTGGGTAGCTCAAATCAAAAAAGAGTTTGCCTAATTAATCTTACCTCCTAACCCAGCAATCAAACATTGGTGGTGAATTCACCACCAATTTCTTAAATATTAAACAAGTTGATGATTCCGCAAAGCGGAGGCTTCTCTTCGAGAGGCTTCGCCAACGCCAACGAGACAGATCTAAATATTAATTAACTATAAATAAGCAGTAACTTTAATAGTGGGCAGTGCCCACCCTACTACAACTATCAACTCCAAACTCCCTTACACATGACTAAATTTCTCTGGGTTAGTGCTAGCCCTAGCCTCAAATACTTTCATCGCCGCTTGCTCAATAGTCTCTCAAAAGTAGTCGAGATCGAGCTGTGGGAATACTATCAGACTCTAGATGAGGGTAGCTCGATCGATAGTGGCATCCATCTTCTCCATCAATATTTAGCCACAGCTAATTGCCCTGTGCATCTAATTGGGCATGGAATTGGTGGCATCATTGCATTTGGCTATGCCCGCAAATATTCAGCTCAAGTTGCATCATTAACCTTGCTCAGTGTCGCTGTTCAACCTGCGATCGATTGGCACTCATATTATTACACTCAATTGCGGTCATTACCATCTAGCCGCGAGTGTATTTTGCGATCGATCGCAACCAATTTATTTCCACATAGTTGTCCTAGTCATATTCATGGCTTAGTCGAAAGATTGAATCGAGATTTAGTTGAGGCTCCTTCCAATCACTCACTGTTCAGAATGGAAATCCTCGCAGAAGGTAGCGTAGATATGCCCCTGATGATTTGTGGTACTCAAGACGATCCAGTAATTAGTCTACCCGCTCTATCCGGCTGGAATAGTTATTTAAAACCAGTAGACACAATTTGGTGTTCAACCACAGGTGGACATTTTTTCCACCATTTTCATTCTGAACTAGTTAGCTGTCAGATCCAAAAATTTTGGCACGGAACAGAATCAGAATCATCATTCTATCAGTATGCACAAATGGAGTTAAATTAGTAAATGATTGCGATTTGTTTTATTCTAACTTGGATCACAATTTTCAGTGCTTGTTGGACTTTGGCACATAATTGGAAAACAGGATTCATTTATGTCAAGCGACTGCATCAAGTTCCCTGCCACAAATGTAAATATTTTACCAATAGTTGCTATCTGAAATGTACCGTCAATCCCGATCTTGCCTGCTCAGAAGCAGCAATTGATTGTCGAGATTATCAACCACAATAAAATTAATAGTAATTATGGGTAAATTAAAACCAGACCGCAAGCCAGCCTGTTCAGCTAAAAGTATCGACAGGATTTTTACGATCGTGTCTGAAAATTGGGATGAAGTATGGGATATCGTTCAGACCAGAGCACAAGTGACTAAAGCCATCCATCAGCAGCAGCTTAAGAATTTGCGATCGAAAAGTTTCATACACTAGTGAATAACTAGATATCTAGTGTGGTGAGTGAATAGTGAATAGCTTGCACTGTTGGCGTTAGCCTTGCCTTTGGCATTGCGTAGCCGTTGGTGTTGACGTTAGTCTGCCTTAGGCACAACCTCTCCGCAAGGAGAAGTGTGGATCGTGGATTGCAAGTGTTTATTTCTGGGTGGGAAAGGAGTAGAATTGTCGATTCGATCGCTGTCTGGATCGATAATATTGGGTGTAATGTCTGAAAATCGTGGTAGGGGCAATAATGCCTCCATCACGATTTTTGACGGGCAGACTATCAAACTTCGGCATAATATGCCAAAATTTGTAACAGTATGTTAATAATTGCCTCATATTAAAATCACTATATTATGACAGAAGAGAATCCTCCTAGTAGTCCAGCAGATCTGGCACCTACGACAGGCAAAAAGCCAGCCGCCGCCGATGACGATCGGTTTGAGTGCCGCGCCTGCGGTCATATTTACAATCCCAATAAAGGCGATTCCACCGCAAAAATCATTGCGGGAACACCTTTTAGCGTCCTACCTGAAGCCTGGAGATGTCCGATTTGTACTGCCAAAAAGAGCGCGTTTACCAATATCGGCACTGTCACTAAGGAAGTCTCTGGGTTTAAAGAGAACCAAGGCTATGGATTTGGGGTCAACACCATGACACAATCCCAAAAAAGCTTACTCATTTACGGTGGACTCGGACTCGGAATTTTATTATTCCTCAGCTTATACACATTGAGTTAGGGTACAGGGCAGAGGGAAGATTTAAGTGTCTTGAACCTGAAGCCCAAAGCCTAAAATCTAAAACCTAAAGCCTAAAATATGAACTTATTGAAACGAATTCTAAAACAAACAGTAACACTGCTCGCGATCGGGATATTCTGTGTAAGCTGTAGTCGAATTACCCCCTTGGCGACTAGCCCTTGGAAGTCAATCCAGTTACCCACCGAATCTAATATTCAAGATCTGACATTTACCGGAAACCCCCAACATGGCTGGGTTGTTGGTAGTGACTCAGCTATTCTCGAAACCAACGATGGTGGTAAAACATGGGAAAATCGCAAGCTCGAACTAGATAGTGATAAATATCGATTCACCTCGATTAGCTTCGCTGGGGATGAAGGTTGGATTGTGGGTGAACCTGCAATCTTGCTCCACACCAAAGACACTGGCAAATCGTGGGAACGCCTGACCCTCAGTGCTAAATTACCAGGAACGCCAGCCACTGTCAAAGCAACAGGAAATAATTCCGCCGAAATGACCACAGATATTGGCGCAATTTATGCCACCAAAGATGCTGGTAAAAACTGGAAAGCTCTCGTCAGCGGAGCTGTAGGCGTATTTCGGACAATCAACCGTTCTGAAAATGGTAGCTATGTCGCCGTCTCTGCCAAAGGTAACTTCTACTCTACCTGGACACCAGGACAAGACAGTTGGGAACCCCACAACCGGAATAGCTCCCGCCGCGTCTCCAGCATGGGATTTGCCAACGATGGGCGACTGTGGATGCTAGCACGGGGCGGACAATTGCAATTTAACACCCTCGACAAGCCAGATGTCTGGGAAAACGAAGTATTCCCAGGTCAGAAAACTAATACTGGATTACTAGATCTTGCCTACCGCACTCCAGGCGAAGCTTGGGTATCCGGCGGCAGCGGCGACTTATTAGTCAGTACTGACAGTGGTAAAACTTGGCTCAAAGATGAAGCCGTAGAACAGGTACCATCCAACCTATACAAGATCTTATTCTTTAGTGCCGATAAAGGATTCATTATCGGTCAACGGGGGATTATTCTGGAGTATCAAGGGGAGGCTGCTGCGGCAGCTTAGGCTCTAGGCTTTAACTATATAAAGACATTAGTGCTTGAGTTAAAGAATTGAGCCTAATTTCTCATCTAGCGATCGCATTTCTTTAAGGTTATGATATAAACTGAGATTGAATAGACTAGGAGAATTTTGATATGGCAGGTACTACAGGTGAACGTCCGTTTGCAGATATCGTTACCAGTATTCGGTACTGGATTATTCACAGCTTGACAATTCCAGCATTGTTTGTCGCTGGCTGGTTGTTTGTCAGTACTGGCTTGGCTTATGATGCGTTTGGTACGCCTCGTCCTGATGAGTATTACTCACAGACTCGCCAAGAATTACCGATCGTTTCTGACCGATTTGATTCCAAAAATCAGCTCGACAAATTTGTTGAAAAGAAATAGTCAAACAAGTTTACTCGAATTACGATCTAATTTGATTGGAAAGCTACTTTTTGGTTGTATTTTAATGACCATTCTATAACTACCGATCGATCATAAAACTTTAAATCAACCTGCCTTAATTTTAGGAGTAAATAAGATGGCTACAGGTAGCGGCAATCAGCCTATTTCATATCCCATTTTCACAGTCAGATGGGTAGCAGTCCACACTCTGGGCGTACCTACTGTATTCTTTATTGGCGCGATCGCAGCCATGCAATTTATTCAAAGATAGATCCAACTCAAAACTATGGAACGTACTCCAAATCCTAACAATCAGCCAGTAGAACTCAACCGAGCTTCACTATTTTTAGGCTTACTCATGATTTTCACACTAGGAATTCTGTTTACCAGTTATTTCTTTAACTAATTGATTCGATCTGTTTTGTGTTGGGATATTTATCAGAGGAAAAAACTATGTCTGAACCAGGAAAAATCCCCTTGTGGCTGGTAGCAACTGTTGCTGGGATGGGTGTCATTGTCGTTGTAAGTTTATTCTTCTACGGCTCCTACGCTGGACTCGGCTCATCGATGTAACCCTAGCCACTCTTAGCTCGACTATCACTAACTAAAGCAAAAAGCCGGACTAATCCGGCTTTTTGCTTGGTTATGAATTAGTACAAGACGTGAGCCTATACTGCTTCACGTTCGATGTAGAGAAACAAAAATGCCATCATTACAGCAGGCATGACTAAACCGACGGTAGGGACGAGGATGGAAGGTAAGAAAGAAGCTGCCATAATAAAAAGTCCTTTGTGATAAATAGACTGTATCCTTAGATTCTAGCTGAATTGGTCAACTAAAAAGGCTCACAAAAAACTCACAAAAGTTCGCGAATCTTCATAAACAAAATCCAGCCGCTGTTTGTTGGCTAGAAATTGGCTGAAACCTATCTGGCGGGCTATCAACTATCAACTATCAACTATCAACTAAATCACTCCTCCACAACTATTTCCAAATTCTCATAGTCGCGAGACTGGTGACTAGCGACAAAACTAGACAAGGCAAAATCTATTTCTAGATCCCCAGTGACATCGAGTGTCGGGGATGGCAAATGATGCGGGGCAGCACTGACGGGAAATACATCTGGATGGGTAAATTGAGTCGCGGCAAAATTGGGCGATGACGGAGGTGAAGTGAGCGACTTGATTGTTGATGGTGTCCCATATTGCATAGGGCGACGAGCACCCATGACAACCGTTTCTAGTTGCAGCTCTTCATTCAGCCTGTCGAGTAACTCACCAGTGCTGTCTTGCCCCTGCTCAGATAATTGGAACAGTTCGAGTTCTGATTCATTGAGTGGATTGAGGCTTATGGTGACGGTGAAGCCACGGGAACCGAGTTGGATATTGTGTTTATCGTAAAGATTGACTTCACCAATTAGGAGCGATATTTGGGGCTGTGGCGGTAAATCTAGACTGCCTCTAAAAGTGAATGTGTTGAGCTGGGTTGGAATAGATTGTTCAATGGCGACAATTATTTCGGAAGTTTGGGGATGACGGAGACAAATAGACAGCTTATCGATTTTGACTGACTGAATCAGGTTGGCACTTAATTGGTGGAGATTGCAGGTACCACTAATCATCAAGGGATGCCCAGGTAGTAGCCCTGCAAATGTCGATCGATCTAGATTAATCAATTGTGAGGGCGAATCAAAAATCGTGGTAAGTTGGATTGCACCTGGGATCGATCGACTAATTTGTGGTGGCTGGGGCTGTAATGATTCTCGCTCCAATTGCTCCAATAATCGATCGAGTCCATCCGCCCAATTTTCTTGAAGTCCCTCCATTGAGATCGGTACAACTGGCTGTGTCGGTGTCGGCAGCTCAAACCGATCCTTGTCCTGAGCAGATACTGGCAGAGGCGCAGTTTGAGGCTGGTGAAGATCTGAGATATTCCCTACTGCTGGAGCAAAATTATCCCCGCTCCCTGCTCCCCGTGGATGGTGAGCGGAGTCGTTGGCGTAGCCTCTGCCTGCGCAGAACTGCTCCCTGCTTTCAACTCGATCCAAACTAACCGGAGCTTTAGAAATAGCTGGCAAAACACGAAGTTTGAGAACGCGCTCCCATGAGACTTGTGCGGTTGTGGTACCACTACAGACAAACTGCCAAATTCCCGACTGTAGATCCGTGAACGGAATAACTGCTAGTAATCCGCGCAAATTGGTAGTTTGATGGCGGGATTGAGATCGACGTTGCGGGATCCGATCTGAAGTTTGATAGGTGACACGAGTTTGGATCTGAGTATCAAGCAGATTACTATTTGCGACGATTCGATACTTCCCTTCCATCAGTTGGAGATTACCTGTTTCGATTGTTCTCCAGCCGCGATCTCCCTCCCGCTGGATCAAAAATTCCCAATATTCCATGACTTATCCCTAGATGCACTAAATCTAACTTTCAGTATCTTAAGCTAGCGATCGCGATCGTGACTATTGTTTCAGATCTTAATCGATCGAATCAAAACTTTCGATCGAGTCCAATCTCTGTATAAATCATCACAACGTGATAGGATTTTCACTAGCCCTGGTTTCAAAAATCTCAGTATTCTAGCAATAATCTGCAATTTCAAAGATCTAGACATCTATCGATCGGATAGACTAAGCATGGCTAAAGTTGTTATTTTCGGCAGTACCGAGATTGCTGATGTTGTATATTTTTATCTCACTCGTGACTCAGAACACGAGATCGTTGCCTTTACGGTTGATGGCGACTACATCACCGCAGATACCTTTCAGGGCTTGCCACTGGTTCCCTACGAAAAACTCGAAGAATATTATCCACCCGATCGATATCAACTATTTATTGCAATTAGTTATATCAAAGTCAATCAACTGCGGAAGAGTAAGTATCTCGATGCCAAGGCGCGGGGATATAAATTCATTTCTTATGTTAGTTCCAAAGCGTTTTATCACGACACGCCGATTGGTGAAAATACCTTTATTACCGAACGCAACTTGATTCAACCGTATGTATCGATCGGTAATAACTGTATCTTGCTAGGACCAAACTATATTGGACATCATGCCATTATTGAAGATCATTGTTTTTTGACTGCTGATGTTTCGATTGGTGGAAGTTCCACGATTGGTGAAGCTAGCTTTATTGGCTTGAATGCCACGATTCGGAACTGGGTATCGATCGGCAAGGAGAATATCATTGGCGCAGGTTCAATCATCCTGAGTAATACTGAAGATAGAGCTGTTTATGCTCCAGGTGAAACTCCAAAATTTGCAGTTCCCAGCAATCTGATTAAGATCTGATTTTGCAGCTCTCAGCTCCCCGCTCTCTCCGCTAGTAATATAGTAATAAATCATAAATATGACTGGGTTTTCTTGTTTTGTCGTTGGCGAAGGTGTGCTCGTATTGAGTTGTTTGGAAGTACTATCGGAGCAAGGTTGTCTGATCCGAGCAGCTTGTTCGACAGATCGAGCAGTACAAGCGTGGGCAACAAAAAACAATGTCATTTGCACTGAAGATCCAGCGATTTTTGAACAACAGATCCTCAGTAGTGAGTATGATTATTTATTTGGCATTAATAATATTCAATGGGTAATTTCGGCGGCTGTAATCGGACGAGCGGGAACAGCAACTATTAATTATCATGATGCACCATTACCACAGCAGCCCAGATTGCAGACAACCAGTTGGGCTTGGTTAAATAGTAAAACTCAACATGCAATTACCCAACATGAAATTGTATTAGTCAGTGATGCCACCAGAATCTTCAAGCAAAAAGTGACTGGAGCCATCACTGGATCTAGTGCCAGCATTGGGGATATTTTACCAGTACTCGATCGACTGCTAATCCCGATTATTAGTCAACAAAATGCGGCGATTTGTCAGCAAGAGCAAGCATTAGCAATTGCCAGATCTACCAACAATCAAACAATACCCGCCACCGAACTCGTCCCATTTGAGCATCCATATTTATCCACTAGTCGCCCAAAAACAGCTATTCAACGTTATCCAATTGTACTCGACGAGCCAATCGAACCAGATTCATCGATCGCAATATTTGCTGCTTATTGTGCGCGACTTTCGCCAGAATTAGAATTTGATTTAGGCTTACAAATCAAACTGTACGATGCCACCACTGAGCTATTTGAAGTTCAAATACCGCTCCGAATCCAGACTGATGCTGAGGATTCATTTAAACAGTTTAAAGCACGATTGGAAGCAGCTCCAGATCGGGATCCATCAACCAATGTTACTTCTCAATTTATACCTGTAGCGATCGCCATCCTCGAAAATCCAGATCACCTCAGCTCTGAATATCTAACTGCGGCAATGACATTTGTTGCCTATGCAGATCGCAGTCAACCAGAACTAGTTCACACCGGAGCACTCACGGAGCTAGATAGTGCCGCAATCGTGCGCCAACTGCAAAACTTCATCCCTGCTGGTAGCTCACAACCAGAACAACTACTCGCACAATTACCGTTAATATCTACAGCCGAACAACAACAATTACTAATTAAGTGGAATCAAACCACCGCCCCAATTCCCGCAGGTGTCTGCATCCATCACCTGTTCGAGCAGCAGGTAGCCCGAACTCCTAATGATATTGCCGTTGCTTACAAATCCAAGCAACTAACCTACCAAGAACTAAATACCCGTGCGAATCAATTAGCGCGCTACTTACTAATTCAGGGCGTTAAACCTGACACCCTCGTTGGGCTTCAGATGGAAAGATCGATCGAAATGGTAGTGGGATTACTGGCAATCCACAAAGCAGGTGGTGCATATTTGCCCCTCGACCCCGATTTTCCCACAGATCGACTGGCACTGATGATCGAAGATTCCCAGACTCCGATCGTTCTCACTCAGCAAAGATTGATTGCCAATTTGACGATATCAGCAGGTGTGCAGGTCATTGCGATCGATACCAATTGGGGAGAAATTGCCCAGCAGCCCGCGACAAATCCTCAAACTGATGTCAAACCCGAAAATCTCGCTTACATCATCTACACCTCCGGCTCGACGGGCAAGCCGAAAGGAGTAATGGTAGAACATCGGAATGCCGTCAACTTTTTTACAGGCATGGATGGGCGAATCGGTGGGACTCCAGGTGTCTGGTTGGCAGTGACGAGTTTATCCTTCGATATCTCCGTGCTGGAAATATTCTGGACATTGACGCGGGGATTCAAGGTGGTGATTTACAATGCCAAGAAGCAATTAGAATCAGAGCATTCAATTGCGGGGCTGATCGATCGACATCAAGTTACCCATCTTCAATGTACACCCTCAATGGCAGGGTTATTAATTGCCGATCCGAATACGGCTAGATCGATCGGTCAAATTCAGACGATGATGGTAGGCGGTGAAGCTCTGACTGAAATCCTCGCACAGCAACTCCAGCAAATCGTCACGGGACAAGTGCATAATATGTATGGCCCCACCGAAACCACAATCTGGTCTACAACTCATGCCCTAACAGCGGTTGAAGGTGTGGTACCATTAGGACGACCGATCGTTAATACCCAGCTCTACATCCTCGACAAGCTCCAGCAACCCGTGCCAGTCGGTATCCCAGGCGAACTGCTCATTGGCGGTAAAGGCGTGACACGGGGCTACCTGAACCGCCCAGATCTCACCAGCGAGCGGTTTATCCCCAATCCTTTTAGTGGCAATCCACTAGATCGACTCTACCGGACTGGCGACTCAGTAAGGTATCGCCCTGATGGTAATCTCGAATTTTTGGGGCGGATTGATTTTCAAGTCAAGATTCGCGGCTATCGCATCGAACTCGGTGAAATCGAGACAATTTTGAGTCGCCATGAGACAATTCGGGAAGTTGCGGTCATTGTGCGCGAAGATGTACCAGGAGATAAGCGGATTGTGGCTTATTTCATCGCGCAACCTGGGCAGCAGCCGACTACCGCCAGCCTACGGGAGCATTTACGCGCCCAGTTGCCAGAGTATATGATCCCTGCCAACTTCGTCCAGCTCCAGGCATTTCCACTCACCCCGAACAAAAAGATCGATCGAAAAGCCTTCCCTGCACCATTACTAGCTCAGAAGGTTGCTGTACCAGCAGCACCAGTACCAGCAATTATTAATACCCAAACTACCGAACAAATCCTAATCGAGATCTGGCAAAAAGTATTGCAAATTAACGAGGTAGATACCAGTGAAAACTTCTTTAGTCTGGGTGGAAACTCGCTGGTAGCCGTAACTTTGATCGACGAGATTCGATCGATCTTAAATGTAGACTTACCCTTGATTAGTTTATTCCAATCGCCGACAATCTTGGGGCTTGTCAAAGAGATTGAGCAAGTTCAGTCAATTTGATGCCATTTTGACACCAGCAAGCTAAAATCAAATTAACCATCCGATCATTCCAATGAGCCAACCTACGCAAGATGCACGAGTAGTAGCCAGAATCCCCCCTGCTGTCAAAGAAACCTTGCAACGAGCAGCAGATTTGTCTGGTGCTACTCTAAACCAATTTCTAGTTCAATCCGCAGTCAACGCCGCCAATCATCTGCTGGAAACAGAGCGGAAAATTGTCTTGTCTGAACGAGATGCTCAGACAGTATTCGATTTATTGGAACATCCACCGACACCAAATCCAAAACTCTTAGTTGCGGTAGCTAAACATCGAGCATTTATTCGTGAAAATTATTGAGCCGCTGCATAAATTTCACAACCGAGAACAGTTTGATTGTGGAGTAGAAGTTCTCAATCATTTTCTCAGAACAACCGCTCGACAACATCTTCAGAAAGGTATTTCTCGTACTTTTGTATTGAGCAATCGTCCAGCCGCTCCGCCCGAACAGCAAGATTGCCTCCACAATATTATTGGCTTTTTTACACTCACTATCTGTGAAATTAGCACCGAAAAACTGCCATCTATTCTCTCAAAGAAATACCCATCACAAGTGCCTGGAGTCAAGTTAGCTCGTCTAGCAGTGGACAAACAATGGCAGCGTCAGGGAATTGGCGAAATCTTGATGGTAGAAGCGATGCAACGTGCGCTGCTAGTAGCAGATACGGCTGGTGGAATTGGTTTGTTTGTTGATGCAAAAGATGAATCTGCTCAGAGCTATTATGCTCGTTATGGCTTTATTGGCTTAGAGGATAATCCACTAGAAATGTTCTTACCGTTATCTTTGCTGAGAGCACTAAATATTGCGGCAGATCATCCTTAGGGATGAGGATTTAAAATATACAAATCTGCGACTGCAAGTTACTAAATCCTCATTTCTTAGCATTTTCAGATTTGTCCTATCAATTATTTAATTATCCCATGCAAACTGGAACTATTGTAGCGATCGCGACGGCTGTTGTCCCCCAGCAAGGGAGCGTAGGGATCGTGCGGCTATCGGGACTGGATGCAGTGGCGATTGCACGGCGGATCTTTCATCCGCCTGGGCAGCAGGAGTGGGAGAGTCATCGGATTTTGTATGGGTATGTGCGGCATCCTATTACAGGAGTGACGATCGATGAGGCATTACTATTAATCATGCTCGCACCCCGCTCCTATACGCGAGAAGATGTGGTGGAAATTCACAGTCACGGTGGGATTATTTTAGTCCAGCAGATTCTCCAGTTATGTGTCGAGTATGGTGCGAAAGTTGCCGAGGCGGGGGAATTTACGCTCAGAGCCTTCCTAAATGGACGGATCGATCTGACTCAGGCGGAAAGTATTAGCGATCTGGTGGGAGCATTGTCCCCCGCCGCTGCTCAGACAGCGATTGCAGGACTTCAGGGCAAATTGCGCCAACCGATCGAACAATTACGCGCTCAAGCATTGGATTTACTGGCTGAGATTGAGGCGAGAATCGATTTTGAGGAGGATTTACCACCATTAGATGTCCCTGATGTAACGGCGAAATTGGGGGCATTGGCGGTCGAAATTGGGCAGATTGTGGAGACAGCCGATCGCGGGGAACTGCTACGGAGTGGCTTAAAGGTCGCAATCCTGGGACAGCCGAATGTGGGCAAGTCCAGTTTACTCAATGCCTGGAGTCGGAGCGATCGGGCGATCGTTACGGAGCTACCAGGTACGACGCGGGATATCGTCGAATCTCGACTAGTCGTGGGTGGGATTCCAGTTCAGGTATTGGATACAGCCGGAATTCGGGATACTAGCGATGTGGTGGAGCAAATTGGCGTGGCGCGTTCTCGTGCGGCGGCGCAAGCGGCGGATTTGGTACTACTGACGATCGATGCTCAGGTTGGTTGGACAGACGTAGAAGCGGATATATACGCCCAAATTGCGCCGATTCCGACGATCTTGGTAATCAATAAAGTCGATTTAGTTGACAGTCTGCCTATCCTAAACTTACCACCAGGGATTAGTACCATCGTCGAAACAGCAGCAGCACAAGATCTGGGAATCGATCGATTGGAATCGGCGATCCTCGCGATTATTGCTGGCGGACAGCTCCATGCTGCCAATATCGACATCGCCATCAATCAACGCCAAGCGGCTGCCCTGATTCGATCGCAGACTGCTTTGCAACAGGTATTAGCTACCATTGCAGGTGGACTACCATTCGACTTCTGGACGATCGATCTACGCGAAGCGATTAGAGCCTTGGGGGAAGTGACAGGTGAAGAGGTGACAGAATCAGTCCTCGATCGGATTTTTAGTCGCTTTTGTATCGGGAAATAAAGTAGCTGCGATTTGGAAGTGGTGATGCTGGTTGTTCGATTTGTCGAACATAAGTTAGAATACGATTGTCATCTAGGATGTAAATCAGTAGTGACTATTACTGCGATCGAGCTACCAATGGAAAAAATTGCCGATTTTTGCGACCGCTGGCAAGTCGTCGAATTTTCCCTATTCGGTTCGATCCTGCGTGATGATTTTCGTCCAGATAGTGATGTGGACGTGATGGTGCAATTCGCCCCCGATGCTCACCCTACGTTTGTGACCCTAGACAAAATGGAAGATCATTTGCATCAGATCTTCGATCGAGATATTGATCTCATTACCCGTCAAGGGATTGAAACCACTCGCAACTACCTACGTCGTCAAGAAATTCTTGCTTCTGCTCAAATAATTTATGTCACGAGAAACTCAATTCCTGCTTGATATGCTGCAATCAGCAGAACTTGTGATGATCTACATCGGACAATGTTCAAAAGATGAATTTATTGATAATGTTCAGCTTCAAGATTCGGTAATTCGCCGACTGCTGATTGTTGCTGAAGCGGCGAGACGAATTCCTGAAGTAACTCGGCAAACTCTACCCAACATTGCATAGCGAGAAATTAATGGGATGCGTAATCGGTTGGTGCATGAATATGATGCAGTCAACTTCAACATTATTTGGGATGTGATTCAATCTGAGATCCCTGATTTAATTGCAGAGCTAAAGTTGCAAATCCCGCCAGAGAAATAGCAGCTAAGTCTGCTGAAGATAACCTTAATGTAATGCGCCGATCTTTGGCATAACTTTGCAATTCTAGTAGGCGATCTGGTTCTCCCACAGATTGCCATTCTCCCGCCTCGAATGTCGCTAAAATTTCTTGTTCTTCCCGATCGAGTTCACTCATTACCGTCATTCTCCCTCAGATACAGCCATTGTACATGGAATGACAACATACCTCGAACCCGATTCCAACTTTGCGGTAGAGGCTGACTTTGGTGATCGATCGAATCTTTAGTAACTTTTTTGTCTGGCAATAGGTTTAATCGCAAAACTTGTTGCAGCAAAGGTTTCAGCCATTTTGAACGATAGAAATATCTCGATCGAGATATTTTATTCGATCGAGCTGTTTCTTTTTGTCATTTATGTGGGATTAATAGTTATAGTGGACTGTAATCGACAGAACAAAGATCGATTCGTGACTCAAGATTTTGAACTTTTTGTTCAGATCATATTTTGACTCTTAGTATAATTTAAACCCCATGATTGATTCCCAATACTTACAATTAGTTCAGCAAAAGCTGACCGAATTTGCACAGAGCAGTGATTTTGCTGGCAAAATCGAGACAGCTTTTGGTAGTCAGATCGATCGATCCAAACTTACAGAATTAGCGGATCGTTGGCAGCAAGGAAATTTTAGTGAATTACCAGCAATTGAAGTACTCCAGAATGGAGAGTTAGGTACTGCAAATGGTGCGTATGCAGCAGTAGGACAGAAAATATATTTATCCTCAGCTTTTTTAGCTACTGCTAGTACAGAGCAACTTGTCGGTGTATTGATCGAAGAAATCGGTCACTTTGTCGATGGTGTTTTAAATACTGAAGATGCCCTTGGAGATGAAGGCGCATTATTCTCAGCACTGGTTCAGGGCAGTACATTATCAGCTACTGAGATCATTAGTTTACAATTAGAAGACGATCGAGCATTAGTATCGATCGATGGTCAGCAGGTCTGGGTAGAGCAGGATAACGTCACTGGAGATGGTACCAATAATGTACTCAATGGTACAGCCAGTAACGATGTAATTAGTGGTTTGGGTGGAAATGATACCCTGAACGGCTTAGAAGCTGACGACCGATTAATTGGCGGCTCTGGTTCAGATACCTTCACTGGCGGTGCGGGTAACGATACCATCGTCTTGGAGAATTTTAATAGTGATACTACTTCAAGCGATTTAGATGTCGTAACTGACTTTATTCAGGGTCAAGACAAAATCGATGTCA
>JANNDL010000077.1:0-36831 GCA_031387665.1 Chamaesiphon sp. OTE_75_metabat_95 | reverse complement strand
TTAGCGGCGTTTTTATTCGGGGGTTTCCCCCGAATAAAAAAACGACAAGACAGCGCACCAAGCAGAAGAATGAAACCCAACGTTCACGAGATTAATTGAGGGGATTGTTGGGTTACGCTTTGCTCAACCCAACCTACGGCTATTAATTATTAATTATGAAACTACTGCCATTTGAAGATGGCAGCACCCCAACTTAAGCCAGCACCGAAGCCAGATGTGGCGATCGTGTCACCAGCTTGAATTCTACCAGATCTAACCGCCTCATTGAGTGCGATCGGAATCGAAGCCGCCGAGGTGTTGCCATATTTAGCCACGTTGCTGACTACTTTTTCCGCTGGAATGTGCAACCGTTCGGCGACAGCATTCATAATCCTTTGATTGGCTTGGTGAAGGATCAACCAATCGATATCATCACTAGTTAGATTAGCTTGATGAATGACTTTATCGATCGCTTCTGGCACCCGATTGATCGCAAACCGATAGACTTCCTTACCATTCATCGTGATGTATTGATACTTGCCCTGGGTGAGGATCACACCAGGAATTAGTTCGCGCAATTCAGGCTTGAAAGCGAGATTCAAACAGCAATTTTGATTGCCATCGCTGCGGATTTCAAACCCCAATAATCGATCGACATCTTCACTCGCCTGCATCAACACCGCACCCGCACCATCACCAAATAATACACAGGTATTGCGATCGTTCCAATCCACCCACCGCGATAATAAATCCGCACCAATTACCAGCACATTCCGATACACACCCGATCTCAAGAACTGCGCCGCCGTCACCACCCCAAACACAAATCCCGAACAAGCCGCCGTCAAGTCAAAAGCCACCGCCTTTGTCGCTCCTAACTGCGCCTGAATCTGACAAGCCGTACCAAATAAATCCTCTGCCGAAGATGTTGCCAAAATAATCATATCTACATCAGCCGCAACCACCCCAGCCATCGCTAGAGCCTGCTGTGCCGCTTCAGTCGCGAAACCAGCTAATGACTCGCGATCGTGACTAACGTGCCGCTGACGAATCCCTGTGCGGCTAGCAATCCACTCATCGGAGGTGTCTACTACCTGTGCCAACGCATCGTTGAGCACTACCGTCTCTGGCGCAGCCGCACCGCATCCAATAAAAGTGACTCCCATTTGTGAGTTGTTTGGTGGCATGTGGGGTGGGGTGTGGGGGACGGGGAGACGAGGGGACGGGGGACTGGGGGACTAGGAGACTGGGGGACTAGGAGACTGGGATACAAATATTCAACTCATCGCGTAGGGTGGGCACTGCCCACCAATCTAGAGTTAGGAGATATTCAGTCAAATTCTTAGTCACTAGCCACGGTAGATTCCTCTTTTGGAGATTTATCGCGAGTAGAGGATTTAATTTGTTCGATTACATTTTTATCAACGGCACTTTTAGCCGATCGAATGGCGTTGGCGATCGAGAACGCATCTGAGCTACCATGACTGATAATGCAGACTCCCTCTACTCCTAATAATAAACCACCACCATGCTCGGCGGCATCGATTCGCTTTTTCAATCGTTGGAGATTGGGCTTGAGCAGTGCCGTACCTACTTTGCCATTGATCCCCCGTGGTAGCTCTTCCTTGAGCATCTGCACCACAATATTACCAACAGCTTCAGCAAATTTGAGCAAGATATTTCCCACGAAGCCATCGCAGACAATCACATCAAAATTGCCAGACAGGACATCCCGCCCTTCAGCATTGCCCACAAAATTAATGTGTTGATTCTGTTGCAAGCTTTCGTGCGCCTTGACTGCAACTTCATTGCCCTTGGATTCTTCCTCGCCGATATTCAACAAGCCCACCTTCGGCGTTTCCACCCCCAGCACATATTCACTATAGACAGAACCCATCACCGCAAATTGTTCGAGATATTTGGGGCGACAATCAACATTTGCACCAACATCTAAAATCACCACAGATTTATCCGCCCGATTTGTCGGAAATATCGCCGCAATCGCTGGACGATCGATCCCCCGTAACCGCCCTAATCTCAGCAGTGCCGCCGCCATTGCCGCGCCAGAATGCCCAGCCGACACCACCGCGTCAGCCTTACCTTCCTTGACAAGTTGCATCGCCACATTGATCGAAGCCTTAGGCTTACGCCGCAGGGCACTCAGGGGTTCTTCGTCCATTTCGATCGTTCCCTCCGCTGGTACAATTTCCAACTTGGGCGCATTCGGATACTGATTTAGACAAGCCTGAATTTGCTCAGGATCGCCCACTAGGATTACATCTACGTCTGTTAATTCTGTTTGGGCTTGGATCGCACCCGCAACTATGGCGGCAGGTGCGTCATCCCCACCCATTGCGTCAAGTGCGATGCGTGCGCGAGTTGAAGCCATTGATGCCACTGATAGAAACCACCAAAATTCTACCAGAATATGGCGAGTGAAATCTCGATCGAGTCAGAACACCACTAAAATAAGAATTGGCTAGGTATGCCATCATAGAATCTAACCAGTCCAGGAAGATTGCATGAGTGGAATTGATCTCAAAATAACCCTTGATCATCGACATCTAAGTAAGCATCTGCCGGATACACCCAAAAGTAATCGTCTTCTGCGAGGAGGGAGAGCAGTCCATGTATTCAACGATAAAGATACCCTCTTTCGAGTCGCTCAGGCTATCATAGTGAGAGGTATTCACACAGGTTTTGCTAGAGGCTACGATCGTTACGGGCTGATGTTCACCGAGTCAATCGGTGTACGAATTGACCCTGATGGCTCGACTCTCCGTTTATTTTATGGTGAGGTAAAGATTGATGCAGACGATAGATACCATCCCATCCCCCGCACTCGATCCAGCGAAGAGTAATTGGAACTTTCTGGAAGTTTGGGTTGATCCAATGCAATCGCCACCCTATTTACTGATGCTATTAGGCGATGAATTGGGTCGTTGCCAGATTCTTGACCCTGCTGAACAGTACAAGCTAATTAAGCATTGTGACAGTTACGATCAAGCACAGCTCTGGTTACTTGAAGATGAGTATGAACCGATCGAAGGTCGCTTGGCAGAAGCCGAGTGAGTATGAACATTTTTCGGTAGGTTGGGTTGAAGAATGAAACCCAACATTTATTAAGATGTTTTTGGAAGCGTTGGGTTTCGCGCTCGCTCTACCCAAGCTACAAACTCTATTTTACTGGTCTAGAATATTCGATATTTTCTGATCGAATTTAGCTCTATTAAGATTACGTGCTTTTTTTATTTTTCCTATGGCAATTGATCGAGATTCTGGATTAGGATGAAAAAGTTTAGCTCCTCTTAAGTCTGCATCCTTTAAATCAGTGCCAGTTAAGTCTACACCAATAAGATTAGTGGTAGAATCACCAAACTTGTTCAGAGAAGCTTTGGTTAAATTTGATCGAGACATGTTTGCATTCTTTAGGCTTGTTCCTGTGAAGAAAGATCCTGTTAAATCAGCATCTGTTATAGTTGAATGCTCTAGAATGCTTTTGTTGAAACTAGTTCTAGGTAATTGTGCTTTTGACAAATCAATACCGTACAAATAAGTCTTCGACAAATCAACAATGTCTGAATCTTCTTTTTTTCTACCGCTTGCGTCAAAAGCAGTATTTCTAAATTTTAGAATATTTACAAGCCTTTGTATCTCACTTTTTTCGAGAGATCCATATTTATTACTTGAAACCTTTGAATTATTTTTAATGGCTTTTGCTATTGCAACTATCGCTGGCCACTGCCTCTTATGATTTGTATTAAATACTTCATCTTTGTGTATTTCTATTGTTCCAATTGCTTTAATTAACTCCTGCCCTTTTTTACTTTGCACATCTTCAATGGCAGCTAGGAATTTATTCTCTGTAATTATATAGTTACCTGCTTCAGTAGCTGACTTATTATTTAGTGCGTTAAGTACTGTCACAAGGATAGTTCCAGCAACCGGAATGACAGCAACAATAAGCGCGATTTTACTCTTTCTTAGTTTCTCTTTATATTCATCGATTTCAGTCTTACACATTTCAAGTCGAGATTCATACCCTCTAACCATACACTGCGCTACTGGTACTAATTCTCCACTTATTTCTTCTTTCGCCGACATTATGTGGTTCTTACAATCTTCTAAACTATAGTTTGGCTGTAATGTCATCTTATTGAAAATAACTAATTAAAGTACTAAACTCTCTCTTTCTATAATTCCCATACGGAATTATAAAACGATCGCATTACCAAAAGAAAATTACAAAAAATACCTGAGAGTATAAATTATTGCAAAAAGAGCCTAAGGCTGGATAGCTTTAGACTCTTGACGATCGAAATGTTCTGTAATGCTGACTAATTAACGTGTATTGATCATAACGATCGACTGCGTATTGCGATTAATCTTAGTACATACAAAATTTACTGAATCGAGATCAGAACTTACTTCATGTCATAGCCAAACAGATTGGCATCGACCTCATCGAGATTAATATCTGATAACCCATACTCCGCCCAGCGTTGATCTACTAATTTCGCCATTGCTGGATCGGATTCGAGTTGTTCACCCCATTCAGAGTCGGTTTCTGGATAAACCTTGGTGGTGGCATCGATACCCATCCGACTGCCTAGTCCTACTTTGGGTGTAGCAAAGTCCAGCTTATCAAATGGGGTGTCGGGAATGATGAATACATCCCGCTGAGGGTCAACCTTGGAACTCATCGCCCAGACGACTTGGCGCGGATCGCGGATATTAATATCCTTATCGACGACGATCACAAATTTGGTATAGGTAAATTGAGGTAAGGCACTCCAGAAGGCTAAGGCTGCACGCCGCGCTTGTCCAGGATAGGCTTTATCGATCGCAATTACCGCCGCTTTGTAGCTCAATGCTTCCATTGGGAGGAAGAAGTCTACGATTTCGGGCACCTGTTGGCGCAAGATTGGCGTGTAAATCCGGTTGAGGGCAATCGCCATCATCGCTTCTTCTTTGGGTGGACGACCGCTAAAGGTGGTTAAATAAACCGGATCTTTGCGGTGAGTCATGCAATTGAACCGAATCAATGGGCATGATTTGGACTGGTTGTAATAGCCCATGTGATCGCCAAATGGCCCATCGATCATTTCCTCCCCAGGCGTAATCGTCCCTTCGAGCACGAATTCTGAGTCCGCAGGTACTTCGATATCAACTGTTTTACACTTGGCAAGTTTTACACCCTTGCCGCCATAGATGCCAGCAAACAACCACTCAGATAGATCGATCGGAATTGGCGTGGCTGCTGCCATAATAATCAGGGGATGTACGCCGAGTGCGATCGCAATTTCTAATTTTTTACCCCGCTCGGCAGCTTTTCGCAGATGTCTTGCACCACCCCGAATCGATAGCCACTGCACTGTCATTGTATTTTTGGACTGCAACTGGAGCCTATACACGCCGACATTGGGCGTACCTGTCTCGCAATCTTTAGTAATTACCAGTCCCAGGGTGACAATTTTGCCAGCATCGCCGCTATAAGGGCGGATTAACGGCAAACTATTTAGATCTAAATCATCTCCCTCAATCACAATCTGCTGGCAGGGTGGGAAGTAATCTCGGCTCGGTTTAGCCTTGATCACATCAAATAATACTTTGCCAAAATCGATCGCTTGGGAGATCTTCTTGGGTGGTTTGGGTTGCTGAAGCAGGGCAATTTGCGACCCAGATCTTCGAGCTGTTCGGGCTTTTCCATATTCATCGACCAGCAGATTCGCTCTACTGTGCCCATGATATTCACGGCTACTGGATATTTCGCACCCTTCACATTCTCAAATAGTAAGCCTGGACCGCCACATTGCAGCATCCGATTGGCGATTTCGGCGATTTCCAAATCCGAGTTTACCTGCGTCTTGATCCGCCGCAGTTGTCCCCGTTTTTCGAGTACGTCTAAAAATTCTCTGAAGTCCCCCGCCATGCGATCGCCCTTTGTAAAGTTATGTCTCTATTGTAGAAGAGTTGGGGGTTGGGAGCGGAAAATCCGGTCTTGGGGTTTCCCCAAGTGGAGGACTTTTCCAAGACAGTTGGGAGTATTAAGCATAGATCTTAGGGTACCCACGAGGGTACCCTAAGATCTATGCTTTTACTAGTCTTTATGTATTGGTGCAAGATGTGAGTCTATTCGTTAAGCTACCACCTCTATACAGACATTTGACCAGCACGGACTAATTCGCGAATGCTGGTGATGCAGTTCGCACAGCCACAGCCAAATCGACCAACAGCGGCTTGCTGTAGTCGTTTTTCATAACCTTTCGGTGTCAGCATTTCCTCAGTATGAGTTGGGCGGACAGCCTTGAATCGACTCAATGGAGCCGCTGCAAGCTGTGGAGCGCGACCATTTAAGCTAGGTGCTGGCATTGCCTCACTCGGCATTCCAAACAAGGTGGTGGCGAGGATAGACCCCGAACAAGCTAGCATTGTCAATTTACGATCGATCATTATTCGTATTCCCTGATAAAGTACTGATGCGACCTTATCGTTCCCACAATAGTGATAATCATTATCATTCCTATGCTATATTGGTAATGTTTCCATACATATCAACAGTTTATGGATCGGCATCCCATCTATCTAGTGACAGGGCCATGCGGTTCTGGCAAAACTACCTGGATTCACCAGCAACTGACCACCAGCACGGAGCCTAGTGCTTATATTTGTCTGGGTGCAGATGCTACCCCGATCGATCTCACCTACATTACCGCAACTTGCCCCCACGTCAAACCGATTGCTGCTGGGGCATCGTGGACGCAGCTAGCCCAGATCCAACCGTTATATGTAGAGATTGCGCCGCAACTCGATTTAGACTCCCTACAATTACCTGTAGATATTAAATCTTGTCAGCAAATTGCGATTGTACCCAAAGGTTTAATCGACAGTGAATATCACAATTGGGCAACTCAAACTCTCATTAGTGAAGTCACCGAAAATAGTATTGCGCTAACTGCTTCGCCTCGCTTTGGATTAACTGGGGAAGTACTAGATCCAGCTAGTTTAAATATATTCTGGGATGAATTAATTCAGGGAGCTTATGGTGAAGTTGCCAGAGCCAAAGGTATTTTTGAGATTGTTGATGGTCGATCGTTTTACTTTAGCTTTGGGGTAGGTTTTCCCGACTGTACTTATTTTGAATTGCCGTTACCACCAGGATTAACCGGAAGACCTACCCGATTTAGTGGATTGGAAGTTGTGGGCAATAACTTGCAACCGCAACTAATCATGGAAACATTGGAAGACTGTGGTTTAGATGATCATGCCTTGGCTTATTATCAAGAGCAAATTAGATCCCAATTATCAACCGAATCACCAGAGGAAGCACTAGTATGAAAATAGCAGTAATGTCTTGCATTCACGGTAACTATGAAGCTTTGAATGCAGTATTATCCGACATCGATAAACAACGGGCAGACAAAATCTTTTGCTTGGGCGATTTAGTCGGTTATGGCCCACATCCAAATGCAGTAGTAGAAATGATTCGCTCTCTAGATATTCCCACCGTTCAAGGCTGTTGGGATGAAGATATCGTCGAAGGTTTGAATGCGTGCGAGTGTAGCTATCCATCGATTTTGGCGGAGAAACGGGGCAAGAAGGCGCATGAATGGACGAATGACCAAATTCATCCCGAAGTCCGTGAATATCTTGCTCAATTGCCGTTGAGCCTGCGTGAAGACAATCTCTGTTTCGTCCACGGTAGTCCTCACAATCAACATGAGTATTTAATGCCGGAAGTGAATGCTTTTACTGCTCTAGAACGGGTGATGGCGACGGGTGCAGATGTGCTATTTTGCGGACATACCCATGTGCCCTATGTGCGGACGCTGGATGCCGGACAATTAGCTGTGAAAGTTCAACAGCCAGAGGGAAGTTCAACCAAGCAATTTACCGCGCCGCTGAAGCAGATTATCAATGCTGGCTCTGTCGGCGAACCCCGTCACGGTCGCCCGAATGCGACTTATGTAATTTATGACACGGACGATAAATTAACGACGTTGCGAGAGGTTGAGTATGATTACCAACTTACCTGTCAGGCGATTATTGACAACGGGCTACCACCTATTTTTGCATGGCGATTGGCGCAGGGTTTTGAGTATGCCGAACGTGCCGAAGATCCGAGTCATGTGTGCGAACGCTAAAGATCTCAACAACTAGCGTTGTTATAAACCCGACTGTCTTGTCGTTTTCTTATATCTCCTGACGGAGAGGCTATGCCAACGGGGGTTCCCCCCGTTGGCATAGCCCGCTCCCCCAGCGGCTCGCTCCGGTCGGGTTTCTAGGGCGATGGAAGCGAGACAAGACAGGAGAATAAAAACGCCGCTTTTTAGAAAAGTCGGGTTTGTGTGTTCACAATTATTTAGTTCCTTATGCAAAATCAAGAATCAGCAACTGTCTTTGACGAAGAGCGTGCCTCTACCTACGATGAAAGAGCGGCTAAATTAGCTCCACTGCGCGACACACTTCATTTACTAACTCGCCTGATACTTTCTGAGCTTCCTGCCAACGCACGAATTCTTTGTGTAGGTGTCGGAACTGGTCTCGAATTGATTTATCTTGCCCAAGAATTTCCGCAGTGGCAATTCACGGCGGTAGAGCCTGCGAGTGCGATGCTCGATCTTTGTCGTCAAAAAGCTGAAACGTCTGGGTTTGCATCGCGTTGTACATGGCACGAAGGCTATCTGGATTCCTTGCCCATATCAGCACCCTTCGATGGGGCGACTTGTCTGCTGGTTTCTCACTTCTTGATGCAGCCGGAAGAGAGACGAAAATTTTTCAGTCAAATCGCTTCAAGACTTCGCCATCAGGGCTATTTGGTTAGTGCCGATGTCGCATCCGATATGTCCACGTCAGACTATCAAAGCCTTCGTGAAATTTGGACTCGGATGCTAAAGTACGCCACATATCCCGATAAAGACGTTGAAGAATTTCTTGCTGCTTATGGTCGGGATGTTGCTGTACTACCACCTGATGAGGTGTCATCAATCATTGCATCCAGCGGTTTCGATTCCCCTGTATTGTTTTTGCAGACTCTCCTTATTCGTGCTTGGTATGCAAGACGAACATCGCTGGGTTAAAACCCACATTCTCGGATTTTCGAGGTTTTAGGAGTTTTGTCTCGATCGGGTGCGAATGATAGAGTTTAAGTAAGTAATAAATATAATCTAAATGTGGGCGATCGCAAGTGGAATTGAAGGTAATCTTGCTGCATATGAAGCAGTTGTGGCAGACTTGAAAAAATCGCGCCAAGAGGTAGAGAATTTCTATTTAATTGGCGATATCATCGGTCCAAAAGTTGAGAGTAATCAACTCGTCAACAGAATTCAGCAGCCGCGCCAAGGGGAGCCAACACCGCTAGTTTGTCAGGGCTGGTGGGAGGAACAAATATTGATTCTTCATGCCTTGGGGCGGACTGGAGAACCGACTGAATTGATCGATCGATATGGCATCGACATGACAAAGACGCTGTGGGATGCGATCGATTCAACTAGTCTAAAATGGGTACAATCTCTAGAATTTGGATTTGTCGAACTAGATTGTTTTCTGATTCATGGTAGCTCGATTTCAGCTAGTGATGAATTGACACCAACGATCGATCCAATTCAGGCGATCGATCGACTATCGCGAATGGACGTAAATCAATTATTCTGTGGTCGATCGGGATTGGCTTTTGAATATAAAATTGAATCTGGCAGTCTAAATAGTCAAGTTCAAACATTAGACAAATTAACCGAGCCAACTTCGACTATATTAAGTCCCCGCCGAATTGTTGGTGTAGGCTCGGTGGGAAGAATTGAAGGCAAAGCTAGCTATGCGCTCTATCATCCAGGGAGTAATAAGTTGGAATTTAAGACCGTTCACTATGGAAGTAAGAAAGGCTTTGGCTGAAATACATAGATGTAAATCTAATATAATCATTTGATAATCGAATAATTATATTAGATTTCTGGAATCACAATTCATGAGAGAATAAGTACAGAAAATTTTAATATCTATTAATGAATCTCTTAAAAACTAGTATTTCAATACTTTTTATTACGACAGTTGTATCTGCCGATCGATTTGCGATCCGACCATTGAGTGCTAATGCTCGTGAAGCAGTGATGACCCCTTCAACTCTGAAAAGTCCAGTTGTCAACAGAGCGATCTCCGAAGGCGAGGTCTTGGCTGCTCAAAAAGCTTGGGGAGAGGCGTTGGTGGCTATTTCCTCAACATACGAAACCAAGGGTCTCCCAACGGCAAAAGCCTTGGCTGGCAAAGTAATTGATGCAGCCTACGGCTATCAATTTGGCCCTGTTCTGTTCAAACCCACACTTACTACTGCCCCACAGACCTTTCGGACCACTCGTGCTGGAGCTTTGGCTTACTTTGTTGGCGGCGATCCCGCTTTCCCAAAAGATAAAGGTTTTGCGTTAAATGGCTGGCGGAAAGTAGAGATCAAGAATTCGGCGATCTATATTTCTGGCAACACGGCGACTACGATGGGCAATGTGATGATTACCAATAAAGAGGGTAAGATAACAACAGTAGATAAAACCTGGCAGTTCATCAAAGATGATAATGGTAAGCTGCGGATCGTGCTGCACCACTCTTCACTGCCTTATGCCGGAAAATAGTCAATCAGCGGTGCTGAATGTAAGTATGAGGTGGGGTCTTTTGGGCTGCTAAAAACATAGGTAGGGGCAATTCGTGAATTGCACTTACCTGTGTTTTCATACATCAATTCAGCAACTTCAGTTAATCGCTATTCACTATTCACTATCCACTAAAACACTAGTAATCTTATTTTGATCTAAGGTGTGAATAATTATACTTTTGCCCAATTCCCCCAGACTGCCAGAGTAATCCCTGGATCGTAGATATTGACAAACATTGTGCGACCATCTGGGGCAAAACATGCTCCAGCAAACTCACTATTGTCTCTAGCATTGCGGGCAAAAGTATAAACACCACCTTGTGGGGTAATGCCAACTAATCTTTGTTCGCCTTTGCCATCTTCACAAGTTATTAAATGACCATTAGGTGCGAGGGTAATATTATCGGGCATGTCGAGAATGGTATCGTCATTTGGTTCTAAGAATAGCTCGATTTCCCCAGGGGAAGGCTTCGCCAACGATCCACCATTTTTAGCAGTTTTGCCAGGAGTATACTTCCAGATTTGACCGTTGCCTCTGGCTTCTTGTCCCAGGGATACTGGGAGATTTGCCAAAACATTTCCACCTTGGGTACAGGTAAAGTAAAAAGAACCGTTGACGTAACAAATACCTTCCCCGCGCATAAATTGAGCGGCACCTTTGGTAAAGCCTTCCTTCTGCACTGTATTTTCGATCGGATTTGGTTCTTCAATTCGTACCCATTCTACGGCAAATTTCTGCCGGAGTGGAAATTTTTGTTTGGTATTAACTTGCGGCTTACCAACAATTTTGAGGGCTTCGAGGATGCCACCTGCGGCTAATTTTCCAGGCTGCTTGGGAATAAAACGGTAGAATAATCCAGTCGGATCGTCTTCGGTTTGATAGACAATGCCAGTGCGCGGATCGATCTCAATTGCTTCGTGGCGAAATCTCCCCATTGCCACCAATGGCACTGGTACAACTGGAGTCTGGCTATTTATCGGGACTTCAAAATTATAGCCGTGGGGTTTGGTCACGATGCCTTTACCCATGTCGATTATCCCTGGCATGGCAGTATTTTCTTCGCAGCTAATCCATGTCCCCCAGGGCGTTTTACCGCCAGCACAGTTGACGTTAGTTCCGGCTAGGGATACATATTCTTTAGTTAACTGCCGATCTCGATCGATTGTCAGCGTTGTTGCACCGCCCCTACAGTTAGGATCGTACAGTCGATCGGCAGCAGCGATGACGCGAGACCGATCCGTCAGACGCAGTTCGTGATTGCGAACTAAAATTGTCGAACCATTCTTGCCTGCAAAAGCCGCCATCCCATCAAAGTTACTCGCGGCGATGGTGCCATCGCTCATCTGCTTACCGCTCTGAGAAACGATTTTGTAACTAAATCCCGCAGGTAGATCTAAAATTCCCCTGGGATCTTTGACTAACGCGCCGTAGCCCCTAACTTGCGGCGATTTAAGTGCCGATATTGCCGTAGATGGGCGATACAAGTTTTCTAATCCAGCTAAAACAAAGCCACTGGCAGTACCTGCCCCAGCCAGTGCCAGGAAATGACGACGAGAAATAGACATAGGGAAATTATAAATTGGGGTCGATGTCGCTAACGAAATTATAACAACTACTCAGGTTGTCCTTGGCTAAATTAGACACGTTCTGAATCGATCGAGGTCGGATTGCCAGCGCGAAAAGATCCAATTAAGGCGTAGGGAGTCATTCTAAAGCGAAAAATACTGCTTCCAGCATAGGGAATTTCGGTAAGAACTCAAAGTTGAAGTGTTAGAGTTGGATTTGATGCTTTCGCTCAAGCCCAAACGGGGAAGACTCTTAACCAGCTTGAACCAAAAAACAATTAAGAATTTGCAACATGGATAAGCAGCAGCTCTCCGAGCGGGACATTTGTACCAAATATATCACTCCAGCATTGGAACGATCGGGTTGGGATATTTTGACACAGATTCGGGAAGAATTTTCGCTGACTGATGGGCGGATTTTGGTGCGGGGTAAGTTACACGCTCGTGGGAAGAATAAACGGGCTGACTATGTATTATTTTACAAGCCTAATCTCCCGATCGCAATCATCGAAGCCAAGGATAACAATCATGCTGTGGGCGATGGAATGCAGCAGGGTTTAGGTTATGGTGAATTGTTGCAAGTACCGTTTGTATTTAGCTCTAATGGCGATCGCTTTTTATTTCATAATAAGATTGCTACCGACGGCATAATTGAGCGAGAAATTGGTTTAGATAAGTTTCCATCACCAGAAACTCTGTGGGAATGGTGGTGTACAGATCGGGGACTATCTGCACCGCAGCAAAAGTTAGTTACTCAGGATTATTATAGCGATGGGAGTAATAAAACTCCACGCTACTATCAGTTATTGGCGATCGATAAAACGATCAAAGCGATCGCCAAGAGTCAGAATCGATATCGACAAGGATTTGGAAGGGTGGCGACCAGCGGCAGGACAGAGGGATAAATACGGGAATGAAATTGAGGATCGGATTTATAATCAACGAGATTTCGCCTGTACCGCCGGAATTGTCAGAGGATGAAAATACTTTTCGCTATTCTACAGGCATCGACTCTAATCGCACGACTGTAGGCGAAGCTAATGATGGATACAACACTGGTGTTCGTTGCTATGTGGTGGCAAATGTCGAAGTTCGGGTGATTGCTGAACGGGTGCAATATTACGATTCTAGTGGTAAATTAATTGTCGAATCGCTCAAGGATTACTTCACCAAGTATGGCGAACTAGCCCGAAGGGTGTTGGAAGCCTTGCTAGATAAGTATGCGGATGCAGGTGTGGGGCAGATTGAGGAAGCTCAGGTGCTGACGGTTGCACCGTTTACCCAATTTGGTACGCCTTTGGAAATTGTGCGGATTTTTGGGGGGACGGCTCAATATCAGGAGGCGATTAGGGATTTGAAGCGATCGTTGTATAGTGCGTGAATGTTGGTGCTTAGTCACAATCGCCCGCGAATAAATTGCGGGCTACCTCAATCAAGTCCACTGAAGTGGACTGCGATATTTATTTCAGTCCACTTCAGTGGACTTTTGTTACTAGCCCGCGATTTATCTGTGGGGCGGTTGATGACTCAGCACCAATGAACGCGAGTAAGGTAAAATCTATGCGGTAGCTCCATCCTTCATTATCATTACTTTCAAGCTAGTTTACACAAATTATGGCGATCGGCACTCTCATTAAAACCATTCAGGACATCATTACGATCGAACATCTCAAACCGTTTTTAAAAACCGCTGAAGATCGAGTTACGCTGCAAGAAAATCTGAATGGGGTGGAGAAAAAACCGCTCCCCCACATGCTGGCGATGACGAATGTGATGCTCCACGGCATCGATGTACCGAGCAATATTCTTCACGATAATACCCTCAGCCGTCCGCTTCGGGATTATGGCCCGAAGGATCGGGTGGATATCATCATCACCAATCCGCCGTTTGGGGGGATGGAGGAGGATGGGATCGAAAGCAATTTCCCCAAGAAGTACCAAACCCGCGAAACTGCCGATTTGTTCATGGCGTTGATTATGCACCTACTCAAGCCGGATACGGGACGCGCTGCGGTGGTTTTACCCGTAACTACAATCTCGATTGCAAAAATCCCCACGAGGTAGCCATCAATCACCGCGATCCGAATGAGTTGATGCGAGAATATCTGGAGATCGATCGACAAATGCAAGCTGCTCAAAATTCGCTGAAGCAGGAATTGATGCTGGCGTTGGGGGATAAATAATGAGTCTTTTGGAACAACATTTTGATGTGGCTTTTGCTGCGCCTGATGGGATTAAGAAGTTACGAGAATTGATTTTGACTCTGGCGATGCAGGGTAAGTTAGTCCCGCAAGATCCTAATGATGAGCCAGCTAGCGAACTATTGAGATCGATCGAGATTGAGAAACAACGGTTGCTCAAAGAGAGAAAAATCGGAAAGATCGATCCATCGTCAATAGAATCCAATCAAGAAGAATTACCCTACACATTACCCAAAAAATGGGAATTGACAATATTAGTTACGGAGCGGAGCAGAACAGGGGCGAATAGTGGAAAAGATCGATCGATTGATGGGGATGTGCGATCGATTGGAAGAGTCGATCAAATCTGGTAAAGGTAAGCAGACAGATTTGTTAAACGCATTGATGTCGCAGGTTTAGGAGATTTGCGCTGCACGAACACCACCCGCGAATAAATTGCGGTGCTCTCGCGAATTAAGTCCACTTAAGTGGACTTTTGCTACTAGCCTGGGGATTGATCCCCAGGTGGTTACAGAGCGGAGCTAGTCCTCGCCTGTTGAAATGGTAAAATAGATAAGATCGATCGCTACAAATCTTAGTACTCAAATTATTTCTAAAATGCTATCTCCAATCCTAATTGCCAGCCTCGAAAAGCTGCCTGACAAACTGCAACAGGAAGTACTGCACTATGCCGAATTTCTCGCAGCAAACTATACTCAAACCAATCCACCGACACCAACAGCAAAACGCCGTCAAGCAGGTACCATGCAAGGCATGTTCGAGATGTCTGATAATTTTGATGCGCCACTAGAGGATCTTCAGGAGTACATGTAATTGTTTTTATTAGATACTCATACCCTGATTTGGTTTCTAGACAACGATTCACGATTACCGCTAAGTACAAAACAACAGATTGAATCGGCTGAAGCGGTATGTGTGAGCATTGTATCGCTCTGGGAAATTGCGATTAAGATTAATATTGGTAAACTAACATTAAAAACTAACTTTCAAGCGATCGAACAAAATCTCATCAAGCAAGATATCTCAATTCTACCGATTAATATTACGGCTATTCAAACTTACCTAACGCTGCCACTTCATCATCGAGATCCATTTGACAGGATTTTAATTGCCCAATCTATCGATCTTGCTTTGACTATTATTAGTTGCGATATTCAATTTGATGTTTATCCTGTGAATAGATTATGGGATATTTAGTGGTGGCAGTCAAATCTAAGCCGCGACAACCTCAACGCGAATCTTCATTCCAGCATGAGTCAACATCGTAATTAATGGCTCTATTTGAAACCGATCGATCTTTCCTGCTAACAATTCTTCCACACAATCGATCGTTGTTTTTAGTTGTAATGCTGCTTCTTCTAGACTCCATTGATTCGTTGGCGAAGCCTCTCCCGTGGAGACTCGAATTAACTTCCGCAGACTAATCATTAAATCCGATCTAACTCTTAACTTTTCTGATTCCTCCGCCGAGAAACCTAGCTCTTCAAAAATATTTTGATTAGTTTGAGTCATTCTGAATCATCCTGGCGTTGTTGCAGCATTTGTTTGTATCGTTGTTGTCCCAGCTTGATGTAACTAGTTTCATCTGTAGCAGTAATGGTCGATCGACATTCAGCTATACAGCAATAGTTTTTGGTTCTGGTAAAGACTCTCCACTGGCTTCATAAGCAAGTATTAAAGATTCTAGAGCTTCGACACCATTATTCACCGCTGCCTCATAAGTATCACCATGAGTGCGCCACTTTTGACCAGGAAATTCTGGGAAGCCAACTAAATAACAATCATCTTCTTCAGACCACGCGATCGTCATTTCATACTTCATCTTCGTTAAGTTCATTCTCTTCCTCCAGAATTTTTGCTTGTTCGACCTCTTGAATTGCCAGACTCACATTCTAGGTTATCATGATAATGATTATCATTCTAGAATAATATGGTCAGTTCCCTAACCCCGCCCCGCCAGTTAGAACCGCAAGACACCCAGAAACTAGCTCTCATTCGCCACACCTGCGCGCACATCATGGCGATGGCAGTCCAGAAGCTATATCCAGGCACAAAAGTGGCAATCGGCCCCGTTACGGAAACAGGCTTTTTCTATGATTTTGATAGTCCTGTCACCTTTACTCGCGATCATTTTCCCAAGATTATTAAGGAAATGCGGCGGATTATTAAAGCTAATTTACCGATCGTGCGGGAAGTTGTTAGTAGAGATGATATTAAAACTGAAATCGCTAATTTAGGGGAACCATACAAACTAGAAATTCTCGATAGTATCCCCGATGGCGAGATTATTACTCGTTATTTTATTGGTAGTCCAGATACAGGTAAATTATCTAAATCTGACGTATCGATCGAAACATCTTTATTATCACCAATAACTATACATTCTAAATCTGCCTGGTGGGATTTGTGTGCTGGTTCCCATGTCAATTTTACAGGTGAAATCGACCCAAATAGCTTCGGATTAGAAAATCTGGCGGGGGCTTATTGGCGGGGAGATGAAACCAAACCAATGCTGCAACGAATCTACGGCACGGCTTGGGAAACACCCGAACAATTAGCAGCATATCTAACTCAAAAAGAAGAAGCACTCAAGCGCGATCATCGCAAACTAGGACAAGAATTAAAACTATTTAGCATCCAAGAAGATGCAGGTGGTGGGTTAGTATTCTGGCATCCACGGGGGGCAAAAATTCGCTACATTATCGAAGATTATTGGCGCAAAGCGCATTTAGATTCAGAGTATGAATTGCTGTATACGCCCCACATTGCCAACCTGGATTTGTGGAAAACATCGGGACACTTTGACTTCTATCAAGAGAGTATGTTTGACTCGATGGATGTGGATGAAAGGGCTTATCAAATCAAGCCGATGAATTGCCCATTTCATGTGTTGACATACAAACATGAGCTGCATTCTTATCGAGAATTACCCTTGCGGTGGGCGGAGTTGGGGACGGTTTATCGGTATGAGCGATCGGGTGCATTGCATGGGTTGATGCGGGTGAGAGGCTTTACTCAAGATGATGCTCACGTATTTTGTTTGCCCGACCAAATTGCGGCTGAAATTTTGAGAGTTTTAAATCTGACGGAGCGGATTTTGTCTGACTTTGGATTTAATGATTATGAGATAAATCTGTCCACTCGTCCTGAAAAATCAGTGGGAGCAGATGAGGTTTGGGAATTGGCGACAACTGCATTAATTGAAGCCTTAAATGCTAAAGGTTGGAACTATAGTATCGATGAAGGTGGCGGTGCTTTTTATGGCCCTAAAATCGATCTGAAAATCAAAGATGCCATTGGACGGCTCTGGCAATGTTCGACGATTCAGGTAGACTTTAACCTCCCTGAACGGTTTGAGATGGAATATGTGGCGGCGGACAATACCAGAAAGCGACCAATTATGATTCATCGGGCAATATTTGGCTCTTTAGAACGGTTCTTTGGGATTTTAATTGAAAACTATGCGGGTAATTTTCCCCTGTGGCTGGCACCGATTCAACTGCGGTTGTTGCCTGTAACTGAGGAGGTGCGAGATTATTGCGATCGAATCATTACCACTCTAAAGCAAGCTGGTTTCCGCGTAGAACTCGATCGTAGTCACGAACGGTTGGGTAAGATGATTCGCACGGCAGAATTGGAGAAGATTCCCGTTGTGGGTGTAATTGGGATGAAGGAGATGGAAACCCAAACTTTGAGTATTAGAACTAGAAAAGGTGGAGATTTGGGCGTGCTTAATCTTGAGGATCTTCAGCAAAAAATGGAACAGGTAATTCAAGATAAGAGTTCTTTATGATTCGTTGGTGTAGCCTCTCTGAAAAGAGAATCGGACGATAGTAACCTATGACTAAACACGCTTTATATGTTTGCAAATCTTGCTCTTTTTCCCTGACACAACGAGATTATCTGGGCGAACGCGGCGGTAAACACTTGTTTAACCAATTAGTCGAACTGCATCAAAATTGGTTGTTAAAAGCTGACTTTGCACTCGAAGAGTTAGTCTGTCTGAGTGCTTGCAAACGACCTTGTGCGATTGCTTTGACTGGAGCGGGTAAGATGAGCTTGATGTTTGGCGATTTACCGCCGCTAAATAGTGCAGATGCAATCCTCAAACTGTGTGAACAATATCATGCAAGTACGGATGGAATTATACAGCGACAGCAGCGACCAGAAATTTTACAACAGGGGATTTTGGCTAGAATTCCGCCTCCTCCGGTTTGATAAATTAATAAGTGATAAATAAATACTTAATGGTTTACAAAACACATTAAGATTCATTAAAGGAGTAATCTAGATAACCTCGATGATCGTCAACCCTCCGATATCCTTATTTAGCTTCAATTGCTATGACCATAGTATCTCAGCCTAAATTGCCGCTTAAATTTCGATTCGACCGCCAGCTTTGGCAGCGATTTGTTGAAGTTGCCCAACCTTACTTTTATCCACCAGGGCCGAGAAGTTCGATTCAGTTTCTATTTCTAATTTTAACACAGCTAGTATTTGTTGTTGCTTTTACGTTCTTTTTTGTTGTCGTCCTTGCCTTAATTGGCTTCCAATTCGCGCCTAAATTTTTTGCAGGGTTAGTAAATGAGATTATTTATCTCAAGTTTCTATCTACTCTGGGCAAAAGCTCGATCGAGATATTTCACAGTCTCCTTACATTTCTACCTGCTTATATTTTTCTAGTCTTATTAATTGTCAGTAGTGGCATTTTCTATGCTTATCGCCGGAAGCTCAGAGGACGAGAAAAGCAATGGCTAGTATTAGGACTATTGCTATTTTTGGCATTCATCGTCAGTAGTCTGAATGTGCTAATTAGCTATGTCTTTCGATTTATTGACAATGCCCTCAATGGCAGAAACCCTCAAGTATTTTGGGAGTTTTTATGGGTGTATGGGATTACCCTGGTTGTCGCGATTCCGATTCTAATTAGTTATCGCTATACACGACGAAAACTAGCTCTGTTCTGGCGAGAGTGGTTGACGAATACCTTTTTGAAGGATTATTTTAGCAACCGAGCTTACTATGAGCTAGACTCCAATACAGCTAATACAGACATCGATAATCCAGATCAACGGATGACTGAAGATGTAAACTCTTTTACGACTACTATTCTAGATCTGATTTTAGATATCCTCGATTCAGTTTTAGATTTAGTCGCCTTTACCGGAATTCTCTATAGTATTTCCACCCAGCTTACAATTGGATTGGTCGGCTATGTTTCGATCGGTACTATTCTAGCTATTTGGATCGGGACTAAGCTAATTAAAATCAATTTCAATCAACTGCGACTTGAGGGTGATTTCCGCTATGGGATGGTTCACGTCCGCGATAATGCCGAATCGATTGCTTTTTATCGAGGTGAGAATTTAGAACTCAGTCAAGTTGAAGGTCGCTTAGGTCGAGCGATTAGAAACTACGATTTATTGATAATTTGGTTTGCGCTATTAGATATCTTTCAGTATGCCTATGAATATTTTTCGCGGTTGGTACCTTACCTAATTGTTGCACCTTTGTATTTTGCCAAACAAGTTGACTTTGGCACGATCGGACAGGGTATATTTGCCTTCCGAATGGTGCTAAAAGCTCTGTCAATTATCCCGACGCGGATTGAGAGTATTTCCTCATTTGCCGCCAGTATCGAGCGGCTAGGGATGCTGTACGAACGCTTTCGGCAACGGGAAACCAGAGATGTTGTCGGTACTGGAATTGTCAATTACCCCTCAACTCATTTTAGAGTGGATGGACTGACTCTCAATACTCCCAATGCCGAGCAGACGCTATTTGAGAACCTCTCCTTCGAGCTGACACCACGTCAATCTTTGCTGGTAGTAGGTGCGAGTGGCTGTGGCAAAAGTTCGCTGCTGCGGGCGATTGCTGGGCTGTGGCACAACGGGACGGGGACGATCGAAAGTCCCGACTATACTCAAGCTCTATTCCTGCCGCAGCAGCCCTACATGCTTCTGGGTACCCTGCGCGAACAGTTGCAATATCCCAACCTGCGGGAAAATATCAGCGACGCGGAAATTCAATCGGCACTGGCAACAGTGAATCTGGAAAACTTATCGGTACGGATGGGTGGACTCAGTGCTGAAAAAGATTGGGCTGCTGTCCTCTCTCAGGGTGAGCAACAGCGGTTAGCTTTTGCGCGGATTCTTCTCAGCCAGCCGAAGTACGTCATCCTCGATGAAGCGACTAGTGCCCTGGATGTAACTAATGAGCGACGGCTGTACGAGCTACTCCAAAGTCAAGATATTACCTATATCAGTGTTGGGCATCGTCCTAGTCTGATTGACTATCATCAAACGGTATTGGATTTACGATCGACAAATCAGAATAGCTGGCAATTGTTAGCAGCAAAAGACTATCAGTTCGCTACTTGATCGAAAGTTAACCTTTTGCAGCTTGACAAAATGTACACAAACCGAAAAATTCCAGCGTATGATAAAAAACTTGAATCGACTGTTTTTGTTCTAATTCAGCTTCGATTTTACACACTGGACAATCATCAATCTTCATCGATTTACTGCATTGTAAGCAGGTGAAATGATGCTGATGTTTTTGGGCTAGACTGTACAAGGATTCACCTTCGATTGAATTCCGGCTTTGCACCAATCCTTGCAATCTCAATACTTCTAGTCCGCGATAGACAGTGGCTAGCCCTAGAGTTTTGTGGCTAGCTCTCAGTCGGACGTATAAATCTTGAGTTGAGATTTCACCATCGATCGTTTCGAGTGCTTTGAGAATGCGCTCTTGATGCGGAGTTAATCGGGCGATCGAGCTAGTGGTACTCATTTTTCAGTTTTAGATAAAAGTCTGACGGTTTGTCTAACTACATCACAATAGTCATCTTCAACATGTGCAATTTACAATAGATAACTATTTGGCAATAGTGGATTTAGTCAAAGCGGGGACGATTCGATCGCTAGCTGCCCTTGCGCCTGAAAGATTCCGCGCTGCGGGACCGACTCGCAATGCTGCCAAACCTCCCATGATAAATAGTTCGCAACCTTGCCAGCGCAGATGCTCATCCACAACGGGTAAACCATTGACACATTCGATCGGATGGGCCGTCAAAACATCATGCAGTAAAGGATGATTTCTAGCGTCTAATTGACTACCAGTGGCAACCCAAATTCGGTCGATATTTTGATGATGAATGCACTCATGGACGGCTGAATTGTCGCAATGTATTTGCCAACTCTCATCGCTCCATCTTGCTTGAGACACACCACATTGCTCGTAAAACATCATCTTTCCCTCCCGCGCCAGTCGCCGCAACTGGGACAACACGGGTGGAGTCATCGAGCCGCCATTTCGCGCTGATTGAATCATCTGCCAGCGCGTATGCAAATCTGGTTCCGCCCAGAAGCCTTTGAGATATTTCGGCCCGATCCAACCAGGATCGGCATCAAATAATTTGTCATAAACGTTGCGGCGAGACATTAATAGCACCTGTGCGCCGCGCTCGACTGCTCCTAATGCCAGATGTCCGCTGGTTAGACCTCCGCCGACGATTAGGACTTTTTCGCCCTGTAAATGCAATCCTCGTAAGTCTACCTGATGAGAATGCAAGAGCCGATCCTGGGGATAATTTAGCGGGATTTTTCCCACCCATTCAGGCAGATTTGGCACGGCTCCACCGTTGGCAATGACCACTCTACGGGCGATGATGGTTTGCCCATTGGCTAAGTGTAAGCAGAAACGGGCACGACCGCGATCTTCGCATGGCTCAACTCGAATAACTTGCGCTGGATAAACGCAATCTTCTAATTGCCACCGCCGGACGGTTTCTTGGCAGAAATCCCAAAATAGTTGGGTTCCTGGCAAATCGTAGGGAGCAACTAATTCAGTTGAACGAGGAGCGGCAAATGTCCGCAGGGCATGAGGATTGGGATCTGGTTGATGGACGGCTGGCGATCGCAAATGCGGAATCTCAAAGGCGGCAAATTGATGCTGCCAGCGATTCAGCCAAGTACCGCTAGGATCGAAGACCAGGAACTGTCCGCGCATGGATTTCTTTTTCTGGAGTAGATGCGTCACCAGGGTTAGCGCGTGCGGGCCAGCCCCCACAATTGCCAGATCGATAAATTCTGGGAGCATGGGTAAATCAGGGTGCTTTTCATGAGAACGGTTATCATTCTAATCTATTTTAAGTCATTAGATCGATGCCCCACCGGAGCGGTTTTACCAAAGACCCAGCGAGATCTAGCGTCATTCCAGCCAAAGTAAATCCGATCGCTTTGACACAATTAGGCACCTAAAGCAAAGTCAGTAATTGTTAGTTTCTTAACTATTTAGTTAAGGAGTCTTAACCTAGTTATGAAATCATAGGGAATGATTATCAGCATAAGTACAAAAGTAATTTTATCTAGAAAACTTTTAAGTACTCAAGATTATTTATTCACTCAGGCAGACTTAATATTGCCTGACAGCAACACTATTTGATTGAACTCCGACCTAAATTAAGTAGCGTTCATCACAATCGATCTAATTAATTTGATCGACAGTTCCAAGAATTCCGATCCTTAAATTGCTTGCAAACCACTTGTAACTGACTCATCCCAAATCATCAACTACTAGAAAAATTTGGATCGTTATGAAAACTGGAAACCACGTTATTTTCATTCATCCTGATGGGACTAGCCCATCTCACTATGCAGCGGCGCGATTTGTTGAGCAAGGTCCCGACGGGCGACTCAACTGGGATAAACTGGACAAAGCAGGTGTCTACTTGGGACACATGGAAGACCAACTGGGCGGCACATCAAATGGTGGTGCTGTCACCCATGCGACAGGGGCGAAAGTCTACGCCGAATCCTTCGGGTTTGAGCAAGGTAATACCCCCGTCAAATCTTTGGCTGGCAGTAATAAAACTATTGTCGAAGAAGCCAGAGATGCAGGTAAAGTAACGGCACTAGTCCAGTCAGGGGCTATTTTTGAGCCTGGTACAGCCGCATTTGTAGCTAAAACTAAGGAAATTACCAATCCCGATGGCACCAAAACTGTGCCCCGCGCTCAACAAGCAGAAATCGCCAAGCAGGTGATTAATTCTGGGGTGAACTTCATCCTGGGTGGTGGGGAACTGAACATGATTCCCGTGGGACAAAAGGGCTTTCATGGTACTGCGGCTGAATACGATGCGCTGAGTAAAAGTTCACTCGTCCGTCCGACTGAAAACTTAATCGAACTAGCTAAAAAGTCCGGCTATACCGTAGTTTATACCGAGGCACAGTACCGAGATCTGCTCGACCCCACCAAGACTCCGATTCCGCCGACTAAAGTACTGGGTGTATTTGCACCAATTCATACCTTTAATGACAAACCTGAAGAAGTCTTAGCGGCACAGAAACTCCCGCTCTATGCTGAGTCTGCGCCGACGATTGGCGAGATGTTGGAAATCACCCAAAAGTTGATGGAGAAACACCCCAACTTCAAAAATGGGTCAATTGCGATTGTCGAAGAAGAAGGATCTGATAACTTTGGTAATAACAATAACGCCGCTGGGACGATCGAAGGCACGCTCCGCGCTGACAAAGCAATTGGCGTAGCTTTGGATTTTGTCGATCGCTATTCTAATACTCTAATCTTAACCGCTGCTGATAGCGATGCGGGAGGGTTACAAGTTACGGACGTAGACGATGCCACCAAGCCCGTCGGCACGATTAATAACAATCCAACGACTACCCCGCGTCCGGTACCGCAAGATGGCAAAAATGGGGCACTTACGCCGCCATTCCTCGCCGCTCCCGATGCAAATGGTAATGTGTTTCCCTTTGCCGTAGCTTGGGCTGGTACGCCAGATTTTAGCGGTTCGATCGTATCTAAAGCTCACGGTCTGAACTCGGACAAACTACCTGCCACTGTAGATAATACAGGCATGTATGAGTTGATGTACGAGACATTGTTTGAGAAAGAACTTTCTGCTCGAAATGCTGCCCCAATCAAGGCTCCCACCACGACTAAAGATACTGGGAACGTGATCTTCATCCATCCCGACGGTACGGGGCCATCCCACTACATGGCGTTGCGAAACGTTGATAAGGGGCCAGACGGTCGCTTGAACTGGGACAAGATGTCCAATGCTGGGGTCTACCTGGGACACCTAGACAACCAGTTGACGGCGACTTCCAATGCAGGTGCAGTCATCCACGCCACTGGGACAAAGGTATTTAATGAATCCTTTGGTTTGCAAGAAGATAACTCCCCAGTTAAACCTGGTTCGGGCAATACAGGTAAGACTATTCTAGAAGAAGCGATCGATGCTGGTAAAGCTACCGTGCTGATTCAGTCTGGACATCTTGCCGAGCCTGGTTCGGCGGCATTTGCAGCCAAAACTACCAATCGCGATGGTGACGAAATTCGGGCGCGGGACAAGTACGCCGAAATCATCGAGCAGGTGATTCGTTCTGGGACTAATGTGGTCTTCGGTGGTGGTGAGCTATATATGCTACCCAAGGGCACAACTGGATTTCACGTTACGGCGGCGATCGATGCGTCTGAAAGTAGCCCCCAACGCCGTCCGACTACCAATCTGATCGATTTAGCCAAATCTCTGGGTTATACGGTTGTATACACTGAAGACCAGATGAATCAGGTGGTCAATAGTGCCAAACCACCAGAGAAAATCCTGGGTGTATTTGCAGCGGTCAATACTTTTGACGATCGCACCGAAGAAGCACTAGGCTTGAATACAGACAGTCCCAAACCGCTGTATGTAGCCACAGCTCCGACTGTAGCCGAAATGCTCGAAGCTTCCCTGAAGATCGTCAAACGGGATCCCGATGGCTTCTTTGCTGTCGTCGAAGAAGAAGGTACCGACAACTTCGCCAATAATAATAACGCGGCTGGCACGATCGAAGCCATGCGCCGCGCTGATGCAGCTATCGGGGTTGCCCAGAAATACGTCGATACCCAAGATCCCAACACCCTAGTAATTACGGCGGCTGACAGTGATGCTGGTGGTTTGCAAGTGTACCAGTACGCCCCATACGATCGTCCGGCTGGCAATAGCACCAAAGATTTCGCCCTCAAGAATGGTGAAACTCAAGTTCCATTTATCGGCATCAACCCCACTACTACCAACACCACACGCACCTTCCTCGATGGTGCCAATGGCAGTACCGCTAGTGCGGAGTTCCCCTGGAAACCATTTGCAGCCAAGGATAGCATCGATGGCCCGATGGGTAACTTTGGCGTGAGCTGGGTGGGAACGCCAGATTTCCCTGGAAGTATCGTCGCTAAAACCTATGGTTTGAATGCCGACAAACTGCCCAGCACTCTGGATAACACCGAGATTTATGACCTGATGTACAAAACCATGTTTGGTAGCTCCAGCCAGACCAAATTAGTGCCTGGAACTGCTGGTGCTGATGACTTGGTGGCGGGGTTAACGCCTGGATTCGACGGTGTGAACGATCGCGTGTTTACAGGTGCGGGTAACGATAAAGTCGATGTCGCAATTGCCGGATCGATCGCCGGAAACAACCGGATCGATACTGGTAGCGGCAATGACACCATCTACCTCGCTAATTTCGACCGCGTATTTGGCACTGCTGGCGACGATATCCTCGATGCTACCGAAGCCAAAGACTACCGCATCTCTGGTGGTGGTGGTCGAGATACCCTCTTCCTCGGTGCCAATGGTCGCGCCCTCGGTGGCAATGGTGACGACAAGTTATTCGTTGGCAGCGGCGGCAATAACCTCCTCTCCGGCGGTGCTGGTGCCGACCAGTTCTGGATTGCCAATGCTGAACTTCCCAGTGCTGCAAACACGATTCTGGACTTCCAAATCGGTACTGACGTAATCGGAATTCAGGGTGCCAAAAGCCTGGGGATTAGTGCAAGTAGTCTCAAATTAACTCAAGTTGGTGACGATACTTCGATCAGCTTTGGCGGTCAATCCCTAGCCTTACTGACCGGAATTCAAGCCAGCAGCTTGAATTCTAGCAATCCTGAACAGTTTGTTTTTGCCTAACCGCAAAAAACTTTTCTGTATAAATTTATCAGGCAAAATAGGTAACTAGCGTTATTTATTTTGCCTGGGTTTAGATGTTCGTGGATGTGCGTAAAACCTAGCTGGTGGGCAGTGCCCACCCTAAGCCTTCTGAGCATCTACCAATACAATTGCTAGGCTAGCGATCGATGTGCCAGATCCAGAGCGGCGCAATCGTCTGCAACTACATCAAAGGCGAACGAAAACACCCGTCTTAACCCTGCGGCTTGCGACTGTAGCCGATCGTGGGCGACTGCATCCGGTTCGACATAAATCATCATTTTGCACCACTGCTCTAACCGTCCATCGTTGATGCGATACCAGTCGCCGCGCTGCTGCTCGTCTTCGGGGCTATCTTTGGTTGTTCGCGACTGACTGATGATGGCAAAGGGTTCCTCCCGCGCTAGGAGTGCTTCCATCTCTTCGATCCACGCCTGTGTACCACCGAGGGTGCGATCGTCTATTTGGATCCGCACGATCGGAAAATCTGTTAAATCTAAAATAGAGTACATGATTGGTAATTAATAATTAATAATTGAAAGAGCCGTAGGTTGGGTTGAAGAATGAAACCCAACAACAGCCCTCAAAAATCAGCACGAAGTTGAATGCCATAGGTGGCAGGTTCCCCGTAGGAGCCGATGTTACCGAACAGACCCGATCGAGCAGCTACGCTCAGATAGCGGGTATCGAAGAGATTATTGGCAAACAGATAGACACCATAATTCTCTTGCTCGTAGCCGATGCGAGTATTCACGGTAGCGAAGGGGGATTGTTTGAGAATATTGTCATCTTGGAAGGCGTAATTACCAGATCCCCGTAGCTCGGCTCTAGCAAACAGTCCCGCCGGACTGCGATGTTGGACGGCGAGGTTGTAGGTGAGGTCAGGCGAATAGGGTAAACGATTGCCAGTGAAAGATTGTCCAGTAGAAGGATTGGTGTAGTTTTTGAATCGACCATTGACGTATCCTAGTCCCGCGCTTACTTCTATCCCTGGCACCGGACGAGATCGCAATTCAAATTCCAGACCCTGAATCATCACCTCTGCATTCGTGATATTCGCACTCAGTCCGGGTACGCTGGGAATCAATACCTGATAATTGCCCACACTATTACTAAATAGGGACAAATTAGCCGCCAATCGATCGTCGAGCCAGGAAGATTTGAGTCCGACCTCATAATTCCAGGAACTCTCTGGTTGATAGCGGAGTTCCGTCGGTACACTAGCTTGATAATTTAACCCGCCTGGTCGATAACCCTTGGTAATACTGCCATAGGCCGATAGATTGGGATTGACCTGATATTGCACCGCCAATCGAGGTAAAACCTCGCTGCTAGTGGTTTGGATATTATTAAAGGGTGTTCCCGTCGGCTGGACGATCGTGTTATCCGCCGATAGAAACGCACTGCGCTTATTCATCGTGGCGGTTGAAGTCTCATAACGTAACCCTGCGGAGAGCGTGAGGGGACGAATGGGCTGATAATCGACCTGTCCAAAGGCAGCATAGGTGGACTGGTTGAGTTCGGCAGAGGTGCGATTGAAGCCAGGAGTGGTAAGCCTGAATAAAGCAGCCCCAGTAGAATTGAAGGAAAGCCCATCCCTCAGCACATTAAAATCTCGCGACTCGAAGTAACCACCGAATAACCACCGCAGCTTATCGCTGTTGGTAGGGGACTGCACTCGCAATTCTTGGCTCCAGAGGGTAGAGTCATAGTTAGAAATCCGGCGAAAATTATCTGCTGGAGTGCCATCGAGATCGGATTCAAAGTCTTGAGTCGAAAATCGTCGGGTGGTAATTGCAGTGGCGTTAAATCCCGCCCCAGTGTGGTTAACTTTGAGGGCTTGAGTGTTGGTATCAACGTTATTAAAGCCTTCAAAATTTTGGCGAGTGGTGAAGGCGGGATCGGCGAGGGGGACAAGACCTACCTCTCCATCCCGATTGGCACTAGCCGTCCCCTGAAGAGAAACCTTCCACTCTGGGCTAGGAGTCCATTGGAGTTGTCCCCTTCCGGTCAGCTTGGAGAGGTCGCCTACCGATCGATTGAGGGTGCTATTGTTGTAGAATCCATCCCGTGCTTGGTAGCCCCCAGAGACGCGGAACGCCAAGCGATCGGGAGTAATCGCATTGCTGTAGCTAATCTGGGCGGCGCGTTGATTGTAGTTGCCATAGCTGCCGCCGAGAGTGAGTTCTGGTTTATTGCTGGGGGCGCGGGTGGTCAGATTGACCACTCCAGACTGACTATTGCGCCCGTAGAGGGTACTTTGGGGGCCTCTTAGCACCTCTGCTCGTTCTAGATCGAATAAATTAAAGTCCAGAAATGTACCGTAGTCGTAGGGCACATCATCAACATAGAAACCCACCGCATCCCGCGAGAGGAAGTTACTATTTCCCAGTCCACGCACGGTATAGAAGGTAAAGAAGTTACTACCTCCCGACGGAAAGGTAGAGAAGTTGGGCGTGAGTGCGGCGACTCCCTCTAAAGAATTAATCCCCGCGTCATCGATCGCCTGTTTCGGTAAAACTGTGATGCTAATGGGTACATTCCGCGCGAGGGCGGGTCTTTTTTCGGCGGTGACGATGATTTCGAGTGTGGGTTCGATCGCGATCGTTAGCCCTGGCTGTCCGGTTCCGAGGGTGACATTTGGTAACGCATCGATGCCGACGATCTCCACTCGGACGCGGTTAGGGGTGATATTCTGAGCGGTAATCGTGGCAATACCATCGGTGGGCTTAGTACGGCGATAGTCGGTCGCCAACCGCGCATTATCAATCTCGATCGTCAGGGTACTACCCCGCTCGCTCTGGGTTGCCGCGAGAGGTTTATTATCGGCAGTCTGCAACCGCAATTGCAAATTACCACTGCTAAATTCCGACTCGATCGCGGTAATTGTCGTCACCGTCGCTGGTGGAGCGGAGTCAGCAGGTGGAGTCGTCTCTTGCCCCCACACAGGCGGGACGTAACTACCGCACACCCCGATCGATAGGAGCAGATAAACAACTAAATTCCACGATTTGAACACGGCTATGACCTCACACGCGATCGAGAGTATTTGCAAATAAATCTCAATAGATTTACCCTAGATTGTAAAAGTGAAGTCCCTAGCCTGTCTTTTGTGAAACGGAATCTTTTTTTCTTTGTCAAACGGAAGCAGTATCGACAAGTCCATTTGAGTTGATGCGCCATTGCCACGCTCGTTGTTGGGCGTGCCAGAGGGCTGCATATCGATCGCCTTTGGCAATTAATTCAGAGTGAGCGTAATTTTGAGTAATGCCGATCGATCTAAACCCACAGCAGCAGCTAATTCTTCCACAGCCAGCCGCTCTTGAGTATTCGCACTCAGCATCTCCTTGGCAGCAGCGAGATATTCGGGGTTACGCAGAATGCTATTTGCCACAGCAGCCCGACGATTTTTCATAAATGGTGCCATTCTACTCTGAGCAATTTTCGTCGCTTGACGGGCGATGAGATAGGCAGTGTAGAACTTGATTACTTCTACTCGCTTTTGGCGGTGGGCTTCTTGGAGTTTTGCCTGGAGCGCGGGGCGTTTTTCTAATGCGCTAATAACTTTAAGTGGATTAATCGTTAGCTCTACCGAAAGCTTGCTCTCGACACCTGAAAATTGTTCGCGATTTTCAAAGAAGGAACCGGATGAGTAAAACGGGGAAATGCCTAATGTCATCGTCTCATCAAAAACACTAAATCCGGTTGCGGCTTTCGCTTCTTTAATTGATGCTGAATTTTGATGAGCGATCGAGATTAATCGATCGAGTACTATCTCATCACGCGCGGTTATTTCGGTCTGAATCGGGGAACTGCGAACGGGGTAAGCTGAAATTGACAGCGAGAAGATCTGGAAAAATACGATCAAAAATGAGCGAGCATTCATCGAAGCTTGGCATTTAACTGTGATTCGTCAGGGCGACGGCTAGCTGGTTTGCGGTTTTTCCACATGATGAAACCAGTGCCGAGTAGGAATGTTGGCGATAGTCCGACGAATACATATAGTAGCCGCGATGCTAATCCGGCGAAGGTGCCATAATGTACCAGGGGAAATGCTCCTAAGATCTTTTCGCCAAGAGATTGATGTGGAGAATCGACTTTGATTACCTTACCACTGTACCGATCGAGATACGCTGATACCCAGACATTATGCGGTAACTCCTTTCTGACGTTAAAAACACCGTCGGGAGTTTCGGGAAAAGAAATGTATCGAGTCTCTCCAGTTGGTAAGGCGGCGATCGCGGTTTGGAGTAAAGTTTCGGTAAAAGCGATCGACTTGCCATCGGCTGTTACTATAGAAACAGTGTCTTTTGTTTCGGGTGGTTGGGGACTAAAAGTTAGGGCATAAATAACCGGATTTGTCAAACTGCCGAAGTTCCAAAGAAAGCCAGTTCCCATTGCTAGAGCTAAAAAGACCGCCGAAATTATTCCGACTACCTTATGCAAATCGAAGTTTAACCGCTTGGTTTTGGCATCCCACTTGATTTTGAATCCGGTACTTAGCTTTCTCCAACCCGGCCATAATACAATCCCCGTAATGGACAGTATCGTAGCAAATAAGCCGACAATTCCCGCCAGATAAACGCCCCAATCGCCGCCCAAAAGCTTGATGTGGATGTCGTATAAAAACGTGGTGTAGTGTTCGGTTGCAGGTTGACCGATAATATTGCCAGTGTAGGGATCGATCGCAATGGCATAGTCACCTAAAGAAACTGTCATCGCTGCCGTTGGGCGATCGGGAAAACCGATACCTTTAAGTGGCAAATTAGGGTAGATAGCTTGTGCCTTGGCGATGATGGTTTCGATCGGTAAACGAGATACCAGTGGTGTAACTTTGGTGGTTAAATCGTTCCACAGATCGTGCAAGATTAGTAAACTACCTGTAATGCCGATCGGGACTGCCAAAAGTCCGATCGCTAAACCGAGATAGCGGTGAGCGATAAATACTCGATCGCGAAGTTGTTTGGCATTCATCATCATAAACATTAGAACTTGACTGATACCTGAGCCTTAACTGTAAATGGCGCACCAGGAATTGCACCAGATGTCGTTGCAATCGGAAAATATTCAGTATTAAACAGGTTCTCGAAATTCAATTGGAATTTCCAATCATCGCGCTTGTAATAGAGCAGTGCATTAGCAAGTGTATAAGCGGGCAACTGTACAGTATTTTCGATATCGCCTTGTCTAGCACCTAGAAATGTCAAACCTCCGCCAAAACCAAACCCTTTCATGTCGCCTTGTCCGATCTCATAGATAGCTGAGAGATTGGCACTTTGTTGTGGAACGTTGGCTAGTAAATTTCCTTGTAGTCCTGTCGGATCGCTGGTAACTTTGGCATCGATATAGGAATATCCCGCTATCAATCGCAGTCCAGAGATGGGTTCGCCAATCACATTGAAATCGATACCTTTACTTTGCTGTTCGCCAATTTGAATCTGAAAGAGATCGGGATTAACTGGATCGGGCGCAAAGTCATTTTTTCGAGCGATCTGGTAAGCGGCTAGAGTAGCGGATAATTTGCGATCGAATAGTTCCGTTTTTACCCCTACTTCTAGTTGTTCTCCATTAATCGGCACAAAGGGATTTCCTAATCGATCTTGTCCAAATTGTGGCTCAAAAGATCGACTCCAACCTGCATATAGCGAAACTGGTTCGATCGGCTTGTAAACAATCCCTACTCGTGGAGAAAAAGCACCATCAGCAACAGTTTCACTTGGTACGAATTCTGGATCTAGTCGATCGCCAACTGTTAGCAACGAGCGATCGAATCGCCCACCGACCAAAACCTTGACATTATCGCCGATCGATATTAAATCTTGAGCATAAAATCCCAGCTCATAACCGATATTCACAGCATTATTAAAAGAGATAGAGTCGTTACGCACACCACCGTACCTCGGCTCGAAAATGTCAATTGGAAAATTTTCCGCCCCAGCCTGAAGATCTGAATCGTCCTTTACCTTGACGAGTTGTGCCCCCACCAGCAGATCGTGTTTAACCGATCCTGTTTGGAATTTTCCCGCTAGCTCGGTTCGTACCGCATAACTGTCGAGAGTCACTTTCTCATCGCTCACAGTCCGATTTAGAGTCCGATTGTCAGCGTCTAAGTCGCCAGGAGACAAACGTTTCTTGGTGATAAAGCTATAGTCATAGCGAAAGCGATTGCTAATCGACCAGTCTTCACTAAACTTGTGACTAAGGAGATAACCGAGACTCCATTTGGTGAGATTGAATTCGTCAAAATCTGGGTCGCCTAAAAATCGAGAGATCGGAATTTTCCCCAAGGGATTCTGTCTCAGTGTCCCTATTAGCGGTAAGCCTGAAGATTGAGCAGTTCCCGAATCGACAATTTTTTGATAGCTACCATCTAGGGTTAGTTTGGTATTTTCACCTAATGGAAAGCTGACAACTGGAAAGATTGAAAAATCAGTTTTGTTGACGAAATCAATAAAAGAACCCTCATTTTTGTAGTCAACATTAAGGCGATATAAGACCGTTTTCGATGGTGCCAGTGGCCCCGTCGCATCGAAAGTAGCTCGGTAAGAGTTAAAGCTACCAACAGTCATACTAGCTTCATAACCAGGTTTTGCTTGCGGTTGCTTTTCCGAGAAATTAATCGCACCACCGAGGCTGCCCACACTGTATAGTACCGACGATGGCCCGCGAATCAGTTCTACTTGCTCGATATTACTAGTAAAAGTGGGACTACTTCCCAAAGGATTAACTCCTTCAAAACCGTCTCGTCGTAGACTGCCATTAAATCCCCGTACTTTTACGCTACCAGCGTTGAGCGGAGAAACTCCAGCAAAGTTTTTTAATACATCCGGTAAACTGCTAGCATTTTGGTCTTTGAGTACCTGTTGCGGCACCACCTGAATCGCTTGCGGCACATCCCGAATCGGTGTATCTGTGCGGGTACCCACGCTGGCATTCGGCACGTTATAACCGCCCTTCTTCCGCCCGATCACATTAATTTCTACTGCTTCTTCTTCAGGTCGATTGGCGATGCCTGCCGCCACACTCAAGATCGCCTGCTGCGATTGGGTTCGTACCTGTGCCGTCGGCGGTGCATCTACCCCCGTAATTCTGAGGACGATTCCACCTAGCTCATTTGCCACACTCACTCGATCGATCCCCGCCACCGGATTTATTTGCTCGAATGCCTTGCCATCGGGCAGCACCAGCACCGCATTCGGAATTTTGACGATTAGCGCATTTCCCTGGACTGTCGGGGCTGGTAGGGTCAATTCACCTGTGGACGTTTGGAGTGAGACATCTAGTCCAGTGGTTGTTGATGTTATTCGCACGCCAGTGACTTGGACGATCGAGTTTGGCGTTTGGGCGATCGATCGGGAGATGGTTCGATCGATCTGGACTGGCAACCCAGTTTGCGCTTTGGCTGTCTGTATTCCCCCGATCGACAGTAGCCCCGACACCAACAATATTTGCCACAATCTCATCCCGCTACTCCTGGAGTTATTTGATATTTGAAAACTGGATCTGTCGATCGAGAAATACTTTTAATTAACGTTGGTTTGGTTTGCTCCGTTCGGTACTAGCCCTCACCCCGCCAGATCCCACACACAAGTTGGCTGGACTTCGAGCGTAGATCTAAATCCCCCTAGCCCCCTTAAAAAGGGGGAACCGGATCCGGAAGTCCCCCTTTCTAAGGGGGATTTAGGGGGATTCAGGTCTACGATCGAAGCCGATAAGACTGTTCCGACATCCCCTGAAGTGGATTGTCAGAGCGTTAATTAATTTCGTTCAATTATTGAAATAAGATGTCAACTAATATACAAAGAAATAACTATCCAGCGGAAGAGTAAAAAGATCCCGATCCGATATTTTTTGGATGCTAGCCGGAATTTTTGCGCGTTAGCTGATAAGCCTTGGGACTCAGCCCAAACTTTTTCCGAAACGCTGCCGCAAAATAACCCCGATTATTAAACCCGACACATTTACCGACTGCGGCAATCGATCGATCGCTCTGTTCGATGAGTTGACGTGCTTGCTCTAACCGATAGTCGTGCAAATATTGAAACGCCGTCGTACCAAATACCTGACGAAAGCCCTTCTTGAGCGCACACTCATTTAGCTCCACCAACCTAGCTAACTCTTCCAGGGAAGGTGGATTGTCTAATTGCTGCAATAAAATTTCCTTGGCACGATGAATGCGCTCGATTTCACCCGCGCCGAGTTGCCCGATCTGTAAACCTGGTGCCGATTGATATTGCTCGAATTCCAGCGTAATTAATTCCCACGCCTTGCTTTGCAGATACATTCGCTTGAGTAGCCCCTCATAGGGACAGTGCAAAATTTGCTCGATCGCTTGCTGCATCGCTGGGGTGGTAACATTCGATCGATAATAAGGACGATGTTGCCCGTCGATCGATCTTTGAATTTCTACAGGCAACTGCGCCAGCGAGTCTCCCGTCAGATTCCCAAATAGCTGTACCGGATCGAGGTGTAGATAAACCCGCTGGAACCGCGTTCCCGCCAGCCATAGCTCAGTTTCGCTAATTCCCGCGCAATTTGACATATTGTGATATCCCACCACCTCTTCGATCTCGCCTGTCAACCCATACAAGTTGGTTTGCACCTTGCCAGAGAGATGATATGTGAAATTAACATCAACACCGTCTTCATCCCCACCACCATCGTCCCCGTGAGCCAAATCTTCCAGTAGCTCCCACGATCGAATGTCTAAACTCAACCCAGCTTGCAGCTCGATACCGTATTCCTGAAGCTTGCCAATCTGCGGTAAAACAGCCCGAACGCTCTCCTCCCGATCGGTTTCCGTCCACACCACATCGCCCTGGAGTTCGGCTTCTGCCCACAGGTTATCGAAAATATCTGGTGTCAGTTTCAGCGGCATGGGGCGATCTGGGCAATAACAATCCTATTGAGATATTTTTGCATATATTTCCAACTACCAGATCCACAATTACCCTGGGTTGACGATCGATTGTGATGAAGTCATGCCAGGTTTCATTTCCTAATACGACAAGATTTTGGCGATCGACCGAACTTGCGCCGGAATGCTGTACTAAAAGCACTAACATTGCCATAGCCCACTAGCTCTGCCACCGCAGACACGCTCCATTCACCCGATGCCAACAGGATCCGCGCCTGCTCCATCCGTTGCTGATAGAGATAGCCAAACGCTGTAGTCCCAAATACCTGCCGAAATCCCCGCTTGAGGGTGCAGTCATTCAATCCCACTTGTTGGGCGAGTTCCATCAGGGACGGCGGATTATCCAATCGATCGAGTAAGATCTGACGGGCGGCTTCGATTCGATCGATATCCTCTGACTCTAGCAGCTTGAACTCAGACTCCCACGGCTGTGCCAGACTAGCCGCCACGAGATCGATCGCCCGACTCTCCAGATACAGCCGCCGACTGACTCCCTGATAGGGACAGTTCAAAATCTGATGGATCGTCGATCGCATCGATGGCAAGATCGAACGGGTGTGCAAATAAAAATTCGATCGCTTGCCCTCGAATAAGGCTGGTAGCGGTGCTGGTAAATCGCTAATCTGTCCCCCCAGCCCCAACAATCGTTCGGGGGTGACATTGACTTCTAGATACCTTACCTTGCCCGCGCGGAGTTCCTGAGTCCCCCGAAACTCAGGAATAAAAGCAAAACGGCTCTGTCCCGCTCCGTACTCGTAGCTGCGATTCGATCCCCGCTCGATCGTGCATTCTTCCCCACAGAGCCAAAAGTCCCAGCCAATGTGTGGTCGATCGAGGGCGTAATCAGTAGCCACGGTTAGTGGCTCGGTCAGCACATACTGATGTAATACTAGTTCTAGACCGAGCGGAAACTCGATCCGGTGAATATGTCCCTCAACCTGAGCCGTCGCAAATTGCCAACTGCGTTCGCCAATAGTACAGATCCGCTCTACTGATAACTGCTGCTCGGTTGATCGGAGTAGCTCTTCAATATTTTGACCTGTTAGAACTAATTTCATTAACTAAAATACTGTAATCAAAATCGACGTTGGCAGAAATTATACTGAGTACTGGAGAAGTTTGATTATCTCACAATTAAGAAGTATTATCAATAATAATTCAGTCTACAATAGCGAATCGTGTCTAGCCGAAAACAATCAAAGTAGTCCGTCGATCTGCGTCATCTCCAAATATTGTGATATCACAATTGAAAATTAACCAGTTATGAAACAAAACATCGAGGAATCATCAGCATTTAAGGTGAATGGCTTCATTATCTTAGGGGCGATGGCGGCGATCGGGCTAGCTAGCGGGTGGTTTATTGTGATCGCCAAGGGTCTAACGCCTAATTTTCGGCATTTAGACACAAAAATTAATCTAAAACAAATGCTATAAATTCTCAACAGTTGTGGTAACATCGTTTTAACAGCTTGTTGATTATCTATATCAATAAGTTAATAAAGGTCGAGGTACAGTGATGACAAGTACAGCAGTATAT